>NZ_JAMCOU010000013.1:0-560313 GCF_023499985.1 Acinetobacter amyesii | reverse complement strand
ATTCATCTTTCAGCAGATAGACAGATCAGCCAAAGTGCGGGCGATAGCATCAATATCAGCAGTCAAAAATCTTTAATTGCCCATGCACAAAGCAAGATCAGTCTATTTGCAGCACAAGAAGGCTTACGTGCGTATGCGGGCAAAGGCAAAGTTGAAATCCAAGCCCAAGGAGATGGGGCAGATTTGATTGCACGAAAAGGTATTCAAATTATTTCCACGGAAGAAAATGTTGATATAAAAAGTCCAAAGGAAATTATTCTTACCGCTGGTGGGTCACAACTTAAAATTACCAGTGCAGGAATATTTCCAACGACTGCGGCAAAGTTTGAAGTAAAGGCGGGACAGCATAAGTTTGTGGGTGGAGCAAAGCAAGCATTACAATTACCGAAACTACCCCAATTAGTCCTTGCTCAAGGCCCTTTCGCTGGGAGGTTTCAGCTTTTTAAAACAAATGGCCGAAATTTCGAAGGTTACAAATATTCTATTAAAGATAAGAGTGGGAATGTTTTAAAAGAAGGCATAACTGATGATCAAGGTTTTACTGATCAAGTTATAACTGAAATAAGTACAAAAATTGAAGTATATAAATCAATTATGAGAGAAAGTGAACGTATTACAGAAAATTGGGAAAATAAATTAGACTCGATGGCTAAACGTACAGGGGAAGATTAATGGCAGTTCCTGTTATCTTGGGGATTATTAAAATTGCTGGTTATGCGATTGCAGCCTATGAGCTTTATCATGTAGGAATGAATATATATACAGAAGTTGAAGCATATAAAGATAATATTAAAAAAGCTAAAGACGAAATGAAAAAAATGATGAAATCTTTAGATTTGGAGATTTCAGATAATATAGATAAAAGAACTGAATTGGCTCAACTGAATGCAATTACTAATTCAGATAAGCAATCTTCTAGTACTACAAAGCCAAGCGGGACCCGAGGGGCAAGTGTAACTGGTATTCAAGCTGCCATTATGCAAAAAATTCCTTTTAGACCTGTGATTAGTAAAGTCTGTGAAACTGCTGATCAGTTGCCTATGGTGCAATTGCGTGCAAAAAGAGGTCAAAAATTTAAGGATGTTGTGCCAAAAAGTAAAGTAGATGTTGTTGCTAAACTACTCAGTATGACTGCTGAAGAGTTTGCTGATGTTTCAATTGAAGAATTTACTATTGTTCGATTAAAACAATTGGCTGTTAATTTTATGATTGAGTGTATGGATGAACTATTGACATGGCGGGGGCCGTTAAAAGCTGAAGTTTGTTTTCCTTATATTACTAAAATGTCACAATTCCAACGTCCTCCATCTAAAGGAACTCGCTTAAGCCGCTCAGGTAGTGATATTAATCCTTTTTGGCCAATGCCAAGCAAAGCACATGGTACGATTAGTGCAGATATAGTGATTCCTGAATATCGAGCTGAAGCTATTTCATTGACAAATATCTTCGCTTTAGTGGAAATTAAGTTTCAGGGGGATCGAATTGGTGAAAAACAATTTTTAACTTATAGACGTTTGAGTACACAATCAAAAAATGAAAAAAAAGTGAGTGGAATTACGGTCAGTGAAGGATTTAAACTTTCACTGTTTCGTTATCCAGAAGATGCTACACCAAAGGATCAAAGTAAAGCCCAAACTCAAGGGAATACAAGAGGTAGAAGAGGAAATTAATATAATGAGTACAGCACAAGTTTATTTAAATAATGAAGAAATAGAAGAACTCATTCGTGATATTCCATTTGATACTTCCATTTTGTATGGAGAGGAAAATAAAGAGTTTGGGGTTTGTCCTTATATCACCTTTTATCTTTTCCATTCGGCCGATAAAGTAGAAGAAATTATAAATAAAATAATTGATATTTATGAAGATTTTGAAAAAAATATTATAGATAAACCATTTAAATTACGTTATAGAGATGATATAGAGGTTTGGAAAAAATCGGAAAAATGGTCAAATAATAGATCTGAGCTTATAGAATTAATGCATAAAAACTATAAAAATCATTTAGTGTATTTTATAGGTGCAACATCAGGTGATAGCCGTGACCAAAGTGCTCGTTGGGCGCTAGAAAGTAAAATCTGTATTCATACAAAAGAATATTCAGTTTTAAAACTAAGTTTCGGTGATAAATGGTATAGATCGAATCAAATTGTTTGGCACTCCTTTGTTCAAAAATGTCTGGAACAACTTAATCCAATTCAAGCTTATAGTGGTTATGAAATAGGAAACACAGGACAATTTGCATTTGTATCTCCAGAGTTTGAAACAGTTGAACGGACTTTCACGGAGTATTTTTACGGGCTCGATATTGATCATCCTGGTATGGAGTTTTCTCATGAAAATATGTTTATTGCAGATGATCGGGATGGGTTAGGTGGTGGTATTCGTACGCCTACATGGTGCTTTTTACTTTCCCCCTACTGGCTAGAGAAACTAGACTTGAGTGAAGAACAAATTCGTGAAAAACTAAATGATCCACGAATTGAAATTACTAAAATTATAGACCCAGAAGATTCAACAAAATACAACTTATGGATACGTTTGGGAGAGCTTTCACTTTATCCAGTTGAAGAAGGTGTTCCTGATTTATTGGTGATGGCAAATGAACTAATTAAACCGATACGTTGTGATAACTTAAAACTGACCACTTTGGATGCGTGGTCAGATGATCCAAATCCACGTTTTGATGCCGTAAGTTCAAAGCAATGGATAGCACGATTTGATGAAGACAGCACTTGGCCTGAATTAAAACGAGTGAAAGTTGAAGTTCAAGAACCAGAAAGAATAGATATTGTTATTGCCGGTAGCCCATGTCCTCATGCAGGATATTGGTATACTTTTGCTAAAGAAAACTCACGTCAATATTTTAAACAAGGTGATATATTCCCTGATTTTGAAAGTGATTGGGGTGATGTGTATTGGCAGTTTGATGGTGAAGAATAAGTGAAAATATGCACTTTGGGGCAGTTTTTGGGCATAAAATGGATTTAGTTAATATAAAAAGACAACAATTTCTTACACCTCAAATGTATGAAACATTAAAGGCGGAAACTCTGAACACTATTGAAACTTTTAAAGTAAATCCTACAGGTGTTGGTGATTCACTAGAAGAAAGATGGGTATACTCTTATGCTATCGTAGCAGAGAACTATTTAAATCTACTTTTATTGGAATATACAGCTGGCAATAGTTTATCTTTTATTAGAAGCCAACTTGAAATAGTTATTGACTATTATGAGCAATATGGAAGTAAATTAAGAAGTTATCATAAAAATATAAACTTACCAGTTTTTGAATTATTTACTATTGATGGCTATTGTCCATGTATTTGGTTAATCAGTTTGTGTTATTTACTCCACCGAAAGGATTTACTACCTAGAGTTGCGAAATTAATTGACGGAGAAATGAGAGAAAATTTTGCTCAAGATTGGCTAATTGAAGAGTATTTATCTTTTTCAGATGAAAATAGATATGATTGTTCAACAGTATTAGTACCAAAACCTTACTTATTATTATGTGAAGCCTTTTCAAATCAAGATAATGAAATTTCTTTAGCTTTTGTCCGTAAGTTTTTAAAGAATTGGTACAAAGATTTATCAGGTGCGCCTTGGCATGATACTCATAAATCAGAAGGTGGCTATTATGGATACTGGGCTTTTGAAGCAGCGTGCGCTGTTATTCTGTTAGAGATAGAGAATGATACTGTCTTACATGAATACTTATATTACCCTAAAGATTTGGTTGAATTTTATCACAAATTCAAGCTCAAAACTTCAGTAATAAATTTTCTTGAAAATCATAATAAATTTTCAATTAAAGCTGGGAAAAATGTCCTCAACAGGGTTATTGGTTTACAGTTGCTAAAGTGAACTCACGTCAATACTTTAACTTGGGAGATGTTTTTCCTGATTTTGAAAGTGATTGGGGCGATGTGTATTGGCAGTTTGATGGTGAAGAGTAATTTATGCCTTCGGGGCTTGATAATCTTGGATCTCTAAAAAATAGAAGTATAAATTAACGAATATTTTATGAGTACAGTACAACTTTATTTAAATGAACAAGAAATAGCTGAATTGGCTCGAGATATTCCTCAGGATACTTCCATAATTTATGGAGAGGAAAAGAAAGAGTTTGGTATTTGCCCCTATATCACTTTGTACATGCATCAAGAAAATGCTGAAGATCTACTAAATAAAGTTTTAGATATTTATATTGAATTTGAAAAAACCATAATAGATAAACCTTTTCAATTAAGGTTTAGGAGTGACACTGAGGTTTGGAAAAAGGCTGATAAATGGATTAGAAGCCGAGATGAGCTTTTAGTTGAAATGCATAAAATCTTTAAAAAATATTTTGTATATTTTATAGGTGCAACATCAGCCGAGGCGGATACACAGAGTGCACGTTGGGCTTTAGAAAGTAATATTCGAGACTCAAATGAGCGCTATTCTAGTATTAAATTAACTTTTGGCGATCAATGGTATAAAACCAATAAGATGGTTTGGCACACTTTTGTTGAAAAAATTTTAAGACAACTCAATCCAATACAAGCTTATAGCGGTTATGAAATAGGTAATACTGGACAGTTTGCTTATATTTCACCTGAGTTCGAAACTGTTGAACGCACATTTTCAGATTATTTTTATGGACTCGATATTGATCATCCTGGTATGGAGTTTTCTCATGAAAATATGTTTATTGCAGATGATCGGGATGGGTTAGGTGGTGGTATTCGTACGCCTACATGGTGCTTTTTACTTTCCCCCTACTGGCTAGAGAAACTAGACTTGAGTGAAGAACAAATTCGTGAAAAACTAAATGATCCACGAATTGAAATTACTAAAATTATAGACCCAGAAGATTCAACAAAATACAACTTATGGATACGTTTGGGAGAGCTTTCACTTTATCCAGTTGAAGAAGGTGTTCCTGATTTATTGGTGATGGCAAATGAACTAATTAAACCGATACGTTGTGATAACTTAAAACTGACCACTTTGGATGCGTGGTCAGATGATCCAAATCCACGTTTTGATGCCGTAAGTTCAAAGCAATGGATTGCACGATTTGATGAAGACAGCACTTGGCCTGAATTAAAACGAGTGGAAGTTGAAGTTCAAGAACCAGAAAGAATAGATATTGTTATTGCCGGTAGTCCATGTCCTCACGAAGGTAATTGGTATACTTTTGCTAAAGAAAACTCACGTCAATATTTTAAACAAGGAGATATTTTTCCTGATTTTGAAAGTGATTGGGGTGATGTGTACTGGCAGTTTGATGGTGAAGAATGATTTATGCCCTTAGGGGCATTATTTTTGGAATAAGAATGATTTTTGATAAAAAGAAAAGACAATTATTTTTAACAGATGAAGTTTACAATAGAGTAAATATATTTTTAAAAGAATTACCTATTGAAATTTTAGAAAGTAAAAAAATATATGAAGACAGTCCATCTGATATAAGAAGATTAGATTATTACTTATCACTACATTCTTATGATTTATTAAGTCTAAATTTTACTGCCGGGTTTGATATTTCTACACTTAGAATTCAATTAGAAGATGTAATTACGAAATATTAAGAATATACAATAGCCTTGCGCAAAGACGAGAAGGATAAAGATTGGGCACCATTTTACTTTACTGCTATAGATGAGTACGAAAGATGTATGCAGTTGATAGGACTCTGTTATCTATTACACAGAAGAGACTTATTACCTCGTATTGCAGCGATGCAGGACAAAATTTACCATGAGCAAACAGACCAATTAGATACACTGTATGAGGACTTTTTATCATTTGAGTTGACGGATAGAAATGATGTGGATCAATGGTTTTTTGATAATCCATATCGCCCATTAATTTTTAGTAAATATAGAGATACTAAAGAAGAGAGTATTCATGATATACAGGAATATTTGAAATTATGGTATCCCGCATTTGAAAGTGCAGCTTGGCATGATACCCATAAAATGGATGAAGGTTTGTACTTTGGATATTGGTCTATAGAAGCTGCTGCTTACGTTTATCAGTTAGATTTAGATGATAGCGAAATAACACATATGATTTATCCAAAAGATTTGGTTAAATTTGCCCGAGAATTTGTACCTTCCGAAAATGATATAAGTAACCCAAGTGCAAAAACGCTAAGAAGCGAAACAGGACAAATTTGCCTTAAAACAGGTGAATGGTATAGTCCTGCGAATAACATGGAAAAACGTCATTTTAAACAGGGTGATGTTATGCCTGAGATTAAAGATAACCCTTGGGGTCTAACGATTTGGTATCTGACTGAATAAGTGGATGCCATTCGGGGTATGTTGGAATAGATATGGACATCTATAAAAAACAAATTCGACAAATTTTTCTAACTGAAAATACTTATATTGAAATCACGAAGTACTTATTAAACTCTTATCATAGATTGGTTCAAAAAAAATTGAGTATAATGGATCCATAAATGATTTAAGACGGTTAAATTATTATATCGCTGAAGAAGCTTATCAATTATTTAGTTTACATTATACAATTGGTAAGTCGATTCAACCTCTCAGAATAGAATTAGAAAATATAATTACGAAATATGAAGAATATACAATAGCCTTACGCAAAGACGAGAAGGATAAAGATTGGGCACCATTTTATTTTACAGCTATAGATGAGTACGAAAGATGTATGCAGTTGATAGGACTGTGTTATCTATTACATAGAAGAGACTTATTACCACGTATTGCAGCGATGCAAGACAAAATTTACCATGAGCAAACAGAACAATTAGATACGCTGTATGAGGACTTTTTATCATTTGAGTTGACGGATAGATATGATGTAGATCAATGGTTTTTTGATAATCCATATCGCCTATTAATTTTTAGTAAATATAGAGATACTAAAGAAGAGAGTATTCAGGATATACAGGAATATTTGAAATTATGGTATCCCGCATTTGAAAGTGCTCCATGGTATGACTTACATAAAATGGAAAATGGAGGTTATTTTGGCTATTGGGCTATAGAAGCTGCTGCTTACGTTTATTTGCTAGATTTAGATGATAGCGAAATAACACATATGATTTATCCAAAAGATTTGGTTAAATTTGCCCGAGAATTTGTACCTTGCGAGAAGGATATAAGTAATCCTAGTACAAAAACTCTAAGATGCGAAGCAGGACAAATTTGCCCTAAAACAGGTGAATGGTATAGTCCTGCGAATAACATGGAAAAACGTCATTTTAATCAAGGAGAAGGTATGCCTGAGATTAAAGATAATCCTTGGGGTCTAACGATTTGGTATCTGACTGAATAAGTAGATGCCATTCGGGGGGGCATTTTGAAATGGATGCGAATATATATTGGCAGTTTACTAGTGATAAATAGGATAAATTTTCCTTTTGGTTCTTCGTTTCTAATGGATAATATTTTTAATTTTCTTTGATTATTATTTTTAATTAAATAAATTAAAACCCAATATTTTTAAAAGGATAATGATGAAAGTTTTAAAAACGAATTTAATGCTTATTATGCTTTCAGCAATGAGTTTAATAGGGTGTAATACTAATTCAACAAAAACTTATGTGTTGACCACAACATCTTATGGTTATGATGCAAGATATATTCCTTATATTGTTGAATTAAATGGAGAAGAGTTAGGTGGAGGGCTAGGTAGTGGAACGAAAAGATCAGCAGTGATAACAGGAACTCAATATATTAAATGGGGAGAAGGTAATAGCTCTAAAAAGCATATTGCAACCAATGTCCCCACATTGACGAATGAAAATTTAAAAGATAAAAAATATTTAGCTGTCCATTTATACCCAGATGATAGTGTTGAGATTACTCTTTCAAATGAATTACCTCGTGCTACAAATAAAGGTTTAGAGTGGAGAGCAAAAATTATTGATGAATTGAAGGTAAAAGAAGAAAAATAGCTGTATCAGTCATGAGTGGCATATAGATAAAAAAAAGCGCATGATGACATGCGCTTTTTAATTTACAGCTAATTATTTTTCAACGAATGCACGCTCGATCACGTAGTCGCCTAGAACTCCCATCTTAGGAGATTCTTTCAGGCCGTGCTGGTCAAGTAGTGCAGCAACGTCGTCTAGGAATGCAGGTGAACCGCAAAGCATTGCGCGGTCAGTTTCAGGGTTGAAACGAGGAAGACCAATTTTTTCGAAAAGTTGACCAGATTCAATGGCAGTAGTTACACGGCCCTGAGTATGGAATTCTTCACGAGTTACCGTAGGGTAGTAAACCAATTTTTCTTTCGCGCCTAATTCACCAAAGAATTCGTGGTTAGGAATTTCATCTAAGATTAAATCTTGATAAGCCAATTCCGAAATGAAACGTGTACCATGTACAACGATGATTTTTTCAAAACGTTCGTAAGTTTCAGGGTCACGAATTACAGAAAGGAACGGTGCAAGACCTGTACCTGAAGAAAGTAGGTATAAGTTTTTACCAGGGTTTAAGTCATCTAGAACTAAAGTACCTGTAGGTTTTTTAGACACTAAAATTTCATCGCCAACTTTTACTTTTTGTAAAATAGACGTTAAAGGACCATCTGGAACTTTAATAGAGAAAAACTCTAATTCTTCTTCATAGTTTGCGCTTGCAATAGAATAAGCGCGCATTAAAGGCTTACCATTTACTTCAAGGCCGATCATCACAAATTGACCGTTTTTAAAACGTAACGCAGTATCGCGAGTGGTTTTAAAAGAGAATAAAGTGTCATTCCAATGGTGGACGTGAGTAATCTTTTCGACGTTAAAAGCAGCCATTAAAGGTCTCAATAAAATTATCAAATTAGAACAGCTTACTATTCTAATCTAAAATCATTCTCGATAAACTGAATATATTTAATTGAACTTATCAGAAAAAGTGATTATGTCTGAGCTTAAAATGCCAATTATCGGGTATATGAAATCTCCCTACCGAGAAAAATTTGGTATTCCACGTCAGCCGAATTTGGTGCAAGTCGAATCTTATATTGAAATGGTAGAACCTTATAACGATTTATTGGCTTTCGAAGGGATTGATGATTTTAGTCATCTTTGGCTGATTTGGCAGTTTCATGAAAATAAAAATGCAGATTCGACAAAATTTCGTCCGCAAGTTCGTCCTCCGCGTTTAGGTGGTAATCAAAAAATCGGGGTATTTGCGACACGAAGTATGTACCGACCGTCACCTTTGGGCTTGTCGGTTGTGCAGCTCAAAGGAGTGAAAAAAGTCGGAAAATCGGTATGTGTCTATGTGGTCGGTAGTGATTTGTTGGATGGAACACCAATTTTAGATATCAAACCGTATATTCAGTATTCAGATGCAGTGATGGATGCGCAAAGCGGTTATGCGCAGGATGAGCCAGAAAGAAAATCTGTGATTTGGTCAGAGCACGCTGAGCAACAAAAACAGGTATTTTTGAATAATGGCAATTTAACCGAACAATTAACAGCAGAACTGGAACAAGTATTGAGTTTAGATCCACGTCCTGCTTATCAGCATGATGATGAACGTGTGTATGGCATGTTATTTGGTGGATTGAATGTAAAATTTCAGGTCTGTGATCTACAAATTCTGATTATTGATATATCTTAATAAAAAAGGAGCTTTTAGCTCCTTTTTTATTAAATGTGTAAATTATTTATTTGCTGCAAAACTTTGTTTGATTGCGTTAAGAGCAACATCGTTATACATGCTGCAAGAGTTCTCAGCTAATTGTTTAAACTCTAAAAATTGAGTTTTTTGAGTAGGATTAGTTGAAGTATTTATCCAATTATCAATAACCTTAATTAAACCCTGCATATTGTATTCCACTCCTTTAGGAGATAGGTAAGCGTCATAAAAACGATTTTTATATTGAGCTACGCCATATTCACTCTCATCATCAGCTACGGTATAGGCTACAGTATCTTTCATGATGTATTTTTTCGCAGTAATATCTGTACTAAGATCAGCCCACCAGTCAGCTAAAAAACTTTGACTATCACTATCTGAGGAATCTGTTAAATCTAAATACTGTTCACTATTTGATACTTTATTTAATTGTAAACAGCGAGAACCAGCGGGAAACTTAATATTTGAAATAGCTGTTAAGTATTTGAGAGCATCGTTAGAAATATAGTTGCTTGAATCAGTAATATTATTTTTTATGATCCAATAATTATAGGCATCAACTTGAGATGCTAGGATTTCACCTTCAAGATTGAAGGACTTCATTGTTGTCGTAATTTTTAGATCTGATGAATTAATAGAGGAATGAGGACTTAGCGTCCACACATTATTTGCAATGGATATATTGCCATTCAGATAGCCATACGAACTGTGTAGAGATCCTTCATCATACAAGCCATTAGCTGTGACCATAAATGAATCGCTACTTTCTGAAGTATATAGTTTACCATTATCGATAGTTGCAGTATCACTTTCGTATGACAGCACATCACTTTCACTGTCGAGTTCAAAAGTTGACCACTGTTGGAAAGCAGCATTTGGTATCGTTGGATTTTCGCTGGAGTCATTATTAGAGGTTGAGTTTCCACCGCCGCAGGCAGTTAAGCTAAGAATAGTCATGGTACAAATTGCTAATATTTTTATTTTCATCATAAATCTTCTTATATCGTAATTATAAAGCCCTGATAGGCAACTTTATTATAGCTTAAATTTATGAATGATTTCATTAATAAAAAAAATAGTATGCTTTCAGAAAATCTATGTGCAAAACACGAATGACACAAGCGTGCCTTTAGAATTTTTTGCTATAGTGGTTTTATGTTTGGGGAACATAGAACAATGACTTTTAATTTTGAAATTGACACTTCATGGTGTTTAGACCAATTACAAAAAGACGGGCGAATTACTGAGCGGGACAAAATGCTGATTCAAACCACGCACCGTCAGCGTGAGCAGTTGAAATGGCATCCTTTACAATGGATTGCCAATTTTAATTTAGTCGATCAGAGTCATCCACAGTCTACCTTAACATTGAATAGACTTTGCCAATGGTTGGCAGAAAAGTCTGGTGTACCGTTTTATATTATCGATCCTTTAAAAGCTGATGTGCCTGCTTTGACAGCCATTATGTCTCAGGAATTTGCAGTACGAAATCGCATTTTAGCGGTTGAATTACAAAATGAGCATGTGCTGATTGCAACGGATCAACCTTATAAAAATGAATGGATTGCCAATTTAGAGAGAACAGTTTTACCACGGAAGATTCAGCGTGTATTACTCAGTCCAGACCAACTACAGCGTTACTTGGTTGAATATTACCAAGTGAGTCGTGCGGTCAGTAATTCGCAAAAATCATCGAGTTATGACCGTGAAAATAAAGGCGTTGAAGCACTATTACAATTAGGTGATACACAAAATCCAGATGCCAATGATCAGCATATTGTGAAGCTTGTGGATTGGGTCTTACAGTTTGCCTTCGAACAAGGTGCAAGTGATATTCACCTCGAGCCGCGTAAAGATACAGGAAAGGTGCGTTTTCGTATCGATGGCGTATTGCATACCATCTACAACATGCCCGCAAATACCCTGACAGCCGTGGTCTCGCGAATTAAGATCTTAGGACGGATGAATGTGGCGGAAAAGCGTAAGCCGCAAGATGGACGTTTAAAAACCCGTACACCCAAAGGCCAAGAAACAGAGCTACGTTTATCGACGCTGCCAACAGCCTTTGGTGAAAAGTTAGTCATGCGTATTTTTGACCCTGAAGTCTTGGTACGTAGTTTCCAACAGCTCGGTTTTGAAGGGCGTCTGTTGGATGATTGGAAGGCCTTAACCAGTCATAGTCACGGTATTATTTTAGTGACCGGTCCGACGGGTTCGGGTAAAACCACCACGCTTTATTCATCACTCAAACAATTGGCAACCGAAGAAGTGAATGTCTGCACCATTGAAGACCCGATTGAGATGTTAGAGCCAAGTTTTAACCAAATGCAGGTGAATACAGGGATTGATCTAGGCTTTGCCGATGGTGTACGGGCTTTAATGCGTCAAGACCCTGACATTATCATGGTCGGGGAGATCCGAGATCATGATACGGCAAATATGGCGATCCAAGCTGCATTAACAGGTCATTTGGTGCTTTCAACTTTACATACCAATGATGCACCATCGAGTTTGACGCGATTACATGATCTGGGGATTCAGCCTTTTTTAACGGCAGCGACCATTTTAGGGGTTTTGGCACAACGTTTGGTTCGTCAACTCTGTCCACATTGTAAGCGTGAGACTTTTATCAATGAACAAGAGTGGAAACATTTGACCTTTGAATATGCGATACAAATGCCTGATTTTGTCTACGAGGCGGTGGGCTGTGATGAATGCCGTCAAACGGGTTATAAAGGCCGTGTGGGAATTTATGAATTTATGCCACTCAGTATTGAAACCAAGCAATTGATTGGTGCCAATGCAGATCTAACCCAACTACGTACACAGGCACGTAAAGAGCATGTCGAGCCATTACGAATTGCAGGTGCGCGTAAAGTACTTGCAGGGGTGACGACTTTAGAGGAAGTCCTGCGTGTCGTACCGCTCAACTAATGGTTTGATCAAATAAATAAAAACGTCTTTGCAGCTTAAGATTCGACTCATCTTGCTTTGTTTAAATAGTGCTATCGAAATAGACAAAGTAAGAGAGACCGAAGATGAAAACATTCACTCAATTGGTATGTGTTTTAGCATTTGCAGGTGTGGCATCGGTTGCAGTCGCGAATACAGCAGTTAATCAAACAGCTGTTGCACCGATGAAAACCACATCAGTGAAACATGCCTTAGGCTTAAAAGATGATAGTAAAGTTCAATTGAAAGGTTATGTTGTCAAATCGATGGGCGATGAAAAATATCAGTTCCGCGATAGCACAGGCAGCATTACAGTGGATATTGATGATCAACTTTGGCAAGGCAAAGCGATTTCAGCTAAAACACCAGTAACGCTCATTGGTGAAATCGACATTGATTACAAACCGACGAAACGCGTTGAAGTTGATGTCGATCAAGTAAAATTTTAATTTAGCCTGTTATTCATTTCAGTGCTGCTCCATAAAAAACCACGGCTTGCTGTGGTTTTTTTATGATATGAGTAGATATGAGCAAAAGTTCGATACACTGAAGTCGGAACCATAGAAATAGGGTAGGTAAGATGCGAATTTTATTGGCAGAAGATGATGCATCCCAAGCAGACAGTATAAAAACATGGCTTGAAATGGATGGCTATAGTGTCGATTGGGTTGATCGCGGCGATCACGCTATTTTGGCTTTAGAACAACATCAATATGATTGCATACTTTTAGATCGTGGCTTACCAAAAGTAACTGGTGATGAAATTTTAAAACGTATCGTACAGTTGCATCCGCTTACACCAGTTTTATTCATTACAGCTCGTGACAGTATTGCAGATCGTGTAGAAGGTTTAGATCTGGGAGCCCATGATTATTTGGTGAAACCCTTTAGCTTGGAGGAGTTGTCAGCAAGGGTACGTGCCCAATTACGTTTGCATCATCAACAGCGTGATAATTCTCTGACTTTCGGGGATTTAAGTTTAGATGTACAAGCTAAAACGCTGCGTAAAAATGCGGAATTGATTACGTTGACTTCGCGTGAATATCAAATTTTGCATAAGATGATGTTAAATCCAGAGCATATTATGACGCGTAGCAAACTCGAAGAATCACTCTATGCTTGGGGCGATGAAGTGGAAAGTAATGCGATCGAAGTTTTTATTTACCAATTGCGTAAGAAGATTGGCAGTGATTACATTAAAACCTTAAGAGGTTTGGGTTATCGCATGAATCTTCCGCAAAAAAGTTAAGTTTATGAGTGATAAAAAAAGCATTTCCTTACAGTCGCAGCTGATTAAAACCTCACTGCTCAGTGCAATTTGGGCGGGAGCAATCTCTCTGTGTCTGATGTTGGGATTTGGTTTGTATCACATCATGAATGTACACGATGCCCTGATGGACGAAGTGGCAGATATGCTTACTGCTACTGATCTAACGCTGAAGCAAGACGAACAAATAGATGAGCTGAGTGAAGAGTTTGATATGCAATATCAACTCATACAAGGGTCGCAAGTCTTAACCACATCGGAACAACACACAGCATTTGAACATCAGCCCAATTTAAAACAGGGGCTACATTATCAATGGAGAGACGGAGCGCTTTGGCGTAGCTATGCACTTCAGGACGATGGATTAACCGTACAAATCATTCAACCGATGAAAACACGGCTCAGAGAAACGCTGCAAAGCGTACTAGGCTATGCAGGGATTTTGTTGATAGTTTGGTTGATCCAATGGCTATTACTACATATTTTGATTAAACGTCAATTGAAAGTTTTACAGCTATTTTCCAAACAAATCGCTGAAAAAAATGTAGATGACTTACAAGCCATCGTCTTACCTGAACCTGTATTGCAAGAACTAGAGCCGATCCAAACACAGCTGAATTTTTTATTAAGCCGATTAGATCAAGCCTTAGAGGCGGAACAGCGTTTTACCTCCGATGCCTCACATGAATTACGCTCACCATTGTCTGCGATTCAAATGCGACTTCAGGTATTAAAACGAAAATATCCCGACATTCAGCAGGATTTATTGAGCATACAGCACGATGTTAATCGAGGAACACGCGTGTTGGAAAATCTACTAATTTTGGCACGGCTCGACCCGACGCAATCGGAGCAATTAGATAAAAAACAAGACGACTTAGAACAGCTGAGTTTACAAGTCCTTGACGCTTTACAGCCTTTTATTGAAGAAAAGCAGATCGAATTGAAGCTCCAGACCCAGTCTGTACAGTTTGAGATGAACGCAGAGTTGATGTTTAGCTGTCTGCGAAACTTAGTCGATAACGCTATTCGCTATAGTCCTACGCAAGGACAGGTAAAGATTGATTTAACGGTAACATCACAGCAGGCGGTTTGGACGATCGAGAATCAAGGTGCGGGACTGACAGTCGCAGAATTGCAACGCATTGGCGAGCGATTTTACCGAGTATTGGGAACGAAGACGCAAGGTTCAGGTTTAGGTATTTCAATTGCCCAAAAAATTGTACAGTTACATCAAGGTCAATTAAGTGTGAAAGCCTCTGAACTGGGCGGCTTAAAGGTACAACTCATTTTTCCATTCCGCTAAAAACATGATTTGCCCTATTGAATTTAAGCGAAAGATTGTTGTGAGAGGAAGATGAGTGTTGCGATTTAAATTAAGTTTGAGTAGTTATAAAGCTTAATTTGACTAAGTACAAAACTTAAAAAAGCAGTAAGCGGCTGGCTTACTGCTTGTGTCCACGATTATTTTTATTGCGCTGATAATTATTATTTTTATCAGAAATTATTTGGTCAAAATAAGGCGATTATTTCGTGTTAAACGTAGTCGATATTCTTCACCTGCATGCATAATACGAATTTCACGTCCTAAGGCAAAAAGGTTGTTTGAATGTAGCATTGGCAGCGAGTGGTGTGCTTCATTGCTACGAGTAAAAAGGCTAAATGGTGCGTTCATTCCGTCGACTCCGTGGTGTATTTCTGAATGGTTTAAATGATAATCATTATCGAATAGACCTGTCAACGGTAATTTTAGGATTTTATAAAAAAGATAAATTTGCTTACACTTGGATATCAATTGGAACAGAGTAGAGAGCAGGGAACTATGTCGAAACCGCAAATCGATGTCGCCATTGCGATTTTATTGCATCAAGACAAAGTACTGGTGGGTTGGCGTGAAGCAAAACAGCATCAGGGCAATAAACATGAGTTTCCGGGTGGTAAAGTTGAGCAGGGGGAAAGTCCTGAACAAGCGTGTCGTCGTGAAATTTTTGAAGAAGTTGGCATTGGTTTACACGACTGGCATGCTTTTGATTTTATTCAGCATGAATATGATGATGTTGTTGTGAAATTACATTTATTTCATGCCACCGTCCCGCATGCGTTGCTGAATGAAATCCAAAAGCCATGGGCCTGGTATTCGCGTCAACAACTTATGAGTTTGAATTTTCCAAAGGCCAATCAAGCTATTTTGCAGCGCTTATATTGGCAGCAACAGATCAAAATCACCGCCGATCTACCAACATTTGAAACGCTTCAAGAGACGCTGTTGTATTATTGGCGAGTCGATGCCAGCGCAGAAAATGCAGAGGCATTAAATCAATTACCTACCGTGATTTTAAAGCAATTGATAATTAATGAAGCTCTATGGTCATTACTCTCTACAGAGGTGCAAGCACATATTTCGGCTTTACATCTTAAGCAGCACCAATTGCTGAAAAAAAATAAAGGTGATTTACAGCTTGGGAAGCGCTATATCGCAGCTTGTCATGATCAAGTTTCTGCGCTGCATGCGCAAAAAATTGGCTGTGAGGCTATTTTTATGAGCCCAGTTCTGGCGACACAAAGTCATCCAGAGGCGCAAGGTATGGGATGGGCGCATTTTTCTGAGATTGCACGAGGCATAGAAATCCCTGTTTTTGCTTTAGGTGGCATGCGTCCTGAATTGCTACCTATTGCACAGCAGCATCATGCTTATGGGGTGGCAGGTATTCGCAGTTTTTAGAAACTAGAATGTGTATATTGAATTAAAGTCGTATTTGAAAGTCGTTATGTAAAATTCAGTGAAGGTTGGTTAGAAATAGACTTACTATTTGTAAGCTATTTACTGATGTTACGCCCGTAAAAATAATTACGCATTTTTAAAATGATTTTTAAACCGATACGACGGAGTCTTAAATCTAGAGATTGAATAAAGGGATTAGCCTTCGGCTGGAGGTACTCGTACGAAACGATGCTTCTCATTAGGCAAAATGAGAAGCGTGCTTCACAAGGAAACCATCTTGCGGTGCAATGCACCTCACCGACAAAACTCGTTCGCTAGCGTCAATTTATCCAAAGTATCGCAAAAATATTTTTAAATAGATGTGGTCTTGTCTCAAACGCTTGCGGATGACGTTACCGTGTATCGTATTTTATTTAGATCAAATTATGCTTCTGATGTTACTGCGTAACATTATTTAATAATAACTATGAGAAATAAACTTACTTTGAGTATGTTTTAAATAAAAAAGCCTGATCTCAATTAAGATCAGGCTTTTTTTATGGGTGCTTAAAGAGCTTTGATGGCTTGTTGGGCTTTTTGAATGGTGCTGCTTTTCTTTTGCATTTGACCGGCTTTTAAAACAACATTCCAAAGCTGTTGTTTCATCGGCTTGGTTTGAGCATAGCTTAATCCGCGCAGTGCCAACGATTCTGCATTCGCAGGCTGACTTTTTCGATTGGCGATCATTGCCAAATATAAAAAAGTTTCCGCAGATTGTGGTGCCAAACGCTGTGCTTGAGTTGCCGCACTTTCAGCTTCATTCCATTTTCCATTGGCATAAGCGGTTTGCGTAGTTTGCATCAATTTTTTGAATGCAGGTAAGTCGCGGCCATCATCAAACTTTTGAATTTGGGTTTTCTGCTCAGGAATAACGATACGTTGACGCTTAATTTCTGGATGGTCATATGGCGTAATGATGACCCCAGAAGGGTCATGGATATCTGCCTTTTTTTCAGGTGCAGCAGGCGGCTTTTGCTCAGGTTCGATCATGGTTTGGCAACCTGCCAAAATGATCGTCAAAACGCTCAGAATACTGAACGTTTTTAAAACTTTAATGTTTTGCAGTTTAATTTGAATACTCTCCACTTGAGATGATGCGAGGTTGATCAGATGAACCCTGATCATTATCGACATCACTTTCACGAATGTAGTCACCTAAACTATCATTTTGTTCCTGAGTTGGCTGCGTCTCTTCAGTATCAACTGTGTAAGGTTCTACTTCATATTGTGTCGAACCACATGCCGTAGCTTGATTTGGAATGGAGTTGCGCGAAAGAGGAATATACATCGCACCTGTACAATGCTGCGCAGATAAATTACCTGAATAACCGTCTAACCAATGCCACTGTACGCTGTCTGGTTGACGTAAATTAACTGGTTTTTGACGTAACTGCTTCATCACATTGGTCCAAACAGGAAGTGCTCCTGACGAACCAGTTAAGCCTGTAACTTTGTTGTTGTCTAAACCTAACCAAACCACACTTAAATAATTACCTGAATAACCTGCAAACCATGAGTCACGCGTATCATTGGTTGTCCCTGATTTACCTGCAAGTTTGAGTGAAGCTGGTAATGATACATAAGCAGAACGGCCTGTGCCTGAACTCATGACTTGTTGTAAACCGTAGTTCAAGATAAAGGCAGCATCAGGTGCAATAGTCGGTTGTACCGTTAAGCTATAACGATCTAATAAACGACCATTGGCATCGACCACTGAACGAATAGCTTTCACTGGATATTTGAAGCCACCGGTTGCAAAGTTTCCATAGACACTCATCACTTCCATCGGTGACATATCGATAGCACCGAGGTAAATCGAAGGGTAGTTTGGAATATTAGAAGTCACACCAAACTTTTTCAAATGGTTAATAAAAGTCGACATACCGAACTCTTGACCTAAGCGTACCGCAGAGAGGTTATAAGAGTTTGATAGGGCATCGACCATTGGTACGACACCATGTGCACCACCACTATAGTTTTTCGGTGTCCAAGCTTTGCCATCACTTTGAATGCTGATAGGGCTGTCTTCAATTTGACTCGCCCAGTTATAGCGGTTGGATTCTATCGCACTGAGGTAAATCACAGGTTTTAGCAATGAACCGACTTGACGTTTAGCATCCATCGTACGGTTAAAGCCGGTAAAGTCCTGCGTTGAACCGACTGCTGAAACCAATTCACCATTTTCAGGATGAGACACCAGTACCGCGCCTTGTAATTCTTTCAAGCGTGCTGGATTGGCATTACTTAAACGTGCCACAGATTCTTTAAATGCAGTTTGTACACGAGTTTGAGCAATCGGGTCCATCGCGGTGAAAATACGCAGACCTTGATTGGTCAAATCGCTTTCTTGGTATTCAGTACGCAGTTGACGACGCACGATATCCATATAGTCTGGGAAGCGAGAAGGGCCCAATGTTGGTTTTGTAATGACATTCAATGGACGTGCTGACTCAGTTTCATATTGTTCCTGAGTTAAATAGCCCATGACCACCATATTGTTTAACACAATATTACGGCGTTTAATCGCACCTTCAGGGTTTTTCCACGGATTAAATAGGGTCGGGCCTTGAACCAGACCGACTAAATACGCCTGCTGAGCAATATTTAATTCACGCAGTGGTAAACCAAAATAGAATTGTGAGGCTAAACCATAACCATTGATTGAATAGTTACCGTTTTGACCTAAATTCACTTCATTTAAATAAGCTTCAAGAATTTCATCTTTGTCATAGTGAAGTTCAATCAGCATCGCCATTAAGGCTTCATTGGCCTTACGTTTAATGGTTTTTTCAGGCGATAAATAGAAATTTTTCACCAATTGTTGAGTGAGGGTCGAACCACCTTGACGTTTACCACCAGTGATATTACTTACGATGGCACGTGCTGTACCACGAATCGAAATCCCATGATGCTGATAGAAATTACGGTCTTCTGTAGCAATTAAAGCTTGGATTAAAGGCTTTGGCACTTTATCAAGTTTGATCAGCACACGGTCTTCATTGTGCTGAGGATAAATACCACCAATTAACATCGGCTCTAAACGGGCAATACCACTACTTGAAGGCTTGGTCGCACTCACTTCAGTGATTTGATTTTCACCAAAAGTCACTTTAAGAACTTGTTCAGGGTCGACACTATCACCAAAGTCAAAACCACGCGTATGGATATAGGTCACATTGCCAGAAGTAACGTAACTCCCTGTTTTCGCATAGCTGTCCTGAGCGTTATAGCCCAAAAGTTTCAGTTCTTGGTTGAGGTCTGCTTGGCTTACAGGCGCATTGGTATAAATTTCTAAAGGACGTGCAAATACCTTGGCTGGAATATCCCAACGTTGACCTTCGAATTTGTCCCGTACAATATTATCTAGACGAATAAGATAAATGCTGAACACGAGAAATCCGCCGATAATCAACAGCGAAAAAATCAGTGCAATTATGCCTATGCCACGTTCAGACTTCATAAATAGTGATAAGACCCTGAGAAATTTTGCTAATCATGCGAAGCTTTTCAGTATTTTGCAATATTTAAACTGTTATATGTATGCAAAATATTGGAAGCTACTTCACTAAAGTCGAAACTTTAAAGTTTTTTTAAATCATTTCTGTTAGTGATATGATACCAATGAGGCGAAGCGGAGCAAAAGCGCAGGTGCAAATTTCACATAAATCATTTCGAAACATTGGGTTGATTGGTCGTCCAGACAAATCATCAGTGATCGAAACCCTATGTTTGATCCACGATCATATTTTGAGTTTGGGATTACATCCTGTATTTGATACGCAAACAGCGCAGCTTGTTCCCTATAATAATACTCAGACGGTTAGCCGTAATTTATTGGGTGAAGTCGTCGATTTGGTGATCGTAGTCGGCGGTGATGGTTCATTGCTTCATGCTGCACGTGCCTTGGTGAAATATAATACTCCTGTGATTGGGGTGAACCGTGGTCGTTTGGGCTTCCTGACCGATATCAAACCGACAGAAGTGATTTTCAAGTTAGATCAAGTGCTCAAAGGCGAGTTTCAGCTAGACCGACGTTTCTTGCTGGAAATGGAAATTCGCTCAAAAGGTGAGTCGATTTATGATGCTGTGGCTTTAAATGATATTGTGCTGCACTCGGGTAAATCGGTACACATGATCGACTTTGAACTGAATATTGATGGGCAATATGTATACCGCCAACACAGTGATGGTTTAATTGTTTCCACGCCAACCGGCTCTACAGCTTATGCATTATCTGGTGGTGGTCCGATTGTCCACCCAAGTATGGATGCGATTGCCTTAGTGCCAATGCATCCACATACTTTGTCATCACGGCCGATTGTCGTAGGTGGACAAAGCGAAATTAAAATTTTGATTCGTGAAAATCGTGTTCTACCAATGGTCAGTGCCGATGGTCAACACAGTGTATCATTGGGTGTAGGCGATAGTTTACATATCCGCAAACATCCATTTAAGCTCAACTTATTACATCCACCTGGTTATGACTTCTATATGGCATGTCGTACCAAGCTAGGCTGGAACCAAGATTTTGACTCATTAAAGCAGGATTAATTATGAATATTGAACAGATGCTTGCCGTACTCGATCCTGAAATTGTTGGTCGATTAAAAACGGCAATTGAAATTGGTAAATGGCCAAATGGTGTAGCGCTGACTCAAGAACAACGTCAAATTTGTATGCAAGCGGTGTATGCATGGGAAATTAAACATTTGCCAGAAGATGAGCGTAGTGGTTATATCGACCGCGGGACCAAAGAAGAAGATGAGCATTGCGACTCACATGTGGAAGAACCTGAGTTCAAGCCGATTCGTTTCGTATAATCCTTTTTCTTTCTGATTGAAAAAGCCAGCTTAATGCTGGCTTTTTTATTAGCTGATGCATACCTAAATTTGTTGCTTCATATCTGCTTATTTAAGCGTGACGATTTGCCCACATGGTTTTGGCAGTTTGCACTGCTTCATCAAAACTTGCGATGGCACCCATGGTATACAGTGCGATTCCCATGGTTTCGGTGACCGCGATTTCACCATATTCATGTGCCTGCTGACCGTCCCACACGGCTTTAAAAATGGCCAAATCAAGTTCTTCTTCGACTGGGCTGCGGTTGTCCGTCAGTTTAGGCAATTCATGTTCATACATTTCACCATCCTTGATACCACAAATTAATGTTTTTGCATCGGGATTACGTTCGAATTCACCACCTTCACCCTTAATGACAGCACTATTTTGATAACCCAATTGAAATGCCGCACGTTGGTGTGATCCACGATAGGCTGGATGGAAAATAGCTTGCATGGTGGCTTTGGCATTAAATGGGTTAATCAGACGCGCAAGGGTGTGAATTGGGGAACGTAAACCCATCACATTGCGCAGTGAAATTAAATCACTAAGTATTGGTGAAATGACGTCGAGCGGAATATAAGCAAAATGACGTTGTATTAGTTGCTGTTCCACATCTGTATCATTTTGGCAAATAGGAAAACCCAAATACTCTAATACTTGTTCTGTATAAAGGCGGTTAATGGTATGACCTGAAGCGCCATGCATTACGACATTGTAGCCGTGTTTTGCTAGCGTTAATGCGGCCAATAAAAACCAAGGATAATGTTTGCGTTTACCTGCATAAGATGACCAATCTAAATCGACATCAAGTTTTTTAAACTTGAGCTGATCACGTGTGGCTTGGACAAAGCCAGTGAGTTCATCGACTGACTCTTCTTTTACACGCAATAACATCAAGAAAGCGCCCAATTGAACGTCTAAAACCTCATCTTTTAAGATCATGCTGAATGCTTGGTAGGCTTCATCATAAGTGAGCGAACGTGCACCATTTTTGCCTTTACCCACGATACGGACAAATTGCGCAAAAGGATGTTCAAAATCTTTGTAAATATTTCGTTTATTGTTCATGCAAATACTGGGCTTAAAATTAGGACTTAAGGATAGTTTACTTCTATAGTTGGTATTTTTCAGCCTGATAATGGGCGTAAAAAATGCAGTCTTTAGACTATAGTCTAATGATCTCGGTCTATTATTTAACCGAAATTAACATTTGTGGCAGAACAAGCCATTAAAAAACAGGTAAAATTTAACCTACTTTAGTATGTGTTTCATCTCCTGATCAATGCACTGATTCTATATCAGGTCCTGATGTGATTATTTAATCACCATACATATTTCGTTTTTCTGTATTTGGCTAAGTCAAATACCTTTGGTGCTCTTTTGTCGAAGACAAAGGGGTTTTGGGATGTTTATTTTTTGAAAATAGACAAAAACTGAATATTTCTTTGAAGCAGAAATATATCGTGAAGTAATGTCATGGCTAAAAAACCAATTTATAAGTCACTATATTTTCAAGTGATCGTTGCCATTATTGCGGGTGTATTGGTGGGTCATTTCTCACCAAGTGGTACGCAAATCATCAATGGTACCGAGCAATACGTAAAAGGCTGGGGTGAATTGTTCTATCCACTAGGACAAGGTTTCATTAAGCTAATTAAAATGATTATTGCACCTGTGATCTTCTGTACCGTAGTGAGTGGTATTGCAGGCATGGAAAGCATGAAATCTGTGGGTAAAACAGGTGGGGTCGCTTTACTATACTTCGAAATCGTTTCGACCATCGCACTCATTATTGGTCTTGCAGTGATTAATATTGCAAAACCAGGTGTAGGCATGAACGTAGATCCAGCATCTTTAGATACTTCAGGTATTTCTAAATATGTTGAATCTGGTGCAGCACAATCTACCCAAGAATTTTTTATGAATATCATCCCAAACACCGTTGTTGGTGCGTTTGCCGAGGGTGAAATTCTTCAAGTCCTATTATTTGCCTTATTATTTGGTTTTGCTTTGCATAAACTTGGTGATGCAGGTAAGCCTGTATTGAAGTTTATTGATCAAATTGCACATGTATTCTTTAACATTGTAAACATGATCATGAAGCTTGCACCAATTGGTGCTTTCGGTGCGATGGCTTATACCATTGGTAAATATGGTATTGGTAGTTTGGCACAATTGGGTCAATTGATCATCTGCTTCTATATCACATGTTTGCTGTTTATTTTCATTATACTTGGCTCAATTGCACGTATTTGCGGTTTCAGTATTTTGAAAATGATTCGCATGATTCGCGAAGAGTTACTGATCGTACTGGGTACGTCATCTTCTGAATCTGTACTGCCACGTATGTTGAGAAAACTCGAACTTGCTGGTGCAGAAAAATCTGTAGTGGGTCTTGTTATTCCAACAGGTTATTCATTTAACCTAGATGGTACGTCTATTTACCTGACCATGGCAGCAATCTTTATTGCACAAGCCACCAATACACCGCTTGATATTTCGCATCAGATCACGTTGTTGTTGGTTCTACTCATTTCATCTAAGGGTGCTGCGGGTGTGACGGGTTCAGGCTTTATTGTGATGGCTGCAACATTGTCTGCTGTGGGTCATATTCCTGTTGCAGGTTTGGCATTAATTCTTGGTATTGACCGTTTCATGTCAGAAGCACGTGCATTAACCAACCTTGTAGGTAACTCTTTGGCAACGATTGTGGTTGCGAAATGGGTGGGTCAATTAGACAAAGAAAAACTGGATTTTGCTTTGGCAAACCCTGAAGAAATTGACCGTCAGATGCAAGAAGAAGGCAACGCACATCATGCCTAAGGATGATGCTGTGATGTAAAAGATGTAATTAAAAAGGAAGCTTCGGCTTCCTTTTTTAATGCAAGGGCAAAGCCAAATTTGAACGCTTTAGTTTTTAGGCATGACGGCTGTTCTAAACTGCAATAGGATGGAGCTCAACAAAATAACAAACTCAACCAAGGAAGAAACACATGCTAGCTTATGATGCAGACTTAGAATTATTTCGAGATAACTTTCGCCGCTTTATGGCAGAGCATGTCGCACCACATTATGAGCAATGGGAACGTGAAGGCATTATGCCGCGTTCAGTATGGAATGCTTTGGGTGAAAATGGCTTTTTATGTGTGGATGTGCCTGAAGAATATGGCGGCTATGGTGTCCCAACGCATTATTCACTGATGCTAGTTGAAGAGTCTGCACGCGCAGGTTTTAGTGCATTATCGACAGGTATTTCATGCCATTCTGAAATTGCAGCGCCTTATATTTTGCACATTGGTTCAGAAGAACAAAAACAATATTGGTTACCGAAAATGGTCACAGGTGAGGTGGTCGGTGCTATTGGTATGACAGAGCCGGGAGCAGGTTCGGACTTGCAGTCTATGCGCAGTAGTGCAATTTTGCAGGGCGATTATTATCTACTCAATGGCTCGAAAACTTTTATTTCAAATGGTCAACATGCAGACCTTGTGGTATTGGCTGCGAAAACTGATCCACAAGCACGTGCCAAAGGTGTGTCATTACTTTTAGTCGATACACATTTGGATGGATTTAAGAAAGGTACCAACCTCGACAAAATTGGGCTGCATGCGCAAGACACTTCAGAGTTGTTTTATGACAACGTCAAAGTGCCAAAAGAGCAACTTTTGGGTCAAGCTGGACAAGGCTTTGCTTACTTGATGCAAGAGTTACCGCGTGAACGTACCGCAATTGCCTCGACTGCAATTGGTGCGATTCGTGGTTCCATTGATGTGGCAACGCAGTATGTTAAAGAGCGACAAGCGTTCGGACAGGCGATCGGACAGTTCCAAAATACTCGTTTTGTCTTGGCACAGGCTAAGATTGACGAATTGGCTACAGCGGCATTTTATAATCAAAATGTTGAACTTTATATGCAAGGCAAACTTGATGTTGAAACTGCAGCAGCACTCAAGAGCTTTTCTACCGATATGCAAATGAAAGTGGCCCATAATCTACTTCAATTATTTGGTGGCTATGGTTATATGACCGAATATCCAATTTCACGTTTCTTTGTTGATGCACGTATTCAGCAAATCTACGGTGGCACCAATGAAATTATGAAAGAAATCGTGGCACGAAGTATTTTAGGTCGATAAACAATTTATCAGGCTGAAATTTAAATAGCGAAGTGAAGACTTCGCTATTTTTTTGAGGATATTTTTCTATAGATTTGCTTATTTGAATTAGATTGTGTGTTTAATTTTGCGTGAATATTTTGAAACCTATGATAATGACGGTTGCCCCAAAACTTGCAGACAGACTTCAATAAATTCTGGTGTATCTAAAGTACTGCGAGACGATATATATAGGTTATTATCATTCACGACCGATTGATCCGACACCACCACACCTGCGTTTAGTAAAGCAGATTTCAGCGTTTCAGATTGGGCGAAATGGCGACCTTGTATGACACCAGCTTCTAATAACAACTGTGGACCATGGCAACTGCTCAAGATCGGCTTTTGGCTATCTGCAAAATTACGTACAAAATAGATAAAACGGTCGTCTAAAGCGAGTTTTTCGGGGGAATAACCGCCGGGAATAAACAAGGCATCAAAATCATGTACAGAGGCGTCGTCGATACTCTGGTCAATGGTGATCTGGGAACGGCGTTTCATGCCGTGAACGATTTTTCCAACCTGATCTTCGACATTGATAATGCTGTGCCGAGCGGCTCGAAAGGCCTCCACAGGCTCAAGGTATTCAATATCTTCAAAATCGTAGGTCACTAACACTGCAATTTTCTTGTGCATACTTGTACCTATGGGTCTGTTATTTTTTTTCTGATATTTAGACTACAAAGCAACGAAAAAAATTACCTGTGTCTTTTGTAATAAATGCGTCAATGACTGTAAACACTAGATGAAAGTGCCTATTAAGTCACTGAAAAAACGATCAATGACCAAGTGTTTATATAGATCATCTTTAAGTTTCAAATTATTTCTATGCCATGAAAACCAAGTTTAGAATTTTTTATTTTGCTACAGGTATTGAGAGCAAAATTTAAAACTGCAATGACCAATGAAATAAACTGATTGATGGGCTTATACAAGGGGATGGATCTGATGCAAATTTGGAGGAAAAGAGAAGGTCTATTTATTGTGCTGCTCAAGATGAATGATCAATAAAGCCGTCAAAAGGTAAGATTTGTCTTAATTATGGCTTTACCTATCAGTTTGGCTGTTTTGGCTCTTAAGTTAAGCTGATGAAGCTTTAATCAACTGTATGTTTTTAAGGCTGAAACCATCAAAGTCGTATTGCGCAACATTTGAAAGCTAACTATTGTTATACTGTTTGCAAAATTTTTTTGAAGGGCGACATAACAATGATCAACGATGATCAAAACACTCCGACTTCTCTGGACTTAGCTCAAATTCGTGAAGATATCGACTCTGTTGATATGCAGATTCAACAACTTATCAATCGTCGTGCGAAACTAGCAGAAGCTGTGGCAAAAGCAAAATTTGCTGCAGAAGAGAATCCATTGTTTTATCGTCCTGAACGTGAAGCGCAAGTTTTACGTAAAGTTATGGATCGTAACGAAGGCCCATTGTCTGATGTGACAATGGCACGTTTATTCCGTGAGATCATGTCGGCTTGTTTAGCCCTGGAAGCGCCGCAAAGTATTGCGTTTTTAGGTCCAGTCGGAACTTATACGCATTCGGCTGTTTTAAAACATTTCGGTCAAGACGCTGTTGTTCGCCCTCTTCCAACGATTGATGAAGTATTCCGCGAAGTAGAAGCAGGCAGTGCGCACTATGGTCTTGTGCCTGTAGAGAACTCATCTGAAGGTGTAGTGAACCACACTTTAGATTGCTTCAAATCTTCACATCTGAATGTTATTGGTGAAGTGGAGCTGCGTATTCATCACCAGTTCCTAGTGTCTGAAAACACACGTAAAGACAGCATTAAACAAATTTATGCTCATCAACAAACTTTGGCGCAATGCCGTGGTTGGTTAGATGCACATTATCCGGGTGTAGAACGTGTTGCACTCAGTTCAAATGCAGAAGCTGCACGCCGTATTCGCAATGAATGGCACTCAGCAGCAATTGCTTCTGAAGTCGCTGCGAACATTTACAACCTTGAAATTTTGCATAGCAATATTGAAGACAATCCTGAAAATACTACTCGTTTCTTGGTGATTGGTCGTGAGAAAGTACCGCAATCGGGCAATGATAAAACTTCATTGTTGATTTCTGCGCATGACCGTGCAGGGGCGTTGCTTGAAATTCTTGCGCCGTTTGCCAAGCATAATATTAGCTTAACAAGTATCGAAACACGTCCTGCATTACCAGAAAAATGGGCTTATGTATTCTTTGTGGACTTGGAAGGTCATGTTGAGCAAGAAAACGTGAAAGCGGCAATTGAAGAAATTCGTCCGTTAGTAAAAGAAATTCGTGTATTGGGTTCATATCCGATTGCTGTTCTTTAAGATCACAACTGTGATCAATTCCATCAGGAGTTGATCACCTTCATCATTTGAAAAAACTGGAAGTGTAAAATGACGTTTGTCCCAGCCAATGAAGGCATTGCAAAGCTAAAGCCTTACCAACCAGGTAAACCAATTAGTGAACTTGAGCGTGAGTTGGGTATTACAGATATCGTAAAACTCGCATCAAATGAAAACCCATTGGGTTGTTCTGACAAAGTGAAAGAAGCGGTTGCTGCTGAACTTGCAGAAATTGGTCGATATCCGGATGGTGGCGGTTTTATTTTGAAAGACCAAGTTGAAAAACAATTTGGTATTGCACATGACCGCATTACGTTGGGTAATGGTTCAAACGATCTTCTAGAAATTTTTGCTCGTGCTTTTGTTTCAGAGCAAGACTCTGTGGTGTATAGCCAACACGCATTTGCTGTGTATGGTCTGGTTACTCAAGCGATTAATGCTGAAGCGATTGAAGTGCCTGCAAAAGGTTTTTCACATGACCTAGATGCAATGGCTGCGGCAATCAAAGACAATACTAAATTGATTTTTATTGCGAACCCAAATAATCCAACAGGTACATGGTTTGAAGAAGCTGAATTTGAAGCGTTCATGCAAAAAGTACCTGCAAATGTGATCGTGGTTTTAGATGAAGCCTATGTGGAATATTTCCCAGAAAACTTCAACAGCTTGAAATTCTTAGATCAATACGCAAACTTAATCGTTAGCCGTACCATGTCAAAATGCTATGGCTTGGCTGCACTACGTGTTGGGTTTGCTTTGGCTTCAGTTGAAGTGACGGATTTCCTCAATCGTATTCGTCAACCATTTAACGTGAACCATCTTGCGATGGTGGCTGCAGTTGCTGCACTTAAAGATGAAGCGTTTATTGAAAAATCACGCGTAGTGAACAAAGCGGGTATGGCACAACTTGAGTCAGGCTTTGATGCTTTAGGTTTAGCGTATGTGCCTTCACGTGCGAACTTCATTTTAGTAAATGTAAATGCAGATCCTGCACAGACGTTCAATGCTTTATTAAAAGAAGGTGTGATTGTTCGTCCAGTTGGTATCCCTGAGCATTTACGTGTATCAATTGGGACTGAAGCTGAAAATGCTAAATTCTTAGCTGCATTGGCTAAAGTTTTGGGCTTAGAGGCTAAAGCTTAAGTCATGTCTGTGCCACTATTTGAAAAAGTTGCTTTTATTGGGCTTGGGCTGATTGGCTCAAGCCTAGCTCGCGTCATGATTGCTGAAGGTTTAGCTAAGGAAATTGTAGCGTCTACGCGTTCACAAAAAACTTTAGAAGATGCAAAAGCTTTAGGGCTTATTCAGCAGGGTTATAGCGATCCTGCTGAAGCGGTCAAAGGTGCAGATCTCGTTGTCTTGGCTTTGCCTGTACGTGCGACACAAAAAGTCCTTGAAGCGATAAAGCCTTATCTATCCGAACAGACGATTATTACCGATGTTGGGAGTACCAAAGGCAATGTCGTTGATGCAGCGAAAGCAGTCTATGGTGAGCAATTACCTGCTGGTTTTGTACCGGGGCATCCGATTGCTGGGGCTGAACTAACAGGTGTGCATGCAGGTAAGGTAGATTTATTTGCTAATCACAAAGTGATTTTGACACCATTACCTAGCAGTGCAGATTGGGCTGTAGAGAAACTAATTCAATTGTGGCAAGCTGCCAAAGCGGAAGTAATTTGTATGGATGTGGAAAAACACGATGAAGTGTTGGCCCATACCAGTCATCTTCCGCATTTGATGGCTTTTAACTTGGTTGAGCAACTTGCGAACCGAGAAGACAATTTAGATATTTTCCGTTATGCCGCTGGCGGTTTTCGTGATTTCTCACGCATTGCTGCAAGCGACCCACATATGTGGCATGACATCTTTTTTGCCAATAAAAAGGCAATTTTAAATGCGGTGGATGGCTTTGAAAAACAATTGGCTATTCTTCGCAAACTGATTGAAGATGAAAACTCACAAGCGTTGATGGGACTGTTGGGGCATGCACAAGCGGCACGCCAACATTTCAATCACATGCTCGCAAAGAAACCACTGATGGAGAAAAATAAAGTGACGACACAGCAATTCAAAATTTTACCGGGTCCAAAGCAATTCCAAGGTAAATTTACTGTGCCAGGTGATAAATCTGTGTCACATCGCTCTATCATGTTTGGTGCTATTGCAGAAGGCACAACGCATGTCACTGGTTTCCTTGAAGGTGAAGATGCCTTGGCAACTCTCCAAGCATTCCGCGATATGGGTGTGAGTATTGAAGGCCCTAAAAATGGCGAAGTTACCATTCATGGTGTAGGCATGCATGGTTTAAAAGCACCTGCAGGCGCTTTGTATATGGGGAACTCAGGCACTTCCATGCGCTTGCTTTCAGGCATGTTGTCGGCACAAAAGTTTGATTCGGTGATGACGGGTGATGCGTCATTATCAAAACGTCCAATGGAACGTATTGCAAAACCATTACGTGAAATGGGTGCGCAAATTCAAACCACAGGTGAGCGTGGTACGCCGCCCGTGTCTATTTCTGGAGGTCAAAACCTTAAAGGTATTCACTACGACTTACCAATGGCATCTGCACAAGTAAAATCTGGTATTTTGTTGGCAGGTCTTTGGGCGGAAGGTGAGACGGTTGTCACTGAGCCAGAACCGACACGTGACCATTCAGAGCGTATGCTTCGTGCATTTGGTTATGACGTGAAAACAGAAGGCAACCGCATTTCACTTCAAGGTGGTGGCAAGTTAGTCGGTACGGATATCCAAGTACCCTCTGACATTTCATCTGCAGCATTCTTTATGGTGGGTGCAGCGATTACTGAAGGTTCAGATGTCACACTTGAAGCGGTCGGCATTAATCCAACACGTACAGGTGTAATCGAAATTTTAAAACAGATGGGTGCTGACCTGACTGTTGAAAATGAACGTATCGCTGGCGGTGAGCCGATTGCAGATATTCGTATTCGTGGTTCACGTACACTCAAAGGCATTCATATGCCAGAAGATCAAGTGCCATTGGCGATTGATGAATTCCCAGCGTTATTTATTGCTGCTGCATGTGCAGAGGGTCAAACCATTTTGACTGGTGCAGCTGAACTTCGAGTGAAAGAGTCGGATCGTATTCAAGTGATGGCAGATGGCCTAAAAATTATGGGTATCGACTGTACGCCAACCGAGGACGGTATCATCATTGAAGGTCAAGGCAAAGCGGGTGAGTGGGGTGCAATCTTCACAGGTGGTGAAATCGAATCACATCATGACCACCGTATTGCAATGAGCTTCTCAATGGCAGGTTTACGTACTTCGGGTGAAATAAATATCGTGGGTACAGAAACTGTTGCGACCAGCTTCCCGACATTTACAGAGCTAGCGACTCAAGCCGGTTTAACGATTGCGGTAAGTGAATAAATAATTCACTAAATTTGTATATTTATTCAACAACAGCCAAGCAAATGCTTGGCTGTTTGGTTTTAATTGCTTATGCTAAAACCATACAACAAGAATGTCTTTGGATAGATACATGAGAAAACTACAATTCACCGCCCATAGCGATTCAAATCGAGTTGAAAGCAGTGCTGATACGCAAACTCAGGTTGCTGAATTATTGGCAAATAAATTAGAGCGTTATGGCTTTCAAACGTTATCGCAAAGTGGTGATCAGATTGCAGTCAGTGTTGATCAACATGAATTGCCACTTTCAGTGACATGTCAGGGGCAGGATGAATCAGGTCGTCTAGTCTGTGAAATTACCTCTTATCCAGATGAAGACCAAGATTGGTTAGATCGTATTACCGAGCAAAGTCTATTGAACCAATTGGCTCAAGCGGTCGAAAACAGTTTAAAAGAAGAAGAGTCGTATAGTGAGTTTCAATGGAAACAAATGACAAAGTAATCTGAAAAATTGAATTAAAAATCATCCATCAAAAAGCAGCATATCGCTGCTTTTTTGTTTTTTAACGGAATGTATTTACAACGTTATAGACACTCAATATTGATTGGATTAATAGTTCGATTGCTCTTTTTCACATAGTCACACATTTTTTCTGACTCTTGTTCATTGAGTCCCCAAAACACGATCACACCACGTTGATCAGTCAATTTGCTATCGCTTAAATAAATATAATGGGTGTCATGATATTTTTTATCGAGCATATCTTTATATTTTTGATCGGTAAAAGATGAACAAGATGAAATTTCAGCTTCTTTACACACCGAGTCACTCGAACAGCGTTGCTTAAAGGTTGAGATCATATTCATGGTGTCAGTGCTGTTGAGTTGGGCTTCACACACTTGGCTGTTGGGAAAGTCGTAGACCATTTTTAAGCTAAAATCACGACCATCGACATTCATCTTGTATGACGCAGTCAAATAGGCTTTGGGACCATCGTTCGCAGCAACCGTAGACGCTGGCAAATTTGTCGTTGTGGATGGGGTTGAATTAAAATAATAAACCAAAGCTGCAATGCTTAGACTTAAAATCACAGCAACAATAAATTTCATTTTTCCCTCTAAATTTTATCTTAATTTTTCTGGGTATTATTTCTGTAGTTGATTATTTAAACAAGTAAATAATTGGTTTTTAGATAAAAAATTGAGGCGTAATCAAAATTAAACGAGCATAGGCTTAAGTCATTACATGTTGAACGAATTGTGATCACTAATGCAAAAAAATGGATAACTCGACAAGCGAGTAGTTCAGTTTATCTGGAATATTGGGGGAATAGAGCGTTCGCTAGGCAAGAAAAATGAGCCAGTTAAGCTGACTCATTTTTTTTGTATTTTTTATACTAAAAAGCGTGAGATCGCGATACGAAGCTGTTTGAGATAACCTGTAAAGAAGTGGTTTGCACCTGGTAAAACCGTGATTAAATGGCGCTGTGGTTTGGCCCATTGAATCAAGTCAGATAACAGTGTGACATTATCTTCTTCACCATGAATAAATAAAATATCACCCTTAATATGTGGTGTCACATAGTGACGTACACCTGCAACTGTTGTGGTTGGTAGACCGCATAAAATAGTCTGTACAGGCTGTAATTCTACAGGCAAAAGGGCATAGCATTTAGTCATGACATTTGCACCGAAACTAAAACCGCCTGCATAAAATGGCAGGTTCGGATGTTGGTTGCGAGCAAATTCAATGACTTGCATAGTGTCTTTAGTTTCACCATTGCCTTCGTCATGTATTCCTGCACTTTGGCCAGAGCCGCGGAAACTTGGGCGATAGACAACATAGCCACGTTCTAAGAACATTTGCGCTAAAAGCACAGGTACTTTGTGCTGTGGTGTGCCACCTTGCAATGGGTGAGGGTGTGTAACTACCGCGAATCCTTTCACTTCACCCTGTGGATAATCAACAAAAATTTCAAGCTGACCAACAGGCCCTTGAATGAACAGTTGTTCTGACATAATGACTAAAATGTGAAAGCGGGAGAGTCGCATAGTTTACAGATTATGTTTATCAAAAACACAGATTGGATTTGAAAATACTCTACTGTTATAGTTTGTTTAATTAAAAATTAATCAGGATGTTTATGCTCGCTTTAATTTCTCCAGCAAAAACTTTAGATTACGAAACCGCTTTACCGACTGAAAAATTCACTCAACCACGGCTATTAGATCATTCTGAAGAATTAATCTCAGTCGCACGTAAATTGTCGGTAAGTGAAATTTCAAGCTTGATGAGTGTCAGTGAGAAAATTGCGACTTTAAATGTTGAGCGCTTCCGAGATTGGCAGCCTGATTTTGATTTTGCCAATGCACGCCAAGCAATCTTTGCCTTTAAAGGTGATGTATATACCGGTTTAGATGCTTATAAACTTACAAACTCAGACCTTGAATATGCACAAACCCATTTGCGTATGCTCTCGGGTCTCTATGGTTTATTGCGTCCGCTTGATTTAATGATGCCATATCGTTTAGAGATGGGGACCAAGCTGCAAAATCCACGTGGACATAACCTATACGAGTTTTGGGACAATACCATCACCAATCTCATCAATGACGATTTGGAAAAAGCCGGCTCTGAACTTTTGGTCAACATTGCTTCAGATGAATACTATAAGTCGGTCAAAGAATCAAAAATTAAAGCCGAAATCATCAAGCCAGTTTTTCTCGATCAAAAGAACGGCAAATATAAAGTCATCAGCTTCTATGCCAAAAAAGCACGTGGCCTAATGGCGCGTTATTTGTTGGAAAATAAAATTGAACGTATTGAAGATATCAAGTCGTTTAATACCGATGGATATTATTTCGATGCTGAGAGTAGCTTAAAGGGCGAATTGGTCTTTAAGCGAGATGAGCAACAAGCTGCTTAAGTTCAAGATTGAAAATTTTGAATCTGTAAAAAATATGAATAGCCGCTGTTTTTAAGTCAGCGGCTTTTTTATCTTCTTCACTCGGGATGTAACGGTGGGCCTGTGAAATTGATCGTGCTTTAAATTTCGTATATGAAATGATCTACAATTTGAGGCTTTTTGAGGAAAAGGATTTAAAAAAACATTCAGCGATTATCTTGTCTATCAGTCTAAAATATATTACAAAGTTAACATTGATCGAACAAATAGCTTATTAAATGACTTAATAAGATATAAAATTGTGAAATACGTCACTTTTTTGTTTAAGTTTTTTGTTATTATACCCAAATATTTAAACATGAATAAAATTTTGTTATGAAAAAAATACTGATACCAATTTTTATACTTAGCATTGTGTTCTTAGGGTTTAGTGTTTATAAAAATGCAGAGTTAAAGCGACAGCAAGAAATTAATCAGGTGTTCAATGATGATTTGAACGCATCACCTTATATGCGCTAAAAAAAATCAATCTTGCTGCTTCTGCATTGAGCTCAAGCATGATCTTGAAGAGTTCGTCTAAATATTGATATTTTATTTTTACATATAATAATTTCAAACTTTATAAATAAAACAATATCTTAAATTTACTAAATTGAAAAGCGATGAAAATGTGGAAACATTAAAAAATCAATGTGTTATAATTTGCCGAAATTAATTTGATCAGTATTTATTGATATTAAATACGAATTAAATGACATAAATAGAGGAGCTGCATAGGTTTATGCAGCTTTTTTGTTTGCAAATTTCAACATTTGTACTGTGTTGTATGCTGTTGAAAATAGGATTTTTTAAAGCCTACAATCTGTCGAATTGGCATATTCGTTGCTTAGGCATACACAAAATTAATGATGAATACATCACATGATTAATTTTGTGGAATGCTTAAATGCATAAAGTTTACTTCATAGGGGCTAGGTCATGACGACTCCTAATCCATCTTCCGAGAACATGCTTGAACGTCTGTTTAAACTGAGCGAAAACAAAACCAGTTTCAAAACAGAAGTCATTGCAGGTGTAACTACTTTTTTGACAATGTGTTACATCATTATTGTCAATCCAATGATTTTGTCCGAAACGGGTATGGATCATGGCGCTGTTTTTGTCGCAACTTGTCTAGCAGCAGCCATTGGCTGTTTGGTGATGGGTCTTGTTGCTAACTATCCAATTGCCTTAGCACCCGGTATGGGCTTAAACGCTTACTTTACTTATTCTGTATGTTTGGGTATGGGCGTGGAATGGCAAACTGCTTTAGCAGCTGTTTTTGTCTCTGGCCTTGTTTTTATCGCTATCAGCATGTTCAAAATCCGTGAAGCGATTGTCAATGCGATTCCAATGTCGCTTAAACTGGCGATCGGCGGCGGTATTGGTTTATTCCTTGCGCTGGTTTCTTTGAAAAATGCCGGCATTATTGTTGATAACCCTGCAACACTGGTCAGTCTGGGTGATTTAAAACAGCCGTCTGTCTTGTTGGCTTTACTTGGCTTCTTGATGGTTGTGGTTATGCATCACTTCAAAGTACGTGGTGCAATCATCATCAGTATTTTAGTGATTACTGCAATTTCAACCCTGCTGGGCTTCAACGAATTTAAAGGTGTTGTAGGTGCTATTCCTTCAATCGCTCCAACATTCATGCAAATGAACTTTGAAGGTCTATTCACCGCAAGTTTGATTGGCGTGATCTTTGTATTCTTCTTGGTCGATTTATTTGATTCTACAGGTACATTGGTCGGTGTATCACACCGTGCAGGCTTATTAAAAGATGGTAAATTACCACGTTTGAAGAAAGCATTATTTGCAGACTCATCTGCAATTGTTGCGGGTGCGGCATTGGGTACGTCTTCGACTACGCCTTATATTGAATCATCAGCAGGTGTTGCTGCCGGTGGTCGTACAGGTTTAACTGCAGTTGTAGTTGCTGTATTGTTTATTTTGGCATTGTTCTTAGCACCACTTGCTCAGTCTGTACCAGGTTTTGCAACTGCGCCAGCATTATTGTTTGTTGGTGTGTTGATGATTCAAGGTATCGTTCATATTGAGTGGGATGATATTACTGAAGCAGTCCCTGCATTCTTAACAATTGTGTTTATGCCGTTTACGTATTCAATTGCAGACGGTATTGCAATGGGCTTCATCAGCTATGCATTAGTTAAATTGCTTACGGGTAAAGCGAAAACTGTACCGTATATGGTCTGGATTATTGCTGTACTTTGGGCATTGAAATTTGCTGCATTTGGCGGTTAATACTGTCAAACAGCGAAAGGGTGTAAACTCAGTTTGCACCCTTTTTTATTTTTATGAGGATAAGAGATGGATCAACTTGAGCTGATTCGCGCTTTGCCAAAAGCAGAGCTACATGTGCATATTGAAGGGACATTTGAGCCTGAACTCATGTTTGCAATTGCCCAACGCAACAATATTGCAATTCCTTATCAGTCAGTCGAAGAATTAAAAGAAGCGTATAACTTCCATAATTTACAGTCTTTTTTAGACATTTATTATGCAGGTGCAAATGTACTGATTCATGAGCAAGATTTTTATGATTTGGCATGGGCATACTTTGAAAAATGTGCAGAAGATCATGTGGTTCATACCGAAATGTTCTTCGACCCACAAACCCATACAGACCGTGGCGTTGCTTTTGAAACTGTTTTGAATGGCTTACAACGCGCTTGTAAAGATGCCAAAGCAAAACTTGGCATTAGCTCACATCTGATTATGTGCTTCTTGCGTCATTTATCTGAAGACGCAGCATTTGCAACCTTAGAACAAGCTTTACCTTATAAAGATCAAATTATTGGTGTCGGTTTAGACTCGAGTGAAGTGGGTCATCCACCATCAAAATTCGAACGTATTTTTGCTAAAGCACGTGAAGCAGGTTTTCTTATCGTTGCGCATGCAGGGGAAGAAGGTCCAGCAGAATACGTATGGGAAGCCTTGGATCTACTGAAAGTAAATCGTGTTGACCATGGTGTACGTTCAGAAGAAGATCCTGTCTTAATGCAGCGTTTAATTGCAGAGAAAATGCCATTAACCGTTTGCCCGCTGAGTAATTTAAAGCTCTGTGTGGTCAATGATATGGCTGAGCATAATATTCGCCGTCTATTGCAACAAGGTGTGCATGTAACTGTCAATTCAGATGATCCATCTTATTTTGGTGGCTATATGAATGATAACTTTGTTGCGATCACCAAAGCGCTTGATTTAAGCGATGCTGAGTTAAAGCAATTGGCAATTAACTCTTTTGAAGCATCATTTATTTCAGATGCAGAAAAACAAACTTGGATTAAAAAGATTGAAGCGTTGAATTTATAATCAGCGTATAATGTCAGGCAGTGAATATTCACTGCCTTTTTTATGTTTAAATCATGCTTTTCTCTCATTCAAATCGCTCTATATTTGCCTCATCGATTACATTTTTAGCCGCAGTATTGATTTCATCCGCTGCTAGTGCAGATAAATCAAGTTTAAGTCAGCGTATGCTAAAGCCTGTGATTGAATATCAATGCTCGCAAGAGTTAAATAGTTCTAAAATTTGGAAAGGTGCTGCGTTGTTTATGAGTGCTCAACAGAAAAAAGACAATCAAGCTGCGATTTGTCAGTGCGTGAGTGAGCATGCTATGGATGATATCGGTGCAAAAGATCTGATGACTGCTGCAGTGAATGAAACTGAAAAGAATAAACTGATATCTAAAGCGGTTTTGAATAGTATGCGTGGCTGTGCTCAGCAAGTGCTGAATTAAAAGATGATGCTCACAATAAAAGCCACATAATGTGGCTTTTATTTTGTCTTTATTTTGTCTTTATTAGGGTTTTGGTTGTCGTGTCATGCTTTTGAGCACATGGTCTTTATCAATAAAATGATGTTTCAATGCTGCCAAAATATGACCCACTAAGAGCAATCCTGCTGCCCAAGAAATCCAAATATGTAGCGGTTTCACGATGGCTAATAATTCAGGATTATCTTGGACCAAGCGTGGTATTTCAAACAAATACAGGACAGGGGCCGGGTGACCTGCGCTCCAACTAAATAAGCAACCTGTAATAGGTAAAGCCAGTAGTACAAAATAAAGTGCTAAATGACCCAAATGTGCCATGGTTTTCATGCCGGATGACATACTGTCAGGTAATTCAGGTGTGGGGTGGGTATAGCGCCAAAAGATTCGTATCACCACCAGAAAAATAATTGTAGTCGCAATATTTTTATGGAGGGTAATGACTTGCCCTTTAAAGCTACCATCGACGTCATAACTCAGAAAATTACCACTATAAAAGCCAATTAACCATGCCACGATGAATATGATCGCCATCAGCCAATGTAAGACCTGAGCTGTTCGAGTGTAGTATTGTGTGTTATTGCTCATGTTGATTATTTAAGCGTCCAATCTTATGCAGATTCTAATACAGACCACAAAAATATGCGTCGTTTAAAATCGGGACACTGTGTTGTGAATATGCAACACAGGCTTTGATGATTAACTACACAACTACCGAATTTATTTTAAATAGTCATATCAGATGGTGTGTGATTTGGGGCACAATATGCGCGTTAATTAACAGAACAAAGGAAATATTCGTGAAAAAATTAGTTGCTGTTCTAGCGCCATTAGCGCTTGTACTTTCTGCATGTGCTGCGACTGGTACAACAGGTACAAGTACATCTACAGGTACAACTTCAGCAAACAGCTTGGCAATGATGGCTGTTAAAGTAGGTGTTCAAGCAAAATGCGTGACTGAGCTAAATAACAACAGCTACTGGAAAACAGGTTCAAAACTATTAACAGAAACTCAAAAATCTGAACTACAAACTGAAGTTTGTTCATGTGTAGGCGAGAAAGCGACAACTAGCGTGACTGCAACGGATTTGGTTGTAGCAGCAATGGATAAAACTTCACAAGCTAATCTTGCGGCTAAAATCGTGACAAATACTTTAAATGCTTGCGTGATCGAAACATTTAAAAACTAAGATTTAGAACATTTTATACGACCCAGACATTGGTATTGCTGAGTATTAGCAAATCCAAATTAAGGGTCGTATTTTATTTTGAGTGAGAGATATATGAAAATTGCTGGTGCAGATGAAGCGGGTCGCGGTCCATTGGTGGGTTCGGTTGTTGCGGCAGCTGTCATTTTAGATCCAAATAACCCGATTGAAGGTTTAAACGATTCTAAGAAACTCACTGAAAAAAAACGTGAAAAGTTATTTATTGAGATTCAAGAAAAAGCCTTGGCTTGGGCGATTGCTGAAAGTTCTGCACAAGAAATTGATGAGATCAATATTTTGCAAGCATCATTACTTGCAATGCGTCGTGCAGTGGAAAAACTCAGTGTGCAGCCAGAACACGTATTGGTCGATGGTAATAAAGTCCCAACCGGTTTAGCGATGAGCTGTGATGCTGTCGTAGGTGGTGATGCGATTCATCCTGAAATTTCGGCTGCGAGTATTTTGGCAAAAGTGACTCGAGACCACGAAATGGTTGAGCTAGATGCAAAATATCCACAGTATGGTTTTGCAAAACACAAGGGCTATCCAACCAAAGCACACTTTGAAGCAATTGCGCAGTATGGGGTGATTGATGAACATCGCCGCAGTTTTGGTCCCGTACGTAAAGTTTTAGAAGGGCAGTAATAAAGCTTAGTTGAACGTCTATAGTAAAAGCATGTTCTAGATAAATTTAAAGCGGCCTAATGAGCCGCTTTATGATTTAAACAACTTAAATCTTAGCGATTATAGTTATTTTGGGAATAATCAGTTTCTTCAAAAGATGGCTGATATTCTTGATCAATGTTTTGGAGATGTTCGTGCATTGCGCGTTCATGTTGAATTCGTTGGTAAATTTCTTCACGATGAACAGATACTTCTTTTGGAGCATTCACGCCAATACGAACCTGATTACCTTTAACACCAAGTACAGTCACGCTAACTTGGTCTCCAATCATTAATGTTTCTCCGACACGACGAGTCAGAATCAGCATGTTTCTCTCCTTGCAAAATGCAAAACCTGCAAATGATCTGTTATGTAAAATTCATAACTTGTAAAAGCAAAAAATTTAGCAGTGCATCTGAAACAATCATTGTGACAGTCGCAAACTGAGTAAATTTTAAAATCCTCAGGTTTAATATAACAGAGCCACTATAAAAAAAACTATAGTGGCTCTGAATTTTTACGATGTTTTTCAAAATCTGTCTAACAATGACAAATTTTGACACACAGCAAGGTTAATTAAGCACGTGCGCTTGATTCACCTGTTTCACGGTCTAGACCGAATGCAGTGTGTAGAGCACGTACAGCAAGCTCTAAGTATTTCTCATCAATAATCACTGAAATTTTGATTTCAGAAGTCGAAATCATCAAAATATTAATGCCTTCTTTTGCAAGAGCAGTAAACATTTTGCTTGCAACACCTGCGTGTGAGCGCATACCAACACCAACAATCGATACTTTTACGATGTCTGCGCGAGTTGCAACTTCACGTGCACCAATTTCTTGTGCAGTCGCTTCAAGAATGGCTTTCGCTTTTGATAATTCACTACGGTTAACTGTAAATGTGAAATCAGTTGTGCCGTCTTCTTCAACGTTTTGGATAATCATATCCACTTCAACATTGGCATCACCAATTGGTGAAAGGATGTTTGAAGCGATACCTGGTTTATCCGGTACACCAAGAATAGTTAATTTAGCTTCATCACGGTTGAACGCGATACCTGAGATGATTGGTTGTTCCATGTTGTCTTCCGCTTCAGTGGTGATTAGTGTCCCGACGTTTTGTTTAAAGTTTTCGTCGAATGCGCCATCATCGTCATTATCAAAACTTGATAATACGCGTAAAGGCACTTGGTATTTACCGGCAAATTCTACAGAGCGAATTTGAAGGACTTTAGAACCAAGTGATGCCATTTCAAGCATTTCTTCAAAAGAAATACGATCAACTTTTTTCGCTTTTGGAGCGACACGAGGGTCAGTGGTGTAAACACCATCAACGTCTGTGTAAATCTGACATTCATCAGCTTTAAGTGCAGCTGCCAATGCAACACCCGAAGTGTCAGAACCACCACGACCTAGAGTCGTAGTGTTACCTTCGGCATCAAAGCCTTGGAAACCTGCCACTACAATGACACGTCCAGCGTCAAGGTTCGAAGTCAATACATCCGTATCAATCGCTTCAATACGCGCCTTGGTAAATGCGCTGTCGGTTTTAATACCGACTTGACGGCCTGTAAGTGATTTAGCTTCAACACCAATAGAGTTAAGTGCCATTGCTAACATAGAAATCGTTACCTGTTCACCCGTAGACACCATTTGGTCTAATTCGCGTGGATCAGGGGTTTCGGTAATGGCTTTCGCTAAAGCAAGTAGACGATTGGTTTCGCCACTCATTGCAGATACAACAACCACAACTTTGTGACCGTGATCATGCCAACGCTTTACACGACGAGCAACATTTAAAATGCGCTCTGGAGTACCCATTGAGGTACCGCCATATTTTTGAACGATTAATGCCATAACTATCCTTACCAAGTAAATAAGTCCAAAGACTTAAAGCACTTACACATATTTTAAGACCGCACTTCGGCGCGATTTTAATATACCACGTAGCTTATGAACTCCAAGGTAGGAGGAGTTCAAATAGATACTTTGTGTCTGCAGGGGATTCACATGAACCCAGCCTTTTAGACTCCATTTTCATCATTTAGCCAGAGGTTGAATATTGGTTTCAACATGATGATTGAGTTTGCGCTTTCACGCATCAACAGTGTTTAAGCAGGATCCAGCATTAAAAAACACACTGCTTAAACCTGTTGATTTGCTCAAAGGAGGTGAGTCACTTTGAGCTATAGGACTTTTGGTCTTATTTTGCAGCTAACCATGCAACGAGGTCAGTCATTACCGCTTCAAGTTTGTCGCTATAAGGCGCACCACCTTGAGCCATATCAGGTTTACCACCACCTTTACCGCCAAGTTCTTGACCAAGGTGTTTGATGATGTCACCTGCTTTTACAGCAGCAGTGTATTCTTTAGCAACCGAAGCAATGAGGCTCACTTTGTCGGCATCAACCGCCGCGATCACGATCACAGCATTGTCTAACTTAGATTTCACACCGTCGTGCAAGTTGCGAAGTGATTTCGCATCTACACCTTGAACCGTGGTGATTAATGTTTTACGGCCAGCAATCTCTTGAACTTGACTCAATAACTCAGCGGCTTGGAAGCTTGCCAATTTTTGGTTCAATTGTTCAATTTGTTTTTGCAAGCTAGATGCTGTGTGAGACAAAGCTTCAACTTTTTCTAAAGTTTGATCTTTTTGCGCTTTCAGCAAATCGTTGATTGCATGAATGTCACGATCTGCTTTTTGCGCAGCTTCAACAGCTTTAGTACCCGTAACGGCTTCAATACGACGTACGCCTGCAGCAACACCGCCTTCAGAAGTGATTTTGAATAGACCAATATCACCGGTGCGTTTTACATGAATACCGCCACAAAGTTCGATAGAGAAGTTTTTCTCATCTTTGGTTGTACCCATTGAAAGTACACGTACTTCGTCACCGTATTTCTCACCGAACAACATCATTGCGCCTTTTTCTTTGGCCGCCTCGATGTCTAAAAGTTCAGTTGAAACAGCAGTATTGGCAATCACTTCGGCATTGACAATGCGTTCAATTTCTTGAAGCTGTTCAAATGAAACAGGTTGGTCATTAGCAAAGTCAAAACGTAAAAGTTCGCTTGCAACCAATGAACCTTTTTGCTGTACGTGCGTACCTAAAACTTGGCGAAGTGCTGCATGTAATAGGTGAGTTGCAGAGTGGTTGCGTGAAGTTGCTTCACGGATATCCGCTTTAACAATAGCCTCAACTGCTTGAGCTGCTTTTAAGTTACCCATGGTCACGATGCCTTGGTGTACAAAAGCGCCGCCTGATTTTTTGGTGTCTTGAACTTCAAAAATACCAGTTTCGTTTTTGAAGATACCCGTATCGCCAACTTGACCGCCACTTTCTGCATAGAAAGGTGTTTGGTTGAGAACGATCAGCGCTTCGTCACCTTCAAAAACTTCATCAACTTGTACGCCGTCTTTGTAGATTGCAACAATTTGACCTTGGCCTTGAGTTGCGTCATAGCCGTCAAATTGAGTCTCGCCTTCAACTTTGACAATTGAGTTGTAGTCGACAGCAAATTTACCAGCATCACGCGCACGTTGACGTTGAGCCGCCATTTCGACTTCGAAACCAGCTTCGTCAATGGTTAAATCACGTTCACGTGCAATGTCTGCTGTTAAGTCAGTCGGGAAGCCGTAAGTATCGTAAAGTTTAAATACAGTTTCGCCTGGAATCACTGAACCTTTAAGTTGAGCCAATTCGCCTTCAAGCAATTTCAAACCTTGCTCTAAAGTTTTAGCAAATTGTTCTTCTTCTTTCAAAAGCTGAGCTTCGATACGTGCTTGCTGTGCAGCAAGTTCAGGGTAAGCAGCACCCATCACGTTAATTAACGGTTGAAGCATTTTGTGGAAGAATGAACCAGTCGCACCTAACTTATTACCGTGACGCACTGCGCGGCGGATAATACGGCGAAGTACATAGCCACGGCCTTCGTTAGACGGGTTAACACCGTCTGCAATCAGGAAGCAGCAAGAACGTGCATGGTCAGCCACAACTTTAAGTGAAGCAGGGTATTCAACTGGTTTGTTTTCTGCTTGAGCTTTTGCTTCAAGTTCAGTGGTATCTAAACCAATGATTTCTGCAGCAGCTTTAAGTAGGTTTTGGAATAGGTCGATTTCGTAGTTTGAGTTTACATGCTGTAAAACTGCAGAAATACGCTCAAGGCCCATACCTGTATCTACAGAAGGTGCAGGAAGGGCATGCAGTACGCCATCAGCAGTACGGTTGAACTGCATGAATACGTTGTTCCAAATTTCGATGAAACGATCGCCATCTTCTTCAGGAGTGCCCGGTAAGCCGCCCCAAATGTGGTCACCATGGTCAAAGAAGATTTCAGAACATGGACCGCAAGGACCTGTATCGCCCATTGCCCAGAAGTTATCTGAAGCGTATTTTTCGCCTTTGTTGTCACCAATACGGATAATGCGTGAAGCGTCTAGACCAATTTCTTTGTTCCAGATATCAAATGCTTCGTCATCTGTATGGTAAACAGTGGCATAAAGTTTATCTTTTGGCAGACCTAACCATTTTTCGTTGGTTAAGAAATCCCAAGCAAATGTGATGGCATCACGTTTGAAGTAGTCACCAAATGAGAAGTTACCCAACATTTCAAAGAACGTGTGGTGACGTGCTGTATAACCAACGTTGTCTAAGTCGTTGTGTTTACCGCCGGCACGGACACATTTTTGTGAAGAAGTTGCACGAACGTAGTCACGTTTTTCAAGACCGAGGAAGCAGTCTTTAAACTGGTTCATACCAGCATTTGTGAACAATAGTGTTGGGTCGTTGGCAGGTACCAGAGAACTCGACGCGACACGTGTATGCCCTTGCGATTCAAAGTAGCTTAAAAAAGCTTCGCGAATTTCAGCTGATGTCATAAAACGAGTACTCACAACCAAGTCTCTCCTAATTTCGATTTGGTAATAGCCTATCAAGCAAGTCTTACAAAATTTTCAAGCTGGCTTGAGATGCTGACATAAAATTTAAAAACGCTAAATTATAACGGAAAAAGGTGTAGTGACCAATGATTTTCAATGAACTATATGACTTTTTATATAATTCATTTGAATTGATTCATTTTCATTATGGTTGTGAAAATTTTGGCAGTTTTTACTCAATGGTACTTTGGTTTATTTTTAAATTTAAGATGAAATTTTACTTAAATCCTAAACGCATTTTCAAATTTTAAAGGCGTGAATTAATCAGCTTATAAGTCAGGATCTGTCTTTTTTATGTGTTGAATGGGGTATTCCTTGCCATCAAATTTGAGCTGATAACGACCTTGGTCATGTTCAGCGGACGCTTTGCAGTTTTTGTGATTGTAATGGCTGCTAATGCTCGACTCTTTGATTAAGAAAATAGGGAAGCCCTTATGGGTTTGATTGCTGATGTGCAAGGTGCGCTTCAATTCTTCAGTATTCCAGTCATCACAAGCACTTTGTGTACTGCTGTTGTAGTTGGTCATTAGTCCATTTAAGACAGCTAAAATTTTTGAATCAGTTTGAATGGCATAAAGGTAAAGCAATCGTCTTGATGAATGAATACCGCCTATGTGCGATTGTTTTAAAGCAATACCCACCAAGTCCTGATCTTTTGCATAGGGGGTGAGATCAAATTGAACATTATCTAAACGTGTCGTAGGCACAATGCCTTTAGGTGACTTAAATACTTTTAGTACTTGAAATGTGCCTTTATCTATAAGATAAAGCTTTAGATCATAATTGCCCGCATTGTCCTGAATCACGTCAGTCGCATTACTAGAAAGGGCTAATAATCGACGACTATGCTGAAGTTGAATGCAGTCCTGAAATACAGGTTCATTGGCATTGGAGGAATTATTGTCTGAGAATAGGCGTTGTAATTTTTGTATCTCCGCTGATGAACAGTGTTGATATATTTGCGCTGTAGTCTCGGTTGAACCTAATAAAAATATCAAAAATATTGAGATGGAAGCGTAAAAGAGCTTTGTAGGTTTAAGCTTTTGCCAGAACAAATAAAATGGTTGTAGTGTTTGCTTCATCATTGTGATTTATGGTCTATAGAATATTTTTCTTCATTATAAAGTCGAAAAGCTATTTTGAATATTTTCACTCAACACCCATTTTAATAAGTATTAAGAGAATTAATGATTACGAATTATTGTTGAAATCCTTTAATATATAAGCGCTTTATAACTGTTTCAAAATGAAGGGTAAGTCATGCAGCGAGTGGCAATTAATGGATTTGGTCGAATCGGACGCAATGTATTACGCGCTTGGTTTGAAAATCCAAAAGAATTTCATTATGAAATTGTTGCCATAAATGATGTCGCTGATGTGGAAACCATGGTGCATTTGTTTAAATATGACACCACGCATGGTCGTTTTGCAGGCCAAGTCGAAATTCTTGAACAAGATGGCGCTATTTTTCTAGACATCTCTTGTGCCCAAGCACATCTCAAAGTGCAAGTGTTGAATGAGCCACAGCCGAGTCTTTTGCCGTGGCAACGACTAAATGTCGATGTGGTACTCGAATGCACAGGTTTATTTCGATCAAGAGAGGCAGCCACACAGCATATTGGTGCAGGTGCCAAACGTGTGATAATTGGTGCGGCGCCGTTTGACAGTGTTGATGCTGCGATTGTCTATGGTGTTAATCATCGTGAAGTAAAAGCGACGGATCAAATTATTTCCAGTGTGTCTTGTACCACGCAGGCTTTGGTGCCCTTAGTCAAAATTATTGATGATGCCTTTGGTATAGACACCGCACTGATGACAGAAATTCATGCTGTGACTGCGGATCAGTCTGTATTGGATCATGCACATCGTGACTTACGTCGGGCGCGAGCTTCGGGTCAAAATATTATTCCAACGACGTCTTCAGCTCTAGGGGCATTGAAACGGGTCATGCCGAAAATGGAAGATCGAATCGATGGCTATTCGATTCGTGTACCGACTATCAATGTTGCTGCAATCGATTTAAGTTTTGTGTCCCAATCGCTTATCACCAAGCATGAATTAAATGCAGTGTTAAGCAAAGCTGCACGTTTTGATTATCATGAAATTATGTCAGTAACCGATGAACCTTTGGTCTCAAGTGATTTTAATCATTCACCTTATTCATTGATTGTCGATTTGAATCAAACCATGGTGGTAGGAAAACAAGCAAAAGTCTTCGCATGGTATGACAATGAATGGGGCTATGCGAACCGCTTACTCGATTTATGTGAAAGCTTTCATTCTCTTTAAAAATTCAAACTTATCCGATATAAAAAACATCTACTAGCTTGTAGGTGTTTTTTATTTTCTAAAATTAGATGAAAAATCATGCGTAATGACGTTGATGTATCTCGAAAATATTGAAAAACTTTAAAAAATATTCAAGCACAGCCGATTTATTGTTTAAGATGAAAGTCAAAGAAATATATAAAGAGTATTGAGCATGATGTTGATGTTACTTTGGGGATTTATTTTATTATTGGCGCTGGCGGTTATATTTTTAATTTGGCTACAGTTTAATCGTGACGTATCGCAATCTACCGCGCATGAAACCTTGCCACTCGAGGAAAAAGTGGTGCATCTAGAAGCGAACTTGAAAAAGACCTTGGAAATTATGCAAGATCTTGCAAAGAAAATGCATATCCAGCAAGAAGTATTAGATCAAACCACTCACAAATTACAGCAAGTTGAATTGCAAAATGCAGAGTTGGTGAACCTTTTGGCAAAAGTGGTCAAGACAGACCAAAGCTAATCAAAAAAATACAAAAGACTGCCCATACCTCGATATTTACTGAATGCATGTGATCTCAAGGTATAGGTATTTTTTATCCAATAAGATGATTCCTAATATTCATCATCATTGGGTTTAAATCGTAGTTCTTTCGTTATTCAAAACATGATCGCGTATTACTTAGTTAAATCAAAATTTGTCTTAATACTGCTGCTGAAAGCATGCTAATCACAACGGTAGGCAATAACGAAAAACGTGATGCTGCAAATAGGGTAATGGCTATCGCAATCAGATCGGCAGGATTATCTTTGACAAAATAGGGCGCAATCACTGATATCAAAACACAGCCGGGGACAACTTCCATAATTTGACGTTGTTTGTTGGTGAGGCTACGGTTTTTCAGTAACACATAACCCAAGATGCGGGTCAGGTAAGTGGTTAAGGCTATAAATAGAATCGCGATCAGGGTGCTAGTGTGGATCATGCATCATCTCCAATTAGGAAAAATGCAGAAGCAATACCCGTAACTGCGCCAATCGGAACATACCAGCCCGCTGGGAGATAAAAATACGCCAGAGATGCGGCAATCAAACTGACCAGCCATGGGCGCGCCGCTTTAAAGCCTTTCCACATACCACGCAGTAAAACAAGAAATACAGCAGGGAAGGCCATGTCAAAACCAAGTCGACTAATATCGCCAAGTATCGGTCCAATTATTGCCCCTAGCGTGGTAAAGCCAACCCACATCAAATATAGAGCACAGCATAAGCCTGCATAGAACATTAAACTAAAGGCGCGCTGAATTCCCAAAACATTAGATTTTTTTTGCGCATCAGCCAAACCCACAGCCCAACTTTCATCGCACATAAAAAATAAAGCGGTATAAACCGTACGATTCGGTAAATGTCGTAAATACGGGACAAGGCTCACCCCCATTAATAGGTGCCGACTATTCACTAAAAACGTAATAAACATCAGCATGAGAATATTAGGGGGATTGGTCCAAACTTCCAAAATGGCAAATTCAGATCCACCGGCAAAGTTAAGGCCAGTCAAAAGCGGAACTTCTAAACTAGAAAATCCTTTATGTGTTGCCTGAGCACCCAAAACTAATGCAAAAGGAATAATGCCCAGCAGCATTGGAATAGATGTTTTTAGACCTCGTTTAAACTCAATAGAATGCTGTGAATGGGTGTGATTGAGTGTACTTTGTCTAAACATCAACATGACGTTTTCCATGAAGCGAGATCAAAAGCAATATTTTATGAATATCTAAGCAGCATTTGGCAGCTATTTTATGGAAGATTGCTTTTATTGTGCAATGAAATTGCTAAAATAAAGATTATTGTGAAATTTAGTGCCTTTATTGATGGATCAGATAGATAAACGCATTTTGCAAGCATTACAGCAAAATGGAAAACTACAAAATAATGAATTGGCCCAACTAGTTGGTTTATCACCTTCGCCGTGTTTGAGACGGGTTAAGCAACTAGAAGATGAAGGCTATATTGAGAAATATGTGGCTTTACTGAATCAGTCAAAATTGAATTTAAGTTTAACGGTATTTGCGCGGATTTGGCTAAAAGGTCAAGATGCAAAAACCGTGAATGATTTTGTTGCAGCGATTCAAACGATGCCTGAGGTGGTTGAATGTCAACTCATGGCAGGGGATTGTGACTTTTTCTTACGTATCGTCGTGGCAGATTTAGAAGCCTATCGAAAGTTTCAGATTCATCATTTAACGCAGATCGCCAGTGTGCAAAATGTAAAAACAGAGATACCGTTACAGGCCGTTAAACAAACTACAGCGCTTCCATTGGATTGATGTTCGTGTCTTAAATTAAGTTATTGAGCCTGATCAAATTTATAACTTTGTTTAAAACTTCATCTATAGAAAGTAGGACGCTTATTATTTTTTATCAAATGGTTAAAAAATAACGTTCACAGGATTTTAAAATATAAGCATAAACATATATTTAGTTGTAAAAATTAAAGCTGTTGATGAAGTAATGAATGCTGAAGCATCTTTTATGAAAAAGTCGTGTGCAAGCGTAAAACTATCGTGCTAAACTAGGAGAAATCGGGTGTGCTCCCGATTTTTTTATGCGGATTTGTTCCGCGCTGACAAGAATTTAGGTTTACAACATGCCCATTTCAGAGACATGGTTATTACCTGATGGTGTAGCTGATGTACTGCCAGAACAGGCGCAAGTGATTGAATCTTTGCGTCGTGAAGCATTAGATTTCCTCGCATCTCGAGGTTATCAGTTGGTGTACACGCCATTCATTGAATACATCGAATCTCTATCTTCTCTTTCAGAATCGAATCAAGATTTAGACTTAGCCACTTTTAAAGTGATCGATCAACTTTCAGGTCGTTTGCTTGGTGTGCGTGCCGATATGACACCACAAGTGGCTCGTATTGATGCGCATGTACATCCTGTCGAAGGTGTAGCTCGTTATTGCTACGCTGGTACAGTACTACATACTAAACCACAGGGTTTTAATACCACACGTGCACCTTTACAGTTAGGTGCAGAATTATTTGGTTCAGACAGCATTGATGCTGACGTTGAACTGATTGATGTCATGATCAACTTGCTTGCTAAAGCAGGTCATGCAGATGGTATCCATCTTGATTTAGGGCATGTCGGTTTATTCCGCAGCATGGTAAAACAAGCTGGCTTGAGCAAAGCGGTTGAACGTCAGTTATCTGACTTGTATCAACGTAAAGCTCTACCTGAACTTGCTGAATTCACACAAAGCATTCCAAATGGTGCTGACTTCTATACATTAGGTCGTTTTGCAAGTGACTTAGATGCACTGCAAGCCAATTTAACGGCTGATGTATTGGCAAATGAAGCATTTAAACTGGCTTTTGATGCAGTGAAATCGACTCAAGCGGCAATTCAGGTGCGTTGGCCAGACTTACACATTGGTATCGATGTGGTTGAACTTCGTTCATATCATTATCACACTGGTTTAATGTATGCCGTATATGCACCAAACCGTGCTGCGCCATTGGCTCAAGGCGGTCGCTATGATGGTATTGGTGAGCACTTCGGCCGTGCGCGTCCAGCAACAGGTTTCTCTTGTGATCTATATGCATTAACTGCAGGTCAAGTTCAGAAAAGCCAAGTTTTGGTTGCACCAAAAGGCATCGAAGCAGATTTATTAAAGGCAATTGAGGCAGCACGTACTGAAGGATTCAGTGTTGTTCAATTGTTAGGTAATGATGATTTAAGCTCAGCACCGTATGCAACGCACCAGTTGGTGAATGCAAATGGCGAGTGGACAATCGAACAAATTTAATCGCGGATGTGCCTGCGGGCACACACGTTTTTTCCAATTTTAACAGCATGATGCAATGAGGCTATTATGGGCAAGAATGTTGTGGTACTTGGTACCCAATGGGGCGACGAAGGTAAAGGTAAGATCGTCGACCTGCTCACAGATCAAGCGGCTGCGGTAGTTCGCTATCAAGGTGGACACAACGCAGGTCATACACTTGTGGTTGGTGGTAAGAAAACTGTATTACACCTCATTCCATCTGGTATTTTACGTGACAACGTATTGTGCTTAATTGGTAATGGTGTTGTTTTATCACCTGAAGCTTTAATCCATGAAATGGAAGTTTTAGAAAAAGAAGGCGTGCCTGTACGTGAACGTCTACGTATTTCTCCAAACTGTCCGTTGATCCTTCCACACCATATCGCCCTTGACCAAGCACGTGAGAAAAAACGTGGCAATGCGAAAATTGGTACAACAGGTCGTGGTATCGGTCCTGCATACGAAGACAAAGTGGCTCGTCGTGCAATCCGTGTTGCTGACTTGGTTCGTGGTGGTGCTCATCTTAAAGCTCAACTTGAAGAGCTTCTTGAATACCATAACTTCCAATTGACTCAATTCTTCGGTGTTGAAGCAGTTAAAGTTGAAGATGTGATCGCTCTATGTGACGAATGGCGTAAAGTCATCGAACCTATGGTGATGGACGTGACTGGTGAACTTCATGCTTACCGTAAAGCAGGTAAGAAAATCATGTTTGAAGGCGCGCAAGGTTCACTTCTTGACGTTGACCACGGTACATATCCGTATGTTACATCTTCAAATACGACTGCTGGTGGCGTAAGCTCAGGTTCAGGTCTTGGTCCATTACACCTTGACTATGTATTGGGTATCACTAAAGCGTACACAACTCGTGTAGGTGCTGGTCCGTTCCCAACTGAACTTGTTTATGATGCTGCTAATGATGTTGGTGATGCGATCGGTAAACACTTGGGTACTGTCGGTTCTGAGTTTGGTGCGTCTACTGGCCGTCAACGTCGTTGTGGTTGGTTCGATGCTGAAATTCTACGTCGCTCAGTAGAAGTAAACTCACTTTCTGGTATTTGCTTAACTAAACTAGACGTTCTAGATGGTTTAGAAGAAGTGAAAATCTGTGTGGGTTACGAAGCAGCTGATTCTGGTTGTGTAGGTTCTTCTGATGCGCTTGCATTTGAAACTTTAAAACCAATCTATGAAACTATGCCAGGTTGGTCTGAGTCTACTTTCGGTGCGAAATCACTAGATCAATTGCCACAAAATGCAATTAACTACGTGAAACGTTTAGAGCAATTGATTGAATGTCCAATCGACATCATTTCAACTGGTCCAGACCGTGATGAAACAATCGTATTACGTCATCCATTCGACGCATAATGTGCTGTTGAATTAAGATGTCAAAAGCCTCGCGAAAGCGGGGCTTTTTTTATAGAGCGAAGCATAAAAATTCAAAAAACGACAGGTATTATTAGCTAATAATACGCAGTAACATCCGAAGTGCTATTTGATTCAAAGAAAAGAACGATACGCGGTAAGGTCATCCGCAAGTGTTTGAGACAGGACAACTTTTAATCAAAAAATGTTTTTGCAATACTGTGAATAATTTGACACTAGTGAACGAGTTTTGTCGGTGAGGTGCATTGCACCGCAAGATGGTTTCCTTGCGAAGCACGCTTCTCATTTTGCCTAATGAGAAACATTGTTTCATGTGTGTACCTCCAGCCGAAGGTTTATCCCTTTATTTAAACCCTAGATGTAAGACTCCGTCGAATATACTTAAAAGTATTAAAAAAATGTGAAAGTATTTTTATGGGCGTAACATCAGTTATTAAATTTAAATCATGGAAAAATAAAGATTTTGAAAAAAAGCATAAAAATATTGAGTCAGTCAATTTTTTGTATATATTTGACACTCTTTATAAATAACTAGAGATCATGATGAATTATAAAAAAACTTTGGCATACTTTGCCCTAGTAGCTTCTTTATCAGGTTGTACCACGATTGCTGATCTTGCAGGCGCTGATTCTGCATCTTTGAACTTACAGGCAACACAGTCTTATAACGCAATGTTAAAAGATGCACAAACCAAACAAGTGCTCGATACCAAATCTGCTACTTATCAAAAAGTAAACCGTGTTTTCTGGAAAATGAAACCATTTGCAGATCAGATGAATCAAACGGGTCAAGCTTTTGAGTGGAAAGTTGCCGTGATCAAGTCTAAAGAAATCAATGCCTATGTCGCACCCGGTGGCAAAGTTGTTTTCTATACAGGAATCGTCGAAACACTCAAACTTACGGATGATGAGGTCGCTGCAATCATGGGTCACGAAATGGTTCATGCCTTAGAGGAACATGCAAAAAATAAAATTGGTGCTTCTGCACTGACTAATCTTGCAGTGAGTATAGGTTCACAATACGTAGGTAATGCAGCAGGTGGCTATGGTGCAACCTTGCTTGACTTGGGGAGTCAATTTGGTGTGGGCTTGCCGTATTCACGTAATTTGGAAAGTCGCGCGGATAAAGGTGGCCTAGTGATGATGGCAAAGGCTGGATACAATCCAGAAGCTGCGATCTCGTTGTGGAAAAAAATGAATGCGAATGATAAAAGTGGCAACGACGCACTGAGCAAATTTATGTCTACACACCCAAGCAATAATGACCGTATTGCTGCTATGCAAAAAATGATGCCGGAAGCGCAGCAATATTATAAAAATGCGACACCATCGAGTGTACGTCGTTAATATCTGCGGTTTTCAAGACTAAAGTTGCATTTTAGTACGCTATACACATTGTGTTGAGTTGCTAAAATGCAATTTGAATTAGGAAGAGAAGTGCAGGATGCAAAAGAATATTTCGACCACCATTTTTTATTCTTTATTATTTGCGATGGGGGGAGCACCCACTATTGCTATGATGATCATTCGTGCCCAAACTCAAGATCCACAATTAATTTATCAAGCCCTGATTGGGTTGTCGGTGATTATTGCCTGTATTCTTGTGCCCATAGTTTTGATACAAAATGCTATCCTATTTTTTAAGCGAAAAAATGTGCAGTTAGAGGAAAAAATTAAGCCATTAATGCATGTGTATTTGGGCTTGAATGTGGTTTGTTTAATCTATTGGTTGGTTCTTCAATTTTCAGCTTAAAAAAATTACATAAATACTATTATAAGTCGCTATAACTTCGTTTTAAGCTCCAAACCATAAGAATATAATATCCATAAATTCACTTATATTTTAATGGTCTGGAGTATCCTTAATGAAAAAAATAATTCTAACGAGCCTGTGTATGGCCGGTGTAATGACGATTTCGGGCTGTGCGACAGTGGCAGATATGGCAGGAGCGGATACTGCTACATTGAACGCGCAAGCAACACAAAGTTATAACAAAATGGTGACAGATGCGCGTTCTAAAAATCAGCTCGATACCTCTTCGAGTACATATAAGCGCATTAATACTGTATTCCAAAAACTGCGTCCTTATGCAGACCAAATGAACCAAACGGGTCAAGCGTTCCAATGGCAATTGGCAGTCATGAAATCAGACCAAGTCAATGCCTTTGTCGCTCCAGGCGGTAAAGTTGTATTTTATACAGGTATCGTCAATAAACTGAATTTAACCGATGCAGAAATTGCAGCAGTTATGGGACATGAAATGGTCCATGCTCTTGAAGAACATGCAAAAAGTAAATTGGGTGCTCAAGCCTTAACGGATCTTGCGCTGAATATTGGTTTAAGTGCCGCAGGCAATAATGTCGGTCAATTGGGCACTGCTGCTGCGCAGTTAGGTAGTCAAATCGGTATAGGGTTACCGTATTCACGTTCTCTGGAAAGCCGTGCTGACCAAGGTGGTTTAATGTTAATGGCACGTGCAGGTTATAACCCACAAGCGGCGATTACGCTTTGGGAAAAAATGAATAAGCTTGAAGGTGCGGGAGGTTCATCATTCTTATCAACGCATCCATCAAACTCACAGCGTATTGAAGCGATGCGTAAAAATCTACCTGCAGCGCAGCAGATTTATAACCAACGTCGTTAATTCATAAGAATTAATTATCCGTTTTAAAAAGCAGGCCGTGGCCTGCTTTTTTTCTATCACGAACAAAAATCATTGATAGATTTTGATGATATTTCATTTAGAGATTTAATTTCATTATCTTTTTTATCAAATTCTTTAAGGTTGTTTTGATAAGTTTTAAAGATTGTACAATTCCATTGCTTTAGCTTTTGATCCGATTCTTTCCATTGATAAGGGTTCCATTTTTTTTCGTTACTTATTTTAATGGATGAATTTTCTAGGTCGGTTAAAAAATGTTTTGCAAATTTAGTTCCATACCAAACATTATCTTTAAATACCAGTGAACCATCAATATAAGTTCTCTTTAGAAGCTCATCGGGGACTAAGAATGCATCTTTTTGTTGTTTGAAAAACAAACGGCGCCACATGTGATTATAGTTTTTATTAAAGAATTGCTCATTAACTTGTAATGCATTTTGGGGTAATGCACGTAATTGAGTTGTTTGCGGTGTAATATCACGTCTAAGTGCACGTTCAGCCCAATTAGCCATACTTTCCAAGTACCATGCGTTTTTAAATTGTGCATAGCTATATTGGTATAAATGAAATAATTCGTGAGTGATCGTAGTCCAATAATTTCCAGGAAAGTCTTTTAATTGATTTGAAATAGAAATGCTGATAAAGCAAAGATTATTTTTAAGATTCGTGGCACTTGGCGCTCGAGATGAGTTTTCATAGGCGAGCCCATTTCCTTTTAGTTCGTGTACATATATGGCAATAGCCTTTACATTCTTATATCTTGGGCTTTTTAGAGGATGTCTAAATCCTGCTAGTTTAAAGATATCTCTTGATGCGACTGCTTGGATGGCAATATCTTCGATATAGTCAGGAATTGCATTATTGTTTGTATCGTTCAGATTTTGGATGCGGTCTCTACTTTTCTGTTTATCCGAATAAAAAATATAGAATTCATCTTTTTGATAGACGCGATTGAGTTGCTTTGCGCTTTTTAATTCGAAACTGCGACAAGTATCGCTAGATCCGTATGCTGGAAAAGACATATTTATGAGACATAGACTTAATAGAAGGGTATGAGTTTTCATTCTTATTCAATAAATTATTTGCTTTACATGAAATATAGCAAATAAAAAAAGGCAAAGTAAAAACTTTGCCTTCTTGCACTAGAGATTGGAAGATCTTAGTGGTGGTGACCGCCTGCACCGTGTACGTGACCGTGTTCAAGTTCTTCAGCAGAAGCCTCACGGATTTCAACGATTTCAACTTCGAAAGTTAAATCTTGACCAGCAAGTGGAAAGTTCGCATCAACAACAACGTTGTCGCCTTCAACAGCTTTAACTGTCACGATTTGAACGCCATCATCAGTTTGAGCTTGGAATTGCATACCTGGTTGGATGTTGTCCACGCCTTGGAACATTTGAGCAGGAACTTCTTGAACGAGATCAGGGTTGTATTCGCCATAACCTTCGGCAGCAGGTACAGTTACAGTGAATTTTTCACCAACTGTTTTGCCTAAAAGAGCTTTTTCAAGACCTGGAATGATGTTACCAGCGCCGTGCAAATATGCTAGTGGCTCACCTTGAGATTGGTCGAGAGTTTCACCCTCTGCATTAGTCAATGTGTAGTGGAAAGAAACCACAGAGTTATTTGCAATAGCAGTCATGTTATTGATCCATTCAATTTTTTAAGGGTTACATCATAAAGTGAAATTGCACTTTTGTAGACTAAATTTATCAAAAAAATGCAATTTTTAAATGTTTATGATGATTTTTTCATTAATCGGGGCAAATCTGTAAATTTCAATGCAATTTAATTTTAGGCGCAATTTTTCGTGTAACAAAATCTTTAGCCGTTAATAGTCCTGCATGTGCGTAGCCGTAAATTGTGGCTTGATGCATTCGATAAAGTGAAACGTACATTGATTTAGCAACAAAGCCTTGAACATTGACCTGACCTAAAAGTTCACCAACCGCTTTATGCTTGCTTAATGAGACTAGGGAGCCTTTGTCTGAAAATACGAACATTGGGAGTTGCTGACCACGGATACGCGCCTTTAAACAATCCACGAGAAATGACGCTTGTTGGCTAGCAACTTGAGCGCGTGGGCCGAGGACAGGCTCATCTGCACGCGGTTGGCAATGTGCACAATCACCAAAGGCGAAAATATCTGGGTGTGCCTTAGTTTGTAGTGTTGCATATACACTTAAACGCCCCATGTGGTCTTTTTCAAAGCCTTCAAGTTTAGAAATTACTTCTGGTGTTTTAATGCCTGCCGCCCAAACTTTTAGTTCGGCTTTAATTTTGCTTCCATCATTAAAATAAACATGTTCAGCATCGACTTTTTCCACACGTTTAGAGGTTAAGACCTCAATTTTCATGCGTTGTAATTGCTGCTGTGCATGCTCGGCCATTTTTTCAGGGAGTGCAGGCAGAATCCGATCAGCACCTTCAATCAAATTGATCTGTACGCTTTGAGGATGAATTTTATTTAAACCATATTTATAAAAATTATTTTTGGCTTCAACCAATTCTGCTGAAAGTTCAACCCCCGTTGCACCTGCGCCAATAATGGCAATTTTCAACTCACGTGCTGTATTACTATTTTGTGCATCCAAATACAACTGTAAGAGATCTTGTTGGAAGATTTCAGCTTGTTGTAGGCTGTCCAAATAGTGGCAATGTTCATACACGCCTGGTGTATTAAAATCGTTGGAAACTGAGCCTAAAGCAAGAACAAGGGTGTCATAACTCAGTTGCAGTTGTTCTTGAGTAGATTCATATTTACCTTGTTGGACTTTGCTAAGCTGAATAGTTTTTTCAGCAGGATTGACATCTTCCAACTTAGCCAACACAAATTCATAATGATGCTTCGCAGCATGCGCATAGTAGTTAATTTCTTCTTCGCTAACCGACATCGTCCCTGCGGCAATTTCATGCAAGAGGGGTTTCCATACATGCGTGAGTTTCATATCTACAAGGGTAATGCGCGCTTTCTTTTTTTTACCGAGTAAATCACCGAGTTGGGTGACCAGTTCTAAACCACCGGCACCACCACCGACAATGACAATATGATGTAACTTGGAGTCATCAGCGTTATTCATTGAATTACCTATTTTATTATTGTTGAAAAAAAGAAGATGGCACGAGTATGCCATCTTCTTTTTTGCACGAATAACGAATTGTCTTACAAGTTACATAATCACATCATTGACCTAAAGGGTAGGTTTTAACTTCTGCTGCATCCGTATTAAAGATGCTAAAAAGACCTTTAATCCACATCATGAAACGCTCAAAAATATTGGCTTCTTCAATTTGCACGTCATCTTCGATATCAAAGGTATTGATCAGCTGATTATTTTGATAAACCGTAACGGTGGCTAATTTCATCACTTCAGCCAATGGCGCAGTGAGTTCTTTTTCATTTACTTCAACACTCAGTTTAGTCTGTGTTTCATGAAGTGGTTCAATGGCTTGAATTTGACCATTGCCAGTATTTAAAAGAATACGTTGCTGTGTAGGGTCAAAAGCTTTTAAATCGATGGCATAAGCTTGATCATAAAGTGAAGTTGTAATTAGTTTAGGTTGTTGAGTTTCCACCTTAAACATTTTCAAGGTTGATTTAACCACAGGTAATTCTGCAATTAATTGCTTATCTTTGATTGCAACTTCATTACGTGTATAGGTATAAGCCAAGTTCATGAGGTTGTGTGCTATTTCTGCACGTTTTAATCCACTTTTTGCCCCTAATACCACAACAATCAAACGACGTTCTGGCGCGTCAGGATTCGCGATCAAACGGTTGGCTGTTAAAGCTAAATTATAACCTGCAGCTTTAGTAAAACCTGTTTTTAAGCCATCAACGGTAGGATCTTGTTTGAGTAAAATATTAGTTGCATGGTGGAAACGGTGATTATAACTAAAACTTTGTTGTTTTGAATAATACAAATAGTCAGGTGTTTCAGTCACCAGTGCTTGCCCTAAACGTGCAAGGTCAGCTGCCGATGAATAATGTTCTGGCATGGTAATACCGGCTGGATTTTGAAAATTGGTATCATTCATGCCCAAAGCTTTAGCTTCTTTGTTCATGCGTTCAATAAATTTTGGAATATCACCAGAAATGCGTTCAGCTAAAGTCACAGCGGCATCATTGGCAGACATGACCACAAGACCTGCCAAAAGCTGATCAACTGAAATTTGTTCGCCTGCTTTGAGATACATTTGTGATTCATCCCATTGAACCACTTGTACAACTGGGGTTGCGGTTAGGATTTCATTTTTCTTTAAATGACCTGCTTTAATTTCCTTTAAAGCAATATAAGCCACCATCATTTTGGTAAGTGAAGCAGGAGCACGCTGAACATGGCTATTATGTTCTGCAATCACCTGACCCGATTGAGGGTCTAAAATGGTCCAAGCTTCAGCTTCCACGGTTTCAGGGACAATATTTAAAAGGGCAGCATTTGCTATCGTGGAGCATAGAAAACTAAGCAGCGCGATGAGGTAGATCACGTGTTTCAATGAGGTTCCTTAACCAACCATTCCGTTGGTGGTAAAACGAAAAAATTTTTAGGCATGCTATGCCTTTTTTTTTCTGCTGACTAGTCATAATTGTAGACAATTGCGACAGTTCCGCATTCAGTTGTAAAAAATGTTAATCTAATTGATAAGTTATCTTTTACTAATTTTATATCGCCCATTATGTTGCATTATCAAATCGAATTTGACGATTATCGTCAACATCTAGTCCATGTCACTGCACGTTTCTTGGCAAATCCAACACAGGTGCTTTCTTTGCCAACTTGGATTCCCGGAAGTTACTTAATCCGAGAATTTTCGAAGCATATCGAAGCTGTTCGAGCTTATGATGAAGATGGGCGTTTGTTACAAATTGAGAAATTTGAAAAAAATAAATGGCGCTTATTCAATACAGATCATGAGTTGATCACGGTTGAATATGATGTATATGCCTTCGATTTGTCGGTCCGTGGTGCTTATGTTGATCAAAGCCGTTTATACGTCAATCCAGCTTGCGCATGTTTAGGTTTAGTTGACCAAGAACATACAGCCATTGAGGTTGAAGTTTTCTTGCCACCCGAGTTAAAGCACTTCCAACTTGCGACAGGATTAAAGTCAAAAAGTTTAGTGAAAGGTCGTTATACCTTATATGCAGATAACTATGCTCAGTTAATTGATGCACCGTTTGAACTGGCGGAACAAACCCGTTTTAGTTTTGAAGCCAACGGCATTCCACACGAATTTGTGGTGTCGGGCAAACATGCTATGAACGCGCAGCGTATGCAGCAAGACATCGAAAAAATTTGTTCGACAGAAATTTCCATGTTTGGTTCAGCACCATTTAAAGACTATACCTTTATGACCATGGCAACGGCGAATAGCTATGGTGGTTTGGAACATCCAAACAGTACGAGTTTAATTAGCCCGCGTGATGATTTACCAAAAGCCAATGAACCTGTAGAGCCTTCGGCAGATTATCAACGTTTCTTAGGTTTATGCAGCCATGAATATTTCCATTCATGGTTAGTAAAATTTATCCGTCCAGAAAACTTTGTGAATTATGATTTGAACAAAGAAGGCTACACTTCTTTGCTTTGGATATTTGAAGGTTTTACATCGTATTATGATGATTTGATTTTATTGCGCAGCGGCGTGATTAATCAGGATTCATATATCAAGCTTTTGAAAGCACAAATTGATCGCTATTTACAAAATCCAGGTCGTGAAATTCAAACTGTTGCTGAGTCAAGCTTTGATGCATGGGTGAAATTCTACCGTCAGGATGAAAACTCAAATAATGCAGGTACCAGTTACTACAACAAAGGCTGCCTCGTGGCGCTATGTTTAGATCTTGGCTTACGTCTACGTGGTTCAAGTCTTGATGCCCTAATGCGTAAATTATATGCAAATGCGCAAAATGGCATTCAAGTGAATGAACGGACTATTTTCAATTTATGTAATGAATTAACGGGTGATGATTGGTTAGAACAAATCAATCATTTGATTAATACTACGGATGAATTGCCGTTAGACCAATTATTCCCTGAGTTTGGCTTAAGCTATACACTCAAAAATGACAAATCATTGCCATTTGGTTTAAAACTGGCTGATAAGCCTGAAGGTGTGTTGGTTCAGTCTGCTCGTCGTGATGGTGGAGCGGCAAAAGCTGGCTTGTCTGCAAATGATGTGATTATTGCAATTGATGGTTTAAAAGCGACGGTTAAATTGGCAGAAAAATATGCCAAGCAAGACGGTACTTATACCGTACTAGCATTTCGCCGCGATGAACTGATGAGCTTTGAAGTGAAAGCTGCAGGTTCAGAATTAACTGAAGTTGAACTTAAAGTGGAAGATCAGGCTAAAGCGGAGAAGTGGTTGAAGGCTTAATTTGATAAGTATTTAATTTTCATGTAAAACCCATACTTAGGTATGGGTTTTTTATTAGAAAATGAATAGTAAAAATTTAATAATTGGAATTTCGATAACTGTAGTTTGGTTTTTAGTTATAGGACTGTTTTGCGTTCAAAACAATTTTGTATTTACCAATAGAGAGCTGAATTCACTAGGGGATTTCCTTGCAGGTATATTTGCTCCAGTTGCTTTTCTTTGGTTAATACTCGGGTATCTCCAGCAAGGTAAACAATTAGATCAAAATACTAAAGCATTGGAACAGCAAGAAAAAGCGCTACAGTTGCAAATTGAAGAAATGAAAAATGGACTTGAGCAGCAAAAACAGTTGGTTCAAACACAAAAAGAACAACAGTTGGAACAGCGAAAACAGTTATCTCCAAAAATTTTTATTTCAGATTTTCACGCAAGAGCTGTTTTTGGCAATGATCTATCTGCTGATAATAGCTCGGGTGAGTATATTTACAATAATGTTGTATTTATTACCATATATTTTAATTTAGAAAACTTAGGTGAAGAAGCCTATCACTTTAAAATTATTGAAAAAAATAGTCTAGAGTGTTTGGAGCAAATAGATGTTTTGAAAAGATCAGAAACCTATAAAATTAAATTACATCTATCAACAAAATTGGTTGATCAATTGAATTTAAACAAAATATTAGATGAATTCTTCAATCTTTCTTATGAGTGTAAAAATGGGGTGAAAATTCAAAGAGATTTATTCATGCAATTGTATCCAAGAAATGTAAATTCCCCTTTTTTTCATGTAAACATGTATTTAGATGATTAGTTAAAGTAAATAGTAAAAAAGCCCACATCTGTGAGCTTTTAATTTCTATCGAATAAAATTTTTAATTAATAGATAACTGCTTTTTTTGCATGACATTTATAAAAACTCAGTTCTTGAGATTTTGCCCTCAAATCTTCTGCAAGTTGTTGAGTCACGATTTGTTCAATATGTTGAGCATTTAATTTTGGCTTGATATATGCAGCTTCAGTAATCTGCCCAATAGTTTTACGTTGTATTAATTCGAGATCTAAATAATTTTGAATAATTTCATCTTTTTCAGAATATTCACGACAAACTGAAATAACAATGCGACCGGTTTGGATTGATTCGGATAACATCGTTGCACTATCTTCAGTAACAAAAATATATTCACTTCGCTTTAACACATCGCAAATAGAAGTTTTAGAACAAGTATTCACAAGCTCAATATTTTTATCTTTTAACATTTGAATCACATGTTCTGATAACGCAGGTGTTCTACGAGAACATACGACTGACGCCTGAATTTGATGGTGATCTGCGAATTGAACAAATTGCTGAATCATCTCTTCAAAGTCTTGATGGGTAAAAGGGTACTCTTTTGTCGGTCCACCAATTAACAGGCATGCTTCATGATTCGACGGAATATGCGCTAAGCGAGTAATTTTAGAAGGTACAGCACCTGTAGGAATAATGATTTGTCTACCAGAATGATCTTCTGGAATCGTCGTAATAGTCCAATCAATAAGTCGCCAATTAAATTTACGTGTACCGCCTGCATAAATAAGTGGGATATTGAAACGTTGAGATAAATAAGCGGCATAAATTAAATTAGGCATACCTGAACAGACGATAACGTCGGTATGCTCTAAATTTCTTGGTAAGAATTTAAAGTATAAACGCCCGAGCGTGCGAAACAAATTCGGGAAATTAGACAGTTTCTTAAAAACGCTCACTGTACGCTTAGGTAAAGTAGGAATTGCAAACTGCTCAGATTGTAGATAAAAGCGCTTCTCAATCATTTCACTCACAGCGAGAGCAGGATTTAAATGTCCAATTCGGTTGTCATGAATAATTAATACTTTGCTTCTATTGTGTGTAGATGTGCTGCTCATTTTTGAAGTTCAAATAATCAACGTTTATATTGTTATAACTTATTATAGTGTCGAAATATGAAAATAATCTTAAATAATAGTTAGGTTTATAAAAAAATGTAAAGGCCTACGTAGATTGTAGGCCATTTTTGAAGCTTTTTATCAACGTCCGTTACGACCGCGGCCACGAGGGGCTTTAGTATTCGGACGAGTTGTGCCATTGGTACGGCGTTTGGGTTTTTCGCTCTCATCCATTTGCCAGATACGTTTTGTACCTGACTTTTTCACTGAGCCATCTTTATTCTTACGAACCATTGGCTTACCACCTGTACCGCCTGGTTTTTTCACATAAGAGCGCGAACGGTAAGGTTCTTCTGCAGGTACATTTTGAAAGTCAGGGTACAGTAAAGGTTCAATTTCTTTGGTTTCACCTGGTTCTAAACCCAATTGAACTAAATCGATGGCACCAATACGTGTACGAATTAAACGTAAAGTCGGGAAACCTACTGCTGAAGTCATACGACGAACTTGACGGTTACGGCCTTCGCAAATTTGGATTTCAACCCAAGAGGTTGGAATGTTTGCACGGAAACGTACAGGAGGATCACGATCCCATAACCATTCTGGCTGTTGCACTTTAATGGCTTTGGCTGGCAAAGTCATACCATCTTTTAGCTCAACGCCTTTACGTAATTGTTCAAGCGCTTCTTCTGTGATGTCGCCATCGACTTGCACTAAGTAGGTTTTGAACTTTTTATTTTCAGGATTGGTGATGTACTGATTTAAACCACCATGATCGGTTAAAAATACCAAACCTTCGGAGTCCATATCTAAACGACCTGCAATACGTAGACTAGGATCGTCCACGAAGTCAGATATGGTCATATGCGCTTCGTCTTTACGGAATTGGGAGAGCACGTCATATGGCTTGTTTAAGATGACGATTTTCATAGGAAATAACTTCTATTAAATACAATAATTCAAATTGGTTAAGATTTATTCAATAGGGAAATGCAGCTATTTCCCATCTAAATCTCAAAAAAGGTAGATTTGCTTTAGAGTATTATGCGTGAAGCGCAATTAAAAGTCTTATCAAACAGCAATTATTTTTCACTCGCTTCTCAGGGAGGATCATAAAAATGGGTTATCAGAAGATCGTCGTTCCAGTGGATGGGACAAAAATTACAGTAAATTCAGACTTATCATTCAATGTTCCCAATAATCCAATTATTCCATTTATTGAAGGCGATGGTATTGGTGTTGATATCACTCCAGTGATGAAAACCGTGGTGAATGCCGCAGTACAAAAAGCTTATGGTGGAAAACGTGCCATAGAATGGATGGAAGTCTATTGTGGTGAAAAAGCCAATAAAATTTATGGTACCTATATGCCCGAAGAAACCTTTGAGGCTTTACGCGAATTTGTAGTTTCAATTAAAGGGCCGTTAACGACGCCTGTCGGTGGCGGTATTCGTTCGCTGAATGTTGCATTACGTCAAGAATTAGACCTCTACGTCTGTGTGCGTCCTGTACGTTGGTTTAAGGGCGTTCCTTCACCCGTTCAGCATCCTGAACGTACAGACATGGTGATCTTCAGAGAGAATTCAGAAGATATCTACGCAGGGATCGAATGGAAAGCAGATTCGCCTGAAGCCAAGAAAATGATCAAATTTCTTAAAGAGGAAATGGGTGTTACTAAGATTCGTTTTGAGGAAAATTGCGGTATCGGTATTAAGCCTGTATCTAAAGAAGGTTCTCAGCGTTTGGTTCGGAAAGCTATTCAATTCGCCATTGATAACGATAAGCCGAATGTCACTTTGGTGCATAAAGGCAATATCATGAAATATACCGAAGGTGCGTTTAAAGAGTGGGGTTATGAAGTCGCACTTGAGCGCTTTGGTGGTGAATTGCTAGATGGAGGTCCTTGGGTCAAAATTAAAAATCCGAAAACTGGCAAAGAGATCGTGATTAAAGATGTGATCGCGGACGCTTTTTTACAGCAGATTCTCATGCGTCCGACCGATTATTCAGTCATTGCTACCCTAAATTTAAACGGTGACTATATTTCAGATGCTCTGGCGGCTGAAGTTGGCGGCATTGGTATTGCACCGGGTGCCAATATTGGTGGCGCTGTACAAGTATATGAAGCGACACATGGCACTGCACCTAAATATGCGGGTCAAGACAAAGTAAACCCAGGGTCTATTATTCTGTCTGCAGAAATGATGCTGCGAAATATGGGCTGGACTGAAGCGGCAGATCTAATTATTAAAGGTATTGCGGGGGCGATTGAAGCCAAAACAGTGACCTATGATTTTGAACGACTCATGCAAGGTGCAAAACTCTTGCGTTGTTCGGAGTTTGGACAAGCCATCATTGAGCATATGGACTAACTTTATTTGCTAATCTAGGTGTTAAAAAGCTAGATGCATAAAAGGCTAGGTAAAAAGGACTGAATGATTCAGTTCTTTTTTAGGACTAAACATTAAAAACACAGAATCATAGCTTCTCAATACCATTCAAAAAACAGCACTCAAAAGGTGACTTCACGCAATCAATCAGATGGTCTGGCATGCTTGTCATGTTACTAAAAGTTTAAAACCGCACTATTCGAGTGAACTTAAGTAATGCAGAAAATAGAGGGGGATTGATTTCAAATTAATTATTCTCCAGAAATTTTACAATGACGTAATTCGAAACATTTATCGGGTTGGTTCCATGAAAATTAGCGGTACATTGGTTGTTGTCCTTTAGTAGATGTACATCTAGTAACAGTACATTGTGACACTTATGATGATAAGGAGAAATGAAATGTCTCGTAAACAGCATCAACAAAACCAACAAACTGATCAACAGCAGCAAAATGATCAGCAACAGCAACAGCAACAGCAACAGCAACAAGACCAAAAGAAACAGAAACAACAGCCACATCAACGAAATCAGCGTCAACAACATCATTAATAGGCTAAAGACTTTGTGAGTCAAAGTTCATTTGGCCAAACGATTTACTCATTGAACGAAATTAAAGTTTTATACGTAGACGAGAAGGAGATGAATTTGTCTAAGAAAACCAAATCACTTAAAAAGGAAATTAAAGCGAGGTTGAACAAAATTTCAAAGCATAATTCTGCTTTGAAAAAGTTAAAGAAAAAGCTGAAAAAAGCTTAGTCCATTCACGATTTATCAAAAAGAAAAGACCTATTTAAATAGGTCTTTTCTTTATATACATGATTGGTGATGTAGTTGAATGTCTTGTGATCTACCTAGACGAGATGCTTACTTAATTTTGCAGTGCGAGTAAACCAAAAGAGTTGTAGTGTTCCAATGCAGAGCACGCATGCGGCCAAAATAAATTGCTGTGAATAATCAATACCAATTCGCTGTAAAAAACTAAAGCTTATACCGCCAATCAATTGAATAGATGCAAAGCACAGGGTTGCAATACTCCAGAGCTTTTTATAGGCGCTACCATAGATTTGCAGAATGGTATAAGAGGTGAGAAAAACCACTGCCGGATTGAGCAAGCCTGTAGCAAAAGAAGATAAAAAAGTAAAAAGTGGATGGATATTAATGATCGCTATAAAAATCGCGAAGACATAGCAGCTATATAAAATTTTAAGAGCGCTGATATTTCCCAGTTTTTGTGCTAGGCAGTAAGCAGCAAATGCCCCTAAAGCACTCCCCAGACCATATAAAATCCAATTGAAATTGATCCCGATCGGGCTTAGGTGTAGGGTGTGAGTTAAATAGTCAATCCAAAATAATGAATGGGGCACGTAAGCAAAAGCACTGGTGCTATACACAATTAAGAGACAATAGAAAATTCCATCGACTTTATGTTCTACTGCTGGAACCGCGGTGAGTGTTGTGAGCTGTAATTTAAAACTCTTCAAAAGCACGCTGAGTAACATACAAATCAGGCTTGAAAAAGCAAACAAAATCAACCAAGCCCACATTGTCGAAATTTGTTGGATGTAAGGCAAAAATAGCGTTGCCATTAACACCCCTAAGCCAATACCACTGAAACCAATAAAGTTGATTTTAAAGCGGTCTTGAAGCTGTGAATATTGGGCCACAACACTTGGGGAGAGGATCATTAGTAAGCCGCCGCTGATCCCTGAAATAACGCGCCAAGTGCTATACCAAAGTTCTGAAAAACCTGAAAATGCACAACTGAGTAAACTGAGTGTCCCTGCAATAGCTGCGAGTTGGATATAATTCACCATGCTTTTATTTTGGGGTAATTTCATGGCCCAAAATGCACCGATCAAGTAGCCGAGCAAATTGGCACTGCCTAAGATGCTGGCAAAACTTGGGCTCCAACCAAATGCTTCACGGGTTGAAGGGAGGAGTGCAGTATAGGAAAAACGTAATATCCCGATGCCTAGGCACATGCTTAGACAGAGAAATAGGCTCAGTTTAATTTTGTTAGAGAACATCCTGTACTCATGTATTTTTATGATTGGTTAAAAAATAACATGAATAGGCTATAGAAAAATCAACAGATCTTAAAGTTTTGACTAAGGTCTAAGCTAAAAATTAATTCTTAAAAACTTAACTATTCAAAAAGATAGCTGTGGTGTGCGTACAGTAAGAAATCAAATTTAAAGATACAGTAATAAAAAACCGTACATGGCGTACGGTTTTTTAATTTTAAAGCACTTATGAATTAACGCATTTTCGTCAAGAAACGACCTAAACGAGTGAGTGCTTCACGTAGTTCATTTTCAGCAGGCAAGAACACCACACGGAAATGATCAGGTGTCGGCCAGTTAAAACCTGTACCTTGAACCAAAAGTACTTTTTCAGCACGGAGGAAATCTAACATGAATTTCTCATCGTCTTGGATTGGGTAAATTTCAGGATCCAATTTAGGGAAGCAGTACATAGCACCCTCTGGTTTCACACAAGATACACCCGGAATATCATTCAACATTTCCCAAGCAATGTTGCGTTGTTCATATAAACGACCGCCCGGACGGATGAGATCATTAATCGATTGATAACCGCCTAAAGCTGTTTGAATCGCATATTGCGCTTGGTGGTTGGCACAGAGACGCATCGACGCCAGCATGTCCAAACCTTCAATGTAGTCTAGCGCACGTGATTTATCGCCTGTAATTGTCATCCAGCCCGAACGGTAACCGGCAATTCGATATGCTTTAGATAAGCCATTGAAAGAAATACACAGCTGATCGCCTGACAATGACGCAACAGAAACATGTTCAATACCGTCATAAACGATCTTGTCGTAAATTTCGTCAGCAAACAAAATTAAGTCGTATTTCTTCGCAAGAGCCACAATTTGCTCAAGCACATGACGTGGGTAAACTGCACCTGTTGGGTTGTTCGGGTTAATCACCACGATACCGCGAGTATTCGGAGTGATTTTACTTTCCATGTCGGCAATATCTGGATACCAGAAATTTTCTTCATCACATTTATAGTGAATAGCAGTACCGCCAGAAAGGTTAACTGCCGCTGTCCAAAGCGGATAATCTGGCATAGGCACTAGCATTTCATCGCCATCGTCGAGCAAGCCTTGCATTGCCATCACAATCAGTTCAGATACGCCATTTCCGACATACACATCATTGACGTGCATGTTTAAGATGCCTTTTTGTTGATAATACTGACAAATCGCTTTACGCGCAGGGAAGATGCCTTTTGAGTCGGTATAACCAATTGCATTAGGCAGGTTGAGTGCCACGTCGTTAATAATTTCTTGAGGTGCTTCAAAACCAAAAGGAGCAGGGTTACCAATATTTAATTTAATAATTTTATGGCCAGCCTCTTCCATCTCATTGGCCGCTCGTAACACAGGTCCGCGAATGTCGTAGCAAACATGCTCGAGCTTAGACGATTTCTTAATTTCGCGTGGGGTGTTAAAGGTATTCGGCATTTTTATATTCTCGGAAAGAGTGGAGGTCACTTTTGCATAACGGTATAAATAGCTTTTAAATGTCTCGGTCGTTACTAAATCGAGATGATGTTCGTCTCTGAGTAAAGCAACTATTTTTTCATGCGTAAACCCTGCCTGTTGATATTGTTTGATCACGGGCAGCAGATTTTTAAAAATTACGCTCTTTTTCTGCGACATTTTTTAATCCTGAGCAAGAGTAGCGCTAAGATTATCACTAAAGGTGCTCACAAAAAAGCATTTAATTTTGTATTTTGCTCACCACGATTTTATATTTGCTTACTTTTTGCTTTTTGGGTCATTATATAGATTTTGTAAATTGTTGAATAAAGACTAGAAATTTAAGATTGAATGACGTAAATATAGGATTATCCTATTTTAAATACCACGATATAAAGGGACGTCATCATGGGAAAACTCAATAAAACAGAAAGAGAATGGCAAAGAGAATTGTCGCCAGAAGAGTTTCGCATAACGCGTCAGAAAGGCACGGAGCAAGCTTTCACTGGAAAATATTGGAATACGAAACAAGCTGGCACGTATGTATGTCGATGTTGCGGGGAGCCGCTTTTTTCTTCTGAAACAAAATATGATAGCGGTTGTGGTTGGCCGAGCTTTTATAAGCCGATTGAACCTGCTGCAGTAGAAGAAAATGTAGATACGACACACGGTATGGTCAGAACAGAAATTGTTTGTCATCATTGTGACGCACATTTAGGGCATGTTTTCCCTGATGGACCACAGCCGACTGGATTGCGTTATTGTATTAATTCAGCATCCTTAGAATTAGAAACAAAACAAAAAAATGATGAGGAAACTTATCCATGACCACCATTCACCAGTTTGAAGCAGAATTACTGGACGGAAGTAATAAATCCTTTGCAGATTATGAAGGCAAGGTTTTATTAATTGTAAATACCGCTAGTAAATGTGGGTTTACTCCTCAATTTGCTGGTTTGGAGAAAATTTACGAACAATATAAAGATCAAGGTTTTGAGGTTTTAGGTTTTCCATGCAACCAATTTGGCGGACAAGATCCGGGTTCGAATGATCAAATTGGCGCGTTTTGTCAAAAAAACTATGGCGTATCTTTCCCGATGTTTGCCAAAGTGAATGTAAAAGGCCCTGAAGCGCATGTGATTTTCCGTTATTTAACCAATAACTCGAAAGGCGTATTGGGAAATGGCATTAAATGGAACTTCACCAAGTTTTTAATTGGCAAAAATGGGCAAGTTATTAACCGCTATGCACCCACGACCAAGCCTGAAACATTGAATGAAGATATTGAAAAAGCTTTGGCTCAGTCAAAATGAAGTGAATTATTGGCCGAACTGAGGTTGATATAAAGGCGCGGAAGCGTCTTTATTTTTTGGATGTTTTATACTGAAGTCTCTTTATTTGAAGGTCATAACATTGTTTAAGCAGATGGTTAAACGTCGAATTTGTGTTTTAACGTTTTTTTTACTCGTATGTGTGGGCTTAGCTTGGGCAGATAGCACTCCAAGTGCATCTGAACCTACAAAAATGTCTGTTGTTGCAAGCAATCTAGACCGTACTACAGATGCTCGGGTCAACGCATTATTGCAATTGTTAAAAACACCTATAAAAGAATACCAACCTACACGTGTTGCAGATGTAATTGATCCACATGTAAAACCGAAAATGTATGAAGTTTCTTGGGTAAATGCACCGCAATATGTGCTGTCTGCGTCTGAGATGAAAACATATAAACAACCTGTCAAACTACAGCTTACAGTAATTGCTGCAACAGGCTATATTGGTGGCTCAAAACTCATTGCAAGTTCAGGCTCTAAAAACTTTGATCAAAAAGTACTAAAATCCTTATTAGTTGCGCGACTTGAACCTATTCCGATGGTCGATAAAAATCTCAGTTATACCGTTGAACATGAATTTACTCTTCATCCACCTCAATAAGCTCATAGCAGAAGGCAAATTTTGAGTTCCATAAATGATCTGTTATTAATGGTAGATCTAATTGATAATGAAAGATATTACTTTGCAACTAGCTAAAACCTTTCAGATGTCTGCTTATCTATTCGCTTTACAACAATCTGTTATGACCATACTTATTTTTTATACAGCGTTTAACAGTGAGAGAACCTCGAACATTTAAATTGAGTGCTACATTTGATTTCTAATGGTTTTCAATGATTTCTCAATGATTGTTTATAAGTAATTATTGCTAGATGATTAGCTCTGAACGAATGTTAAGAAATGAGTTAAATAAAAATGCCCCAAATCTGGGGCATTTTTTGTTTTAAGCAAAACACTTTAAATCAATTAAAGTACTGCTTTTAGGCGACGAATTACTTCTTTACATTGGGCAATATCAGCAACCAGGGCTAAACGGACATGGTTTTCACCCGGATTGCCTTGTGCTGTATCACGCGATAAGTAACGGCCTGGAAGCACTTTAACGTGTGCTTTTTCCATTAACATTTTGGCAAAAGTTTCATCATTGTCGACTTTTAACCAATAGTAGAACCCTGCATCAGGTTTTTGTAATGGCAATAAGTGACCCAGTTCGCGTTGGAATAATTCAAATTTTGCACGGTACTGAACGCGGTTTTCTTCGACGTGTGCTTCGTCATCCCAAGCTGCAATTGAAGCTAACTGGTGTTGAACAGGCATTGCAGCGCCATGATAAGTACGGTATTGTAAATAAGGTTTTAAAAGTGCCGCGTCACCTGCAACAAAGCCAGAACGCATACCCGGTAAGTTAGAGCGCTTAGATAATGAGTGGAATACCACGCAGTTTTTATAGTCATCACGGCCCATTTCAGCACAGACTTCAAGCAGACCAATAGGTGCTTCATCAAACCAAAGTTCTGAGTAGCATTCATCAGATGCAATCACAAAATTATATTGGTCAGACAGAGCAATCAGTTTTTTAAACTGTTCTTTAGAAAGTACCGCACCTGTAGGATTACCCGGTGTGCAGACAAACAGTAAAGCGGTTTTTTCCCAAACTTCAGCTGGCACAGCGTCAAAGTCACCAAGGTAGTTATTTTCTTCTGTACAGTTGATGAAGTAAGGTTCTGCACCCGCAAGTAAAGTTGCGCCTTCATAGATTTGGTAGAACGGATTTGGCATCACCACATAAGGGGCATCTTCACGTTTAACCAAAGCTTGTACAAACGAGAAGATCGCTTCACGTGTACCTGACACAGGCAGGACGTTGGTGTCTGCACTGATGCTATTGAGTTTAAAGCGACGGGTTAACCAGTTTGCAATGCTCGTACGAAGCTCAGGTAAGCCCTTGCTGTTTGGGTAAGTGGATAAGTGCTGAAAATTATCAATAATGGCCTGTTTCACAAACTCCGGTGCAGGATGCTTTGGCTCACCAATTGAAAGGGGAATCAAAGGCAAATCTGCGGGTTTCACATCCTGAAATAGCTTATTTAGCTTTTCAAATGGATAAGGGTGCAATAATGACAAACTGGAGTTCATGGAATGGATACCGATCAATTTAAGTTAATGATGACTACAAACCTGATTCGAAGCTTCATCGAGTGCTGACTTTAACTGTGCAGCAAACGTTTCCGCTTCTGAATCACTCATAGGTGAGCCATCTTTTTTAGTGACATAGAAAATATCTTCAGCACGTTCACCGAGCGTTGCAATTTTCGCAGAGTGAATATCTAAGCCTTGCATCATAAATAAACCACCGACTTTAGCAAGTAAGCCCGGATGGTCAAGTGTCGCAATTTCAACCATATTTTGTTGAAGTGCCTCATTAAAGGAAATACTCACGGTATTTTCAATATCAAAATGACGCAGTTGACGGGGAATACGACGTTGCATCAGACCTGGGTACTTGTCGGATTGGCTCAAGGCTTGTTTGAGTGCTTCAATAACAGTTTGCTCACGTTCAGGATCTGTTAATAACGTGCCAAAACGGTCAAGTACAACATAAGTGTCCAAACTAAATGCAGTGGATGCAGTAATAATCCGAGCATCCTGAACGTCTAAATTCATTCTGTCCAAAATAGCCACTGTGGTTGCAAACAAGTTAGGTTGATCTTGAGTGTAAATAAAGATCTGTACTGCATCTTGTGCAAATTTACGATGTGCTCGCATCATCACCAAAGGTTCTGCATTATTGCCATGTTTTAAAATGGCGCGCGTATGCCATGCGATTTCATCGGCAGATTCTTTTAGGAAATATTCATCACCGAGTTCTTGCCAAACAGTTTCTACATCGTAGAGCGAAAAATCGTTGACTAATAGTTCACTGGCCGCAAATTTAGTGTCTTCGATCAGCATTGGGTAATCTACAGGACGACCCAAACCAGAACGAATCACATCACGCGCTTGTGTATACAGTTGGCGCATGAGGGATGCACGCCATGTATTCCAAAGTGTCGGATTGGTTGCGTTGATATCAGCAACTGTCAAGGTGTAGAGATAGTCGAGATGCTCCATATCGCCCATTTTCTCAGCAAATTCTTTCACCACATCTGGATCGGAAATGTCTTTTTTCTGAGAAGTAACGGACATTAGGAGATGGTTTTGAATCAACCATGCGACAAGGTTGCATTCACGTTCAGTAAACCCATGGGTACGACAGAATTCAATCGCATCCGCTGCACCAAGTTCACTGTGGTCACCGCCGCGACCCTTGGCGATATCATGGAAAATTGCGGCTAAATAAACAATGTCACGGCGCGCTAGTCGTTGGAATACGGAGCTAACGACAGGGAAGTCTTTAGCAAATTCAGGCTCTTTAAAACGGTTTAAATTACGTAGTAATAATAGGGTGTGGGCATCGACAGTATAAATATGGAACAAGTCGTATTGCATGAGTCCCATGATTTGCCCAAAGGCAGGAATATAGTTGCCGAGCACACCATAACGTTTCATCGCCACCATGGTGTCGTATAAACGGTAGGGTGAGCGAATGATCGCCATAAATAAGGCTTGATGTGCAGGATTGTCACGGAAGTTTTGATCAATACGTTTTGCCGCAAGAGACAATAGACGTAAAGTTCGGGCACGAATCCCTTCAATTTCTGGACGATTCGCCAAGAGGTAGAAAATTTCTAGAATAGCACTTGGATTTTCAGAGAAAATTTTATGATGCTGTACCGCTAATTTGCCATCGACTAATTTGAAGTTAGCATTGATCTCTTCAATTTTACGTTCATAGTCAGGCAAGCGTGGCGTAATGACAGATTCATTAAAATAAGCCAAGAGCATTTCATTTAACGTCGTCACTTGCTGAGCGCTACGATAGTAACGTTTCATGAACTGTTCGATTGGATAATTCGGTGATTTACCTTCTTCGCGCTGATAGCCAAATTTAGCAGCAATGTCACGTTGATAATCAAACAATAATCGGTTTTCGTCGCGCTTGGTTAAGCGATGTAAATGATGACGGATTTCCCAAAGAAAGCTTTCTGTTTCTTCAAGAACACCCAGTTCAAACTCTGAAATAAAACCTAAATGTACAAGGTCATAGATGCGATTGACACGAAAATGACGCTTAGCAATCCATCCGATTTGGTTGATATCACGGATACCGCCGGGCGCATTTTTAATATCGGGTTCTAAGTTGCTTTCGGTATTGTTATGTTGAGCATAGCGTTTGGCTTGCTCTTGCATTTTGGCATCATAGAAGGTTTTATCCGTCCATGTCTGTGACACGATACGGCGTGGCCATTTAGCTAGGTGTTCATTGCCCACAATCAAACGTGCTTCGATCAGCGCTGTTGCCACGGTTAAATCATTGGTGGCTTGAGCAACACAATCGTTAATAGTACGTACACTGATGCCCGGTTTGAAATTACCAACATCCCAAAGAGTTGAAATAAAGCTGGAGATGAGTTTTTCTTGTTCTGGGCTGATTTCATCTTCAGACAAAATCATGATATCGACGTCGGAGTAAGGCAGCATTTCGCGGCGACCATAGCCACCGACAGCAAATAAACCGAGATCGGTTTGGTCGAGTTCAGCATGTGTCCATAAGAACTTTAAGGCTTCATCGATTAGATTCGAACGAGCCAAAATCACATCACGAATCGACTGTCCATTTTCAAAGCATTCCTGTAGCTGATTTTCAACATCTGAGCGCCATTGGTTAATCGCCTGAATGTCGTGGTTACTTTTAATGTAATTCAGCAGAGGAAGCGTATTGATCATGAACAGTGGTCCGTTAAGGTGTTACAAACTTAGTTTTGTTGAACACTGACTTGTAGTGCAGCATGTTGAGCAAGTTCACGCGCGTGATCTGTGGTTTCAGCGCGTGCTGTTGCTACGCCCATACGGCGACGTTTAAAGCCTTCTGGTTTACCAAAGAGGCGTAAATCGGTGTCTGGATTAGCCAAAGCAAGATTTAAGCCAGTAAATGATAAATTGGTATCATCCACGCCTGCATAGATGACTGCGCTCGCAGCAGTACTGTGTCGAGCAGTATTCACAGGCAGACCAAGAATGGCACGTGCATGCAGTTCGAATTCGCTTTGGAATTGCGATGCAAGAGTGACAAGGCCTGTATCGTGTGGACGAGGTGATACCTCACTAAACCATACTTTATCGCCTTTGACAAACAGTTCCACCCCAAAAATGCCACATCCACCTAATGCAATGGTTACTTTATTGGCAATACGTTTGGCTTCTTCTAATGCAAGAGCAGTCATGAGTTGTGGCTGCCAACTTTCTACATAGTCGCCAGCATCTTGGCGGTGGCCAATCGGGTCGCAAAATGATGTTTCAATTTCACCTGTTTCTGCATTTTTAGCTCGAACAGTCAGCAGGGTGATTTCAAAGTCAAAGTCAATTTGTGATTCCACGATCACAGTACCTTGATTTACACGTCCACCTGTTTGTGCATATTCCCAAGCAGCATCGACTTCATCAAAGCTTTTTACACGTGACTGTCCTTTACCCGAAGACGACATGACAGGCTTAACAAAGTTTGGATAACCAATGTCATCGCATGCAGCACGGAACGCTTCAAGGGTATTGGCAAAGCGGTAGGCTGAAGTCGGGAGTCCAAGCTCTTCGGCAGCTAGACGGCGAATCCCTTCACGATTCATTGTCAGGTTGACAGCTTTTGCAGAAGGAATGACAGTGGCAATATTTTGTTCTTCAATCTCGACTAAAACTTGAGTCGCAATAGCTTCAATTTCAGGAACAATCAAATGAGGCTTAACTTGAGCAATTAAAGCTTTAAGTGCCTCAGGATCTGCCATATTTAAAGTATGAGAAAAATGTGCAACTTGCATGGCAGGAGCATGGTCATAACGATCGGCAGCATGAACTTCTACACCCAAACGTTGCAATGAAATCACAACTTCTTTACCGAGTTCACCAGAACCTAACAGTAAGACTTTATACGCTGAAGACTGAAGTGGAGTACCAATAGTGACGCTCATGTAAATCATCCATGCTTGATTTTATGGGAATTTAAGCATAGCAGAACTTGTTCGAGAGATAAGCGAGTGTTCACATAAATAAATGATATTGTCCAACAATTTTTTTTATATCTTTATGGGTAAGTGTTCATGTAATTATTTACCTGTGAAAATCTTTAAAAAGTGGTATTTAGTTGTTTTTATTTAAATTTACTTTAAATATACCTGCATTTTTTACACATGCACGGAATGGCTCAATATCCAAATTTGCACATTGCAGCGCACGAAGCTGCACAGATGTTTGACGGAAGTTGGGCCAGTACAGCAATCCGAGCAGTGGTACGGCGCATATGCATAAAATCAATATTAAGCTAATTAAAATGGCAGTGAAATAGAGCGCGTCTGCAGCTACCGATAGAAGGTGAAATGATGAATTGAGCCATGCACCAATGCTGAAAATACACAATAGAAAAATCAATAAGAAGTCGGTCAGCTGCAGAAAATTGCTAAACAAGCGGGGTATCGATATGTGTGAAAACATCAGGCGGCGTGGATGTAAGTGCAGAATCTGCTGTGTGTAGTTATATAAGCCCACAATCGTCTTTTGCTGATTTTTCTCTATATAAATGGCGCGGATCTGATCTGCAGGTTGGTAATGTACAGCGCAGAAATTACCACTGAACAGCTGGCTTTAAATGAAGCATTGAAAATATGTACTTTCGATGGGTTTTTGCAGTCCCCAGCTTAATTCAGATGGTTGTCTAGAATGAATATAAATTTTGCCTTGAATACGATGGTGCTTTGCCATCTATTGGTTTTCGCTACATTTTTTATGTTATGCGTTGACTATCTCATAAGTATTGCAAATTAAAAAGTACAGGCTAAAGAAGCGCGTACTTGAGGGGGATTTGGATTGTCGCTGTCTCGGCTTTAGAGATGAAAAGGTATATAGGTATAGACTAAGCCGTAAGTCAGTGCCGCAGTGAGCGTAGCAGGGACAATTTTTTTAAACTTAAAATACAAGCCTGCAAGCACCGCAAATCCAACCAACATGGCAAAGCTTTTATTTGGGGTTTCAAGCAGAGGCGGTAAGGTTGCAACCACCAACATTGAACTAATTGCGGCAATGCCAATCGAGCCCAAAGCGATTTTGAGCCATAAAGAACCACGCTGTTGTGAACCTTGCTGAAATTTTTGAATAACAAAAAATGGCCCAAACCGTGATGCAAAATTCGCAATCCCGACCAAAATCCCGACCAAGATAATTTCTAGATTCATGATGCTTCACCCATATGTTCAGGATCAGGTTTTTTTAAGACATAATGTTTGAATAAACCGGCAAAAATACCAGAAGAAATACCGATAAAAATCGCAGCAGACAAGTCGATAAAGTAACAAGCAATCGCAGAAACAATAATTGTAACCGTGACCACAAATGTATGTTTTTTCTCAAATGCTGCGAGTAAAAAGCTTAAAAACAATGCAGGCAGTAGGAAGTCGAGTGCGGCTTGTAAAAATTGTGGAAGGTTGCTGACTTGATCGGCAAATAAACCGCCTAAAAATGAGCCTGTTGCCCAAGACAGCCAACTAAATAAGCTGAGTCCTAACATCCAAGATTCTGACCATTCTTGACGACGTTGCGACAGTTTGATCATACCTGATGCAAAAACTTCGTCGGTTAAACCCCAAGCCCAAACTGCCGTTTTCTTTAAATTGAGTCGGTCTTGAATCAGGTTTTGTAAAGCAGGACCGTAGAGCAAATGGCGTATATCGAGAGCAATCACAGTGAGTGCAGTCATCCAAATGGATGTTCCACTTCCCAGTAACGCAACGACGAGAAACTGACTGGCACCGGCATACATAGAGCATGATAAAAATAAGGCTTCCCACGCAGTGAAACCAAATTGAGTCGCAGAAACCCCAAATGCAAAAGAAACAGGAAGATAGGTAAAGATAATGGCTTGACTATCTTTAGCACCTTGCCAAAAACCCGCAGGCTGAACTGTAGGAAGTTTGTGCTCAGACACGACACACCTTTGAAAGAGTTGAACAACAGGTCAAATGATGATTGAGTATTGTACGCGAATTCACTAGCATAGTGCCGAATATGTTTGCTGAAATGAGCTGGATATGCAGAGGTTAAAGATGCGTGGGATACTGATTGTTTCATTATTGAGCAGCACGGTGTTGTTGCAGGCCTGTGGTAATGATGGAGCTGAACAAGCTCAAGTCGAAATTAAAGCAGCACCCAAATTAACCAATGATGCAACGGAGTATGCTGCCAAAGCTTGGGCGTTTATCAATGAAGCGGATCCGATTGTTTATGCAAAACAAGTCGATCAGATGGAAGAGAAAGTTCGTGTTCCAGCACGTAAATTGAGTACGGAATGGCGTATCAATGTCAAAATGACCGATTCTGTGACTGAAGGTAAATATGCACTGTGTCGTAAGGCTTTGACAAGTTTGGAAATTTGGGCACGTGAAAGTATTGATCAGAGTTCGACTGTTGCACAAAAGCAAGCAGATTATGAGCGTGATAAAAATCAATGCAAAGGTGCGATTGAAAACCCTGAACTCGGAAATACCGATCCGAAAAAAGTAGGCATTTAACCCGATCAAAGCAGTGAAGTTTCACTGCTTTTTTTGGGAAAATATCAAAAAACAAGAATAAATCTATAATAGAGGATTGGAAAATCCTCCTAAAATCATCGCTATTTCATATAAAAATTAAATCAGTGCGCTGCCGTAGTATTGAGCTAAATTCCAAATAGCATGTTTTTTTTCTGAAGTTAAATAGATAAAGCATTGATAATGAATAGTAAAAATATCTTTTGAGAAAAATTTATTGATAAAAATCCCCCATTTTAGAACGCCAGTCGTCTGACCTTCTCTTTAATTAATATCTTTAAAATATTAATAATATAAAGTATGGATAATGTGATAAAAAATTAAAATTATCATTATTTGATAAAGTATGTAAAAATTACTACGTAAAAGATGAAGTATGTAATTTAAATTAAAGACGTTGAATAGGTGATTAAGATGAAAAAAACATTAATGATGTTATCGGTTTTGGCTGTTTTGACTACAGCGGTCAATGTACAAGCAGCGACTGAAGACAAATCAGAAGCATCAACTCAAGAAGTTGCAGCATGTACAAATGGTTTTGACAGTGTAAATGTTTGCCAATTATTGTCGTGATCAAAACTCGATAAAGCGAAGTGCCACAAATAAAAGCAAAATAACTATAATGAATCATTCTGGTGCAATTAAATGCACTTATTTAAATCACAAATGTCAGACATCATGCACAGGAAGTGCATGAGCAATCTGATGTAACTGCGCTAGATCTAAAATTTCAATTTGTTTAAACGCTACACGAAGAACCTGCATTTTTTCCAACTGCTGAAGCTCCTGATTGACTGATTGTCTTGAGCAATTCATCAGTTGCGCGAGTTGTTCCTGTGAGATGTGTATGGTGTGTTGCTCAATTTCCAAATGATTTCCATATCCATTTAAAATAAACAGCAGACGCTGTGCGAGACGTTGACTTAAACTTTGCGTTTGTAAGGCAATGAGTTCCATAAAGGCATAGCGAAGTTTTTGACTGGTGAGCTGGGCAATATGAAACCAAAACTCAGGGTGTCGTTGTAATAATTGCTGAATTGCTTGAGCCGGTAAGTGTAATAAGGTGGATTTTTTGATACAGATGGCATCGTGAGAGCGTGGTAATTGGTCAACCAAGGATATTTCGCCAAACCACATAATCGGCTCAGCAATGGCGGCAATCGCTTCTTTGCCATGAATATCAATATAGCCTAAGCGAACTGCGCCTTCTAAGACAGCATACATACCATTAAAACGCTGTCCTGATAAAAAAACACGTGCGTCTTTTTCGAAAGTTAAGGTCAGGGCATGGCGGCAGATAAAGTCTTGGAAGGAAATATTTAAGCCTGAATACCACACATTTTTATTGAGTTGATGCACATATTGAGCGTCCAGCACAGCATATCCTTATTTTATGGTCCAACTTGTCTATTAGATGACAACTTTATTGATGTATTTTTTATATAGTGAAATGAGTGAATGAACAAGGAGTAAGTTAATGAGCAAACTTGAAAGACTGTTAAGCCAATATGCATCATATCATTTAGATCGAAAAAATGTGCTGACGCATTTTGTGGGTATTCCGCTTATTGTGTTTTCAATTATGTGTCTAACAGCACGAGCAGGGCTAATGATTTCAGGTTTTGAACTGACCCTTGCATTGTTGTTGATTATTGCCAGTGTCATTTATTACCTGAGTTTAGATAAAATTTTCGGTTTGATTATGCTTTTGGTATTTGCCGTCACGTATCCCTTAGCCTTAATGATCGCAAAAATGAGCCTTATGTCATGGCTGATTTGGAGTGTGGGGATCTTTGTAGTGGGTTGGATCATCCAGTTTATCGGCCATTATTATGAAAAGAAAAAGCCTGCGTTTATGGATGATGTTATTGGCTTGGCAATAGGACCTTTATTTGTTCTAGCTGAGTTTGTGTTTCTACTAGGCTTTCGTAAAGAGCTTGAACAACGCATGCTGACAGAAGCAAGAAGACAGCGCGCAGAGATGGATGCAAAAGCATTACAAACTGCTCACCCATAAATGATTTGAATAAAAAAGCCAGATAATTCCGGCTTTTTTTGCGATGTGTTAATTCTCAACTGTTTATGATTTCACAGCAGCTTTATATTGTTCCGCTGCGACCTTTTGTGCAGCGATTTTTGCTTTTGCGTCAGTATTTGCAGCTTTGGCAGCATGGGCTGAAGTTTTAGCTTCTGATTTTGCTTGTGTTGCAAGATGCTGTGCTTGAGCTGCATCATGTTTTGCTAATTTTTGATTATGTTTCACTTTGCTCTGAGCCAATTGGCTGGCTTGTTTTGCATCGTGTCGAGCGACTTTTGCATCATGCTTTGCAACTTGTGCTGCATGTGTAGCAGTATGTTCCTGATGTTTTGCATCTTTTGCAATGGAAACACAAGTACCACCTTTATGGTTTGCACCTGTACCACCTGTAAGTGTGGTGCCTTGTGGACATGCAAACGCAGTTGCACTAAGCATTGTAAAGATACCTGCTGTTAGAATTGTGCTGATTTTTTTCATTGCTATTGTTCTATGAAAATAGGCATTAGTGCCTATGAGTAAATTTATAGCAGAACGGTAGAGATTTAAGTCGTTGCACTGTGGTGACTCGGCAACCAAATCATGTATTCGTGTCGATATAATTTTGTTTTTAAGTAGGTTTTAAGTTTTTAAATATGCTTATTTTTTGGCTTGAGCTTTTGCTTGAAATTAAAAAAGCCAGCAAATTGCTGGCTTCTTATGAGTACTGTCTTATACGTTAAAACGGAAGTGTAAAACATCGCCATCTTGAACGATGTATGTTTTACCTTCTAAACGCCATTTACCTGCTTCTTTAGCGCCAGCTTCACCGTTGTATTGAACGAAGTCGTTGTAGGCAACACATTCAGCACGAATAAAGCCTTTTTCGAAGTCAGTGTGAATCACACCTGCAGCTTGAGGTGCAGTTGCACCAATTTTTACTGTCCAAGCACGAACTTCTTGTACACCAGCTGTGAAGTATGTTTGAAGGCCGAGTAAGCCATAACCTGCACGAATAACTACGTTTAGACCAGGTTCTTCCATGCCTAAAGCTTCAAGGAATTCCGCACGGTCTTCGTCTTCAAGTAATGAAATTTCTGCTTCGATTTGGTTGCAAAGTGGAACCACAATCGCATTTTCTTCAGCAGCTAATTTTTGTACTGCTTCTAAGTGAGGGTTATTTTCGAAACCATCTTCTGCAACGTTGGCAATATACATGGTTGGTTTAAGGGTTAGGAAGCCATAACCACGCACCAATTTACGTTCATCTTCATCAAGGTCAGCTGCACGCGCAGGTTTACCTTCATCCAGTAAAGGTAAGATTTTGTCTAAAACAGCTTTGGTCGCAATCGCTTCTTTATCGCCACCTTTTGCAGATTTTGCTAGACGTGTAATTGCTTTAGAAACAGCTTCTAAGTCAGCAAGTGCAAGTTCAGTGTTGATTGTTGCGATATCGTCAAGTGGATCAATTTTGCCATTTACGTGAATGACATTCTCGTCTTCAAAACAACGTACAACATGTGCAATAGCATCCGTTTCACGAATGTTAGCTAAGAATTGGTTACCAAGGCCTTCACCTTTAGATGCACCAGCAACGAGACCTGCAATATCCACAAATTCCATCGTGGTTGGGACAACACGTTGTGGGTTTACAATTTCAGCAAGTTTATCCATACGTGGGTCAGGTACAGGTACGATCCCAGTATTTGGCTCAATTGTACAGAATGGGAAGTTTTCAGCAGCAATCGCAGCTTTGGTTAATGCGTTGAAAAGCGTAGATTTACCAACGTTCGGCAGGCCGACAATACCACAGTTAAAACCCATGAAATAACTCACAAAGTATTATAAAAAAATTGTGGATGATTTTACATGAAAGCCATAATAAAGTCAGGTGATATGGGAGGGAGAATGTATAACTTATTGAATCGCGCTGAGATCGAGATGAATTCACGTCTGAATAAAGCTTAAGTTGCACTACGGATGCAGAATAGGTGCAAAAATGACATTGTGTTTCAATAACACAGTGACTAAAGTATCCCTATAAAATTACTGGGTTTTATAAACCACAGTTACAACAAAAACTTGGAGCATTTATGCGAACTCTCTACCAGTTTCCACTCTCACATTTTTGTGAAAAGGCGCGCTGGTTACTCGATCATAAAGAGTTGGATTATGTGGCTCATAATTTAATGCCAGGTGTGCATCGTGCATTTGCACAGCTTAAAACAGGGCAAAACAAATTACCGATTTTACGTGATCAAGATCATTGGGTTGCAGATTCAACTCAAATCGCCTTTTACTTGGATGCGACCTACCCCGAACATAGTCTGATCCGTCCAGATGTCAAACTGCGTGAAGATGCTTTGGAAATTAATGAACTTTCCATTGAGTTAGGCCAACATGTGCGCCGTTGGGGTTTGGCACATGCATTAAATGAAAGTGAAGAATCGCTTGATATATTAATTGGTGAAAAGGGCTATTTACGTCAGTTTGAAAAATATTCCAAGCCCATTATAAAGGCACTAGTTTCTAAAGGTTATCAATTAGATACGGATAAGGTTGCGGCTTCACGTGAGCGATTGGACGAAATTGTGGTTGATTTAAATCAACGTCTGATCGAACAAGGTGGGCGTTATTTTGTAGGCGACCGATTAGGTTTGGCTGATATTGCAGTGTGTTCAATGTTGGCGCCGATATTAGAGATTGTTGGAACGCCGTGGGAAAAAGAGCATGGCGAAACCTTGTCAGAAGAGTTTAAAGCTTACAAAGCCTATTTGAGCGATTTGCCTTTAGGTCAATATGTGCAACGTATATACCAAACAGAACGTAACGCACGGGTAGATTGGCGTGGTGTATAAGCTCTTTATATGAAAACTTTGCGTCATACTGCTTTAAAAAAGCGCGCCTAACAGCGCGCTTTTTCATCAGACATTCAATCCTTAAATATAGCTTTGTTGTTGAATATCCAAAATATTCAGCACTGGACTGATACTATCGGCTTGTAAAGTATTCAGCGGCATAACAGGGTAGAAGATATTGCCTAGCGCATCCTTAATACTTGGGATGATGGTGGAGATATCAAAATCACCTTGAGCAGAACCTAAATTTTCCAATAGGTCATTAATATTCGGTAATTGGCCCGTGAGGTTTTCAGTCAATTGGTTGAACTGATCCGTGATAGAACCAAGATCAATTTTTTCAGGAGCAAGATTGCCAAGTAAATCGCCAAGATCTGGAATGGTCAGTTGATCGAGGAACTGAGTCGCTTCACCATTACTGTCCATCAGAGCAATGACTGGTTTCAATGAATCAATCACTTGATTTAAATCAGTTGAAAGCGTCAGTAAGGATGGATTGTTGACCACATCCAAAATGGTGCTCACGCTATTTAATACATCATAAATCGCTTTGACGGTTTGAGCCTGATCCGTATCGATGACATCGCTTTTTGCCAGTAAATCTAGCAGCGGATTAAGTCCTTTGATCACCCCTGAAATGGTCTCAGGGATATTGCCTTGGTTGGCTGATGAAATGGCGGTCACTAGATTGGTCACACTTCCAATCACAGTCGGTAAAGCATGACTCAATTGTTCCATATCAATAGTTGAGTTGTCTTTATTGATTGAAGCTAATAAAGGTAGGAGGGCACTCGTTGCACCTTGTGCAATTTGCCCAAAGTCGATGTTTCCAGAAGACGAGCTCCCAATCATCTGAAGAATGGGTTGCGCATATTCTAAAACTTGACTGAGTGTATTGATAATTTGCGTTGAATCCGTTGACCCAGTTGCGCTTCCAAGCATAGCAAGCAGTGGTTTGATGGCATTTACAGCGCTACTAATATTGTCAGGAAGATTGGCTTGATTATTGGTGCTACTCAGTAAACTTTGCAAGCTGTTGACAATGGTAGGTAAGGATTGAACCAACTGATTCATCTCTGTTGAGCCAGCGTTGCTACCTAAGTTTTGTAGGAGTGGTTGCAGAGTTGTCATCAATGTCTTGAGTGCATCCGAATTTGAACCGTTATTAGATGTTAGACTTTGAATCGTGCTAATCACTTGGGGCAGCGTTTTAGTCAGTGCGCTAAAATCAAAAGACTTTGTCCCACCTAAATTACCTAATAATCCTGTCAGCGTATCCGTGATGTTGGTTGTAGGTTTAAGCGGGCTAAGTAGGTTACTGACCGTGCTGCTAATTGTACTGAGCTGTAGGGAAGGACTAAGTACAGAACTTAATTTTGAGCTGAGTGAACTCAGTGATTTAATTGCCATGTTTATTCTTCCGTTTTTGTTTTTTTGTATATTTATGAACCGCCGCTATTTTTTAATGTAATTACCAAACCAAGTAAATAAGTGAAAAAAAAGAAATGTGACATAGAGCGCACATTGAAAAATAAAGTAAAAATAAAAAATTGAAAAATATAAATAAAATATCTTTCCCTTTTATCTGAAATTGATTTATTCAGATCAATGGAATGCATCGAGAAGCTTTATTGGTAGGTTGTCTAAAGACGTTATTTAGAATATAAAAACTAAACTTTGATGAAAAAACATTCATTTAAACACGATATATATGCAAATTATTATGTTCATAATGCGTATGAGCTTTATTATTTTTAATAAATCATGCTATACATGAGAAAACTTGCACATAAATTCTGATTTTAAAATTTAAAATAACATTGAAAATGACAACAGGCGTTTGATGAATTGGGATCATCAGCACTGTTTTCAAAAATGGCTGGAGTAGACTGATGGAACTAGACCGTTTTGATAAACAAATTTTAGAAATTTTGACCCATGAAGATGTCAATTTAAATGAACTGTCAGAGCGGGTGAATTTATCGGTCAGCTCCGTACATCGTCGGATTAAACAATTGATTGATCACAATATTATCAGTGGTCTAAAACGTGAAATTAATTATCAAAAATTGGGCTTTAGTTTGCATGTGCTGCTACAGGTGTCCTTAAGCAAACATGATACCGATACATTTGCTAAATTTTTAGAAGAACTTGAAAGTATTCCAGAAGTAATCAATGCATTTTTAGTGACAGGGCAGTCGGCAGATTTTATTGTGGAAGTCGTTGCACGTGATATGGAAAATTATAGTGAAATTTTACTCAAACGTATTGGTAAAATTGAACATGTGGTTGCATTACATTCAAGCTTTGTAATTAAACAATATAATGTTTTTAACTGTAATGGCCTATTAAATAAGGTTTAAATACAGCTCTCATATATAAACTCAAACAGTTGAAAGCTAGGCAATAAAAAACGCACCGATGGGTGCGTTTTATACTTCAGTCGATTGAATTATAAAGCTTCTAACTCAGCCATCACTTCATCGGTAAATTCAACGTTGGTATACACGTTTTGAACGTCGTCTAGATCTTCAAACATATCAATCATTTTGATGATTTTTTTCGCTTGTTCGATATCTGAAATTAACGCTTTAGTTGAAGGGTTCATGACCACTTCGGCGTTATCAGATTTTAAACCTGCTGCTGCAAGTGCATCCTGAACCTCACCGAAAGTTTCAGGTGTGGTGATAACTAGAATTTCATCTTCATCTACTTCGATGTCTTCAGCACCTGCTTCTAAAGCGATGTCCATGATTTGATCTTCTAAAGAAACATCTTCAAAAGTAATCTCACCACGTTTGGTAAACATATAAGCCACTGAACCTGCAGTACCTAAATTACCATCAGTTTTCGAGAAGCAATGACGAACGTCAGGAACAGTACGGTTCAAGTTATCCGTCATTGTTTCAATGATGACTGCAACACCACCAACGCCATATCCTTCGTAGGTTACTTCTTTTAGATCGGTATTTTCTTCACCGCCCACACCACGTTGGATCGCACGGTTAATGGTGTCACGTGTCATGTTTGCAACTAATGCTTTTTCAACAACAGCACGTAAACGTGGGTTAGACGCTACATCACCGCCGCCTAAGCGTGCAGCTGTCACGATTTCACGGATAAATTTTGTGAATACTTTAGCGCGGCTTGCATCTTGTTTTGCTTTACGATGCTTAGTATTAGCCCACTTGGAATGACCCGCCATGCGAAATATGCTCCTTGTAGATTGGCCTTATGCCTATCAAATTGAGCAAATTCTACCATAATGGCTTTTTTGTGTGAAAGTACTGGATTTCATGAATTGAGTAGATGAAAAAAAAATATCCAAATTTGAGAAAATAATGTGAAATGTCTAAACGCCCGTACTGTAATTTTTCTTATGATGAGAATCGGGCTAAAAGGGGGAGTCTGATCCTGTTATAACAGGAAGATATAAATGTACAATGCGTGGAGCACGATACATTTATATCTTTAAATACGTATATCTTAAAAAACGTGAATTGCGCTTAGTCTTTATTTTTAGGTTCTGGGATCACGATGTCTAAACCTACTTTATCTTTATAGAGCTGCTTGATTAAGGCTAAATCGTGATCGAGCTCAGTCGGGTAAATCTTACCGAAAATACCACCTTGTTTGGTTTTTGAGTTGGCATACATTAATACAATCGGCACACCTGCTGCTTTAGCAATATACCAAAAACCTGTACGAATTGGTTTTCGTGCTTCACCACGTACTGCACGGGTCGCTTCTGGAGCAATGACTAAATTAAATTTTTCGTTAACTTCAAAATGCTCAACCATTTGAGTCACGATGTCTTTATTGGCTTTACGGTCTACAGGAATACCGCCAATCGCTTCAAGAACAGGTTTAAATGGACCTTTAAAGAGTTCTTTTTTAATCAGCGTGTGAATTTTAATGTCGTAAATTTGGCAAAGGGCCAATGAAAGAACAGCATCCATCATTGAGGTGTGTTCAAAGCCGACGATCACTTGTTTATTTTCTAAAACATCAGGTTCTACGTGGTATTTCCAGCCCGCCAATTTAAATGCGGATTCGCCAATAAACTTTTTCAACATAGTCGGTGATACGGTGATTTAAAAAAGGTGTAATTTCTGCTTGTTTGTCCTATGAGTCAAGAGCATTTAAGTGAGCTTTGATCCGAATTGTGCATATATTTCAAATCGGATTAAAAAAGAGGGCTGAAGTCTTATATTTTTTAGCAATAAATCGGTTAAATTTTATATAGCAAAGCTATCATCATAGATAAAAATACTCTTAAAAATTTGCTAAATATGGCTAGGCACCGTCAGAAATTCTTATTAGACTTTTGTCGTAGGTTAAAACTTTTAACCTGTTGGTCTTAACTCGTTTTCTAACGGAGAACTCAAGCATGATTTATTTAACTGCTGTGTTATTCGCTGTTGCTATGTTTGCTTTGATTGTTATTTGGTCAATTATTGAGTTTTATTTGGACTTAAGAAAGCCTGAACAGGTTGAGTCTTAATTTTTGCGCTTTTAAAATGCGAAATATGTAGTATTTCTAAAAGTCATGAATCAAAAAAACATTTGCTTATAATGAATAAAATAATATCTTTTAAGTATAACAAATCGTGACTTAATTTACGGGTATTTAGAACTTAAGCTTTTATATTTTTCTTGAATGTATTTTTTTATAACCTACTTCTCGTATTAAGCAATCGTGGTTTACTCAAGCTGGCTTGAAGTTTTGTACGTATCTATAGGTTATCTGCCATATCTTTTAAAGGCTTAGACTGACTTTATTTAGTTTTTAACATTAAAAAACCCCTTACGATTAGTACACGTAAGGGGTTGTTTTATATGGTGGGCCCACACAGACTTGAACTGTGGACCAACGGATTATGAGTCCGCTGCTCTAACCAACTGAGCTATAGGCCCTATATTCTGAATGTGTTATTTATCAACAAGTTCAGACGCAAAGCATACTAGCGAAGATTTTTTTAAAAGACAAGCCTTTTTCTTCACGGCTGCACACTAACACAACAAATTGGCTGTAGTTGCAGCAGTTGAGCTTGGATTCGACCAAAATGCACAAAGTGTCGAATCCTATCGTGATGTAAATCACGACAAAAGTTATCAAACAGTCAAAATAACCTTATAATAATGCCCATTCTTCTCAGTACCGTGCCCAACAGCGCTTAGATTGGTACTGGCCTCACATTTTTAAGTCAATGTCGTACAGTTATTCGGCTTATGTTTTCATTTTTATGTGTTGCACTGACACATAAGAATATTTAGGTGCCCACATGGAAATTAAGGTTAATTATCTCGATAACCTTCGACAAGAAGCCAAATTTGATGACTTCACGGTAATTGCTGACCAACCTATTCGCTATAAAGGTGATGGTTCTGCTCCTGGACCATTTGACTACTTTTTGGCGTCGTCAGCTTTATGTGCAGCGTATTTTGTAAAAGTGTATTGTGCGGCGCGAGACATTCCGACAGATAATATTCGCTTATCACAAAATAATATTGTTGATCCTGAAAACCGCTATAAGCAAATTTTCAAAATTCAAGTTGAACTACCTGCGGATATTTCTGAAAAGGACCGTCAAGGTATTTTGCGTTCAATTGACCGCTGCACGGTTAAAAAAGTGATTCAAACTGGTCCTGAGTTTGTCATTGAAGAAGTTGAAAGCATTGATGCAGATGCACAAGCTTTACTTATGCCAAATTTAGCGTCAGACAGTACCACGTTTATTCCGGGTAAAGATCTGCCTTTAGAAGAAACCATTGCCAATATGTCAGGTATTTTGGCTGGTTTAGGCATGAAGATTGAAATTGCATCATGGCGTAACATCGTGCCGAATGTTTGGTCTCTACATATTCGTGATGCACAATCGCCAATGTGTTTTACCAATGGTAAAGGCTCAACCAAAGAAAGCGCATTAGCTTCGGCTTTGGGTGAATTTATTGAACGTCTCAATTGCAACTTCTTCTATAACGACCAGTTCTGGGGTGAAGAGATTGCCAATGCTGACTTTGTGCATTACCCAGATGAAAAATGGTTCCAACCCGGCCCAGAAGGCGAGTTACCTGTCGAAATTTTGGATGACTACACACGTGAAATTTATAACCCAGAAAATGAGTTATTAGGTACACATCTATATGACACCAATTCAGGAAATATAGCACGCGGTATTTGCTCTCTTCCATTTGTCCGTCAGTCCGACGGTGAAACAGTGTATTTCCCATCAAACTTGATTGAAAATTTATACTTGTCAAACGGGATGAGTGCAGGGAATACCTTGGCAGAAGCGCAGGTTCAATGCTTATCTGAAATCTTTGAACGTGCAGTAAAACGTGAGATTTTAGAAGGTGAATTGGCTCTACCAGATGTCCCTGAAGAGGTTTTAGCCAAATATCCAAGTATTGTTGCGGGTATTCAAGGCTTAGAAGAACAAGGTTTTCCTGTATTGGTAAAAGATGCTTCACTTGGTGGTCAGTACCCTGTGATGTGCGTAACCTTAATGAACCCACGTACAGGTGGTGTATTTGCTTCATTTGGTGCACATCCAAAACTTGAAGTGGCTTTAGAGCGTAGTTTAACTGAGCTTCTACAAGGTCGCAGTTTTGAAGGTCTAAACGATCTACCAAAACCAACCTTTAGTTCAAATGCAGTCACAGAGCCGAATAACTTTGTAGAACACTTTATTGACTCAAGTGGTTTAGTGTCTTGGAAATTCTTCAGCGCACAATCAGACTATGATTTTGTAGAGTGGGATTTCACTGCAGAAGGCGAAAATGCCAATGCGGAAGAAGCCGCAGCGATGTTTGCGATTCTAAAAGATATGGGCAAAGAAGCGTATATGGCGGTCTACCAGCATCTTGGTGCTACGGCATGTCGTATTTTAGTTCCGGGTTATTCTGAAGTGTATTTGGTTGAAGACTTGGTTTGGGATAACACCAACAAAGCTTTGGACTTCCGTGAAGATATTTTAAACATTCATCGCCTAGATGAAGACGAGTTAGTGTCACTGGTTGAGCGCTTAGAAGAGCTTGAGGTGGATGATTACACGGATATTGTGACGCTCATTGGGATTGAGTTTGATGACAATACGGTATGGGGCCAATTAACGATTCTTGAGCTCAAACTACTGATCTATATTGCCTTACAAGAATTTGAAGAAGCAAAAGAGTTGGTCGAAACCTTCCTTCAGTACAACACTAATACGGTCGAACGTGGTTTGTTCTATCAATGCATGAATGTAGTTTTAGAAGTTGAATTGGACGATGACTTAGATCTCAATGACTATGAACATAATTTCCGTCGTATGTTTGGTGACGAACGTATGGATGCAGTGATTGGTTCAATGGATGGCAGTCTTCGCTTCTACGGTTTAACTGAAACCAATATGCAACTTGAAGGTTTAGATCGTCATTTACGTCTGATTGATAGCTATAAAAAATTGCATGCTGCACGTGCGAAGTTTGCCAGTCAGAACGTTTAAATCTGGGCTTGTGAATAACGTTACTCATGTGATCATCTATTTGAAAAAACTCTCCTAAGGGGGAGTTTTTTTATGCAAAATTTGCTGAAAATTAATCTATATCTGTGATGTTGATATTAATAAAAATCCTTATAACTCAGGTGAATATAAGGAAGGCTTAAAAATAACCGATTATCCGAAATTGTGTCATTTTAAAGTAAAGATATTTGACTCATTGGAAAAATATGCTAATAAATTAGCTATGGCGTGTTTAGGCATGATCATAATATTTCAGGACGAAATATTCAGAAGCACATTAATAAATAAACGGGAGTTTTAACAACATGCTTCAATTATTCAGAAAACTATTTTGCATGCATATTTACGAATACGAGCAAATGGAAGAAATCGGTTCGCACAAGGAATGTCGTAAGTGCGGTGTGACAAAGTAATGCAGAGTCTCAGCCGAAAAAAAGTGAGCGAAAGCTCACTTTTTTAATGCCGGTCAATATTGAAATCATTAAAATAGAATCACATTCACAGTTTTCATGCAGATATGAGTAAAGATTTTCAAGCCGAGCGTTATACCGTCGATGCCAATATGGCAGATACCATTGCATGGTTATTACAACATCAAGATTGCTTTGAATCTTTTCATTATGATGCGATTCAGCAGCAATTGGTGGTTCAACATGCCAATGGTCAAGACATTATTCGTGAAGGGGATTATTTAAATGCAGGCTATGGAATTTTAATAACAGCACATAACTTTGTTAAGTAAACGATATATTTTCCCTACTCATGGTGATTTAGCCATTTCATTTATTCGCACCATCTCTTGCATTGCACTTTGATACCTATCACTGATCATTCAATTGAACTAAGCCCCGAACTTCGGGGCTTATTTTAAGCCATTTGCATAGCATCAGTTGAAAGCTGTGCAGCAGTTGGTTTGGGCTGTTCAGCCACTAAACCGAGTTTGCTAAATAAATGCTGATCTTTGCCTTCGCCTGCATTTGGCGTGGTCAGGAGTTTTTCACCAGAAAAGAGTGAATTTGCACCTGCCATAAATGCCAAAGCTTGTTCTGAATCACTCAGGGATTCACGACCTGCAGAGAGTCGAATATAGCTTTTTGGCATAATGATCCGTGCGACTGCAATGGTGCGAATCCATTCGATCACATCAAGTTTCTCAACCTCTGCAAGTGGGGTACCTTGAATAGGGACAAGTAGATTAATCGGCACGGATTCAGGATGAATCGGCAGCGTTGCCAACTCCATCAAAAAGGCGATACGGTCATCACGGCTTTCACCTAAGCCCACAATTCCGCCGCTACAGATTTTCATTCCAGATTGGCGAACATAGTCTAGCGTCGTTAAACGGTCATCATAGCTACGCGTGCTAATGACATTGGGATAATACTCACGAGAGGTATCGAGGTTATGGTTGTAATAATCTAAGCCTGCCTCATGTAGGCGCTCTGCTTGAGACTGATTCAGCATGCCAAGGGTCATACAGGTTTCAAGTCCCAGCGCTTTGACTTCACGCACCATTTCTAGCACATAGGGCATGTCCCGTTCATGTGGATTGCGCCATGCAGCGCCCATACAAAAACGCGAAGAACCTGAGGCAAGCGCAGCTTTCGCTTCATTGATGACTTTTTCCACAGCCAGACGTTTTTCAGCTTCTAATCCAGAGTCATAATGTGCAGACTGAGAGCAATATTTACAGTCTTCAGGGCACTTACCGGTTTTAATCGAAAGTAAGGTGCTGACTTGAATATGATTGGCTTGGAAATATTCACGGTGAATGGTCTGTGCTTGGAATAATAAATCCATCAATGGTTGTTGATACAACTCTTGTATTTCTGGATGTGTCCAGTCATTTCGGTAGCTCATAAATAATCCATATTTTCTGCCTAATGCAGATCATCATACGTAAAATTTGCAGACTTCCAAGACTATTTTGTAACATTGAAATTTAGCTAAAATACATTGAAATGACTTTTTCAAAGAACTTTTGATATTTAAGATACTTACAAAGTTATGCTAAATGACAGCACAATCGCTGCAATGTTTATTTTTAGTTAAAAAATTAATTTTCTTGGATTACGTCACTAAGTTTTAGCTTAAATGAAAACTTTGTAAGGATCTGGAAAATAGAGAATAAAAACCCTTAAAGCATTTTTGAGTTTTGTTCTGCAATTGCCCAATCAATATGAACTTGCACAATCGCGTCATGTTTTTCGCGAGAATTTTTTAATGATTGCACAATATTTGAACTGTATGGTGCATTGCCTAAGCCAATGGCGATATTTCGCATAAAGCTTTGATAGCCTGTTCGTCGGATAGGACTGCCTTCAGTACAGCTTAAAAAAGTGGCTTCATCCCATTGCCAAAGATCTAATAAACTCACTTGGTCGAGGCCATGACGTGGATAAAAGTCCTCAATTTGAGTTTTATGCGCAAAGCTATTCCATGGACAGATAAGTTGACAGTCATCACAACCAAACACACGGTTGCCAATGCCACGGCGTAATTCTTCAGGAATGATGCCTTTGTATTCGATGGTTAAGTAGGCAATGCATTTACGTGCATCTAACATATAGGGCTCAACGATGGCCTGAGTTGGACAGATATCAATACAGGCTGTGCATGAACCACAATGTTTGGTTGCCGGCGAATCAAAAGGCAAATCGAGTGATGTAAACAGCTCACCTAATACAAAAAATGAGCCTGATTTTTTATGGATCAGTAAGGTGTGTTTGCCTGTCCAGCCCATGCCTGCATTTTCAGCTAAGGATTTTTCAAACACTGGTGCAGAGTCGGCAAAGGGTCTAGATTCAAAATCTCCGATTTTTTCACGGATGATATTCGACAAGGTTTTTAAACGACCACGCATGACTTTGTGGTAGTCACGACCTCGTGCATAGCGTGCAATGATGGCTGAGTTTGGCTCATCAGGAACATAACGTGGTTTTGGGGTTTCGACCAAATAATCCATGCGGACACAAATGATACTGCGGGTGCCGGGGACTAAAAGTGCTGGATTGGCACGTTTTTCAAGGTTTTCCTCTAGGAATTTCATATCGCCATGATAACCACGCTCTAAATATTCTTTAAAACGAGGGAGTTCCTCTTGAGCATCTGGCTTTGCGATGACACAATCAGAAAAACCTAAATTTAAGGCTTGTGCTTTAATCCATGCTTTTAGGGTTTCTGGATCATATTGATCGACAGGAATTTTTTGTGCAGGAGTTGAAGCGGCCATAATCATAACAAGGAAAAACAATGCGTCTGCAAGTTTACCATAGCCCTGTTTATCTTAGCCAAAGTATTCAAGCTTGGGAGCAGCGTTGGTTTGCTCAGCACAATAGCAGTTATGGTCTGATGCAGCAGGTCGCATGGTCGATTGCTCAGCAACTCATTCTAATGTTAAAGCAGCAAAATTTAAAAAATATTGCAGTGTGTTGTGGGCAGGGCAACAACGCAGGTGATGGCTATCTTACAGCGCAATACCTACAGCAAGCAGGCTTTCAAGTTGATATCTATGCCGCTGAAATAGGGGCATCGAAGGACTTACATTCTGCAGTACAGGAAGCGATAGATCACAAGCTTAAGATCTATACACATTTTGATTTTCAGCGAGATTATGACGTCTATATCGACGCATTATTTGGTATAGGACTCAATCGTGAACTTTCTAGCGAATGGCAAGCCATTATTCAACGATTAAATGCATGCACGGGACTCAAAGTTGCGATTGATATTCCAAGCGGTTTACATGCCAATACAGGGCAGCCTTTACCCATCGCATTTCAAGCCGATTATACCTTTACTGCATTGGGTCTAAAAGCAGGGCTATTTACAGGTCAAGCGAAGGAATATGCAGGTGAAGTTTCGGTGATGGCATGTATACCGACTGATGCAGAGCTAGAGCCACTCGCTTATTTGTCTCCGCAGAAAATCACTTTACCTGAGCGACAAGCTTTTGGTCATAAAGGCAGTTATGGCCATGTTTTGGTTGTTGGTGGGCATGCTGAAATGGGTGGGGCGGTGATAATGGCTGCTGAGGCTGCATTCCATGCAGGTGCAGGAAAGGTCACCGTTGTTTGTGATGCACGACATCACACCGCTATTTTGGCGCGCGCACCGAATATTATGCTACGCGATATCAATGCATTAAATGTAAAAGCGATTCAGCAACTGATCGATCATGTCGATGCGATTAGCTTTGGCATGGGGCTTGGTCGTGACGATTGGGCACAACAGCAGTTTCAGTCATGGTTTCCATTGATTCAGCAGTCAACCTTGGAAATTGTTTTGGATGCAGATGCCTTATGGTTTCTAGCTGAAGCACCTAAAAATTTGAATGCACGAACCTATGCAACGCCACATCCGGGTGAAGCTGCGAAATTACTGGGTATTACTACTGCTGAAGTTGAAGCAGATCGTTTACAAGCAATTCAGTATTTAAAAGAAAAATTTCAAGGTCAATGGGTGCTTAAAGGCGCAGGCAGCTTGATACTCGAAGATCAACTTTGGATTTGCACCGCAGGTAATGCAGGAATGGGTACAGGCGGTATGGGAGATGTGCTTGCAGGGATGATTGCAAGTTTAAAAGCACAATTCCATCAGCAAATTCATCTGCATGAAATCGTAAGTCTGCATGCTTTAGCAGGTGATGTATTGGCGCAGTCGGGGATGCGTGGTTTGCAGGCACATGATATGGCCCAAGCGGTTTATCATGTGGTCAATCATTCAGGAGATGAAGACTAAAATGCATGCGGTTAAATTGCGAATTCAAGGTAAAGTGCAGGGTGTTGGTTATCGTCGTTGGTTTGAGCAGCAAGCGATTGCACTTGGTTTAAATGGCTATGTGAAAAATCTAGCGACGGGCGAAGTTGAAGCGCTGATTATTGGAACTGAAGATGCCATTCATAAAATACTGAAACACAGTCTGGTGGGGCCTTTACGAGCAGACGTGACTAAAATCGATCAGCAAGAAATTCCACTGCATGAATTAGACTATTGCATTTTTAAAATGATTCGCTAAATTTGATCACTAGATTGAGTGGGCTTTTGAAAACTGTCTGAACTACTGATCTATATAATTTGACGAATATTTACCGACGTCGAGTGCTTACACGACTTCGACCACGAGCCATACCGCCTAAGGCATTCAGTACAGCCATTTTACTCATACTACCAGACGCATGCGCATGACAAATTGCGGCAGCCAAAGCATCGGCTGCATCCTGCTGGGGTTTGATGCTTAGGTTCAGAATGCGCATAACCATCATTTGGACTTGTTCTTTATCAGCAGCCCCATAGCCGACCACAGATTGTTTGATTTGCCGCGCAGTATATTCAGCGACTTGTAAATCTAAATTGGTTAAAGCGGCAATGGCAGCACCGCGTGCTTGACCTAATTTTAAGGCCGAGTCAGGGTTTTGAGCCATAAATACTTGTTCAACCGCAGCTTCAGTAGGCCCGTGAAACTTTACGATGCGATCAATACCAGCAAAAATACGTTTTAAGCGTTCAGGCATTTCTGTCGTTTCGGTACGAATGGTGCCAGCATCGACAAAACGTAGTTTAGAACCATCCTTTTCGATGATGCCGTAACCAGTTAAGCGCGACCCAGGGTCAATACCGATAATTAATGACATGTTTGCCTATTTGCCCTTTAAAAATAAAATTATGCCCATATTGTTACATAAGCGTGTCAAAAAAGCTTGATAGTGATTGAGCAGTTGAACGCAACACCTTAAATTAATTTACTTAGATTTGTTTAATTTTCATGAAATTATTTCTTCTGATTTTAGCAGGCTTGATCCTGGAAGTGTTTGTCTGGATCGGTGTGGGCGACCTCGTCGGCAGCATGTGGTATGTCTTTTTCTGGTTCGTGGCGGCCTTCTTTATAGGGATGAATATTATCCGTAAATATTCATCAGGTCTGATGCCTCAAATGCAGCAAATGCAAGCAGGTCAAATGAGTAATGATCCAGCTTTAACTGGAAATTTACCAAAAATTTTGGCTGGTTTCTTATTGCTGTTACCGGGTCTAATCTCAGATATTATGGCATTACTTATTTTGATTCCACCTGTACAAAATGCCATGAAAGCAGTCATGATGAAAACAATGATGAAGCGTCAGCAAGCCATGATGGAAAAAATGATGGGTGGCATGATGGGCGATATGGGAGGCATGGGCGGTGCTCAAGGTCAGAACCCATTTGCAGATATGATGCGTCAAATGCAAGATATGCAAAATCAGCAATCAGGTCGTGATTCATCCGTTATTGATGGTGAAGCTCGTGAAGTGACGCCAGATGCGAAACAAATTGAACTGAAAGATGTCAATAAAAAATAATTAACTCAGTATGAAAGGCCGAATGTGTATTCGGCTTTTTTTTTGCGTAAATTTTGATACGGCCTAAAAATAAACCTTGTGTTGCCAACAAAAAAATTGAACAGGCGATATAATCTTCACGTTTTAATTCAAATGAATCAGCTAGCATGTCACTGTTATTCACCATCTGCGCGCTACATTTTGTTGCGCAGTTGAGTCCAGGTCCAGACGTATTATTAATTGCTAAAAGTGCTGCATCAACAACCCGTGCAAATACCTTAAAAATTATTGCGGGGATCTCTGTCGGGATTGTGGTATGGGTCGTTTTAACCTTATTGGGCTTTACGGTTCTGGTTGAGCAATTTCCATGGATACAACAAGTTTTAATGGCTGTTGGTGGATTTTTCTTGGCGAAAATGGGTTGGGCGATGTTTAGTGGTGGGCTTAAAAGTTTAAATCAAACAGCCAATTTAGAAGATGGGCAGGCCTTAAGTCAGCAGAAAACTGAAAATTATTTTTTATTAGGTTTATTTACAAATTTAGCAAATCCGAAAACACTGATCTATTTTAGTAGTGTGTTCTCACTGGCGTTGAGTTCATCAGCCAGTAGTAACCTAAAAGCACAGCTTGCTGTCATCATTCCGATTCAAACTTTTATTGTGTTTAGTCTGTTTATGATGATTATGTCTTTGCCTAAAATTAAAGCACTCTACCAACGGTCAGGTAGTTATATTGATGTGGTTTCAGGGGCGTTATTTTTAATTTTTGCGATTTGGTTGTGGTTCGACGCAATTAGAATGTTCAATCTATAAAAGCAGTAAATATATTGCTGTTAGCAAAGCGAAAGCCAAGTATTAAGACTTGGCTTTTTTTATGTGCCAATTTTATTGTTCTGGATTGGTTTGATCTTGGTCTTTAGATGGTGCTGTATTTGATGGATCTTGTGCAACATTGGTAGTTTCAGCATGATCACGATAACGGTTCGGTTTGAGGGTGGTTTCGGTATTTTCAGAGCCCTTGTATAATCTGCTACGATTGGCGCGTTCACGTAAACCGCCTTTTTTGATTAACTGCACCATCGTCTATAGAACCTCATTGCTATTGCCATAGTTTAAAGAATTTTCCTCGTGAAGATAAGTGAGCAGGGCGATGCTAGCGCATAAAAAAGCCTGAAATCATTCAGGCTTTCATCATTTTAACTTATCTCTTTGAATGACTTTAACGCGACCCGATAACGGTGCTTAAATTCAGCTTAGCTAAAATTTTACACATTGCCAGCTTGTTCATAGGGCTGTATTTGGCTGTTGTAAAAAAAGCTTAATTTTTACCATCTTGCTTGAGTACTTCAAAGATGTTGAGTTGGGTTGTCGCTTCAGTATCGTGCTGTTGCAAATACACTTGGATACTCTTAAATAGAATGGCAACAGCCAAACAACTGAGTATGCAAAATATCCAAAAGCCATATGGGCTACGGATATTATGTGAGCCACATTCGGAACATTCTTTATCGCTTGAAGCCAATACTTTATTGCAACAAGCACAGTGATATTGATAGTGCATTGCGTTTCTCCATTTAGTCGAATTTGACCAACATTCTTGTTGTTATTGTCAACCATCAATCCGTGATGATTGTTTTATCTTAATGTGCAAATAAGCTGCTGTACAAGTTTTAAACGGTTTGTTTTGCTCATTATTGTGTAAATGAAAAGCGTCAGTAAGTTAAATAATTGTTTTATTGATAATTTAAATATGAAACAAGACATAAATTTTCAGTCATAAAAAAAGCCAGTTCGAAAACTGGCTTTTGTTGTTCTGTTTAAACTGAATTATTGACCAGAACGGATGATGTAATCAAAAGCAGATAATGATGCTTTCGCGCCTTCACCTGTCGCAATGATGATTTGTTTGTAAGGTACTGTTGTACAGTCACCGGCAGCAAATACACCTTTCACATTGGTTTCGTTGCGCTCGTTAATTACGATCTCACCACGTTTTGAAAGTTCAACTGCTGTTTCTTTTAAGAAATCAGTGTTTGGTAACAAACCGATTTGTACGAAGATACCAGCCAATTCTATCGTTTTGATTTCATCTGTTGCACGATCTTTGTAGTTTAGTGCAGTCACTTGTGAACCATCACCGACCACTTCTGTAGACAATGCATTCATGATTACAGTGGTATTCGGTAAGCTGTTTAACTTGTCTTGAAGCACTTGGTCAGCACGAAGCTTAGTATCAAACTCAACAAGTGTTACATGTTCCACAATACCTGCAAGGTCAATCGCCGCTTCTACACCTGAGTTACCACCACCAATCACTGCAACACGTTTACCTTTAAACAATGGACCGTCACAGTGTGGACAGTATGCAACACCACGAGTACGGTATTCTTGTTCACCCGGAACGTTCATTTCTCTCCAGCGTGCACCTGTTGAAAGAATCACTGTTTTAGATTCAAGTTTTGCACCATTCTCTAAAGTCACTTCAACTAAGCCATTGGCTGTTTGGTCAGCACCTTTGATGTCAGATACACGTTGCAAGTTCATGATGTCCACACCGTACTCACGGACATGTGCTTCCATTTCAGCAGCAAACTTAGGACCTTGTGTCTTTTGAATCGACGTGTAGTTTTCAATGTCCATGGTATCCATAACCTGACCGCCCATGCGTTCAGCCACGATACCTGTTTTGATACCTTTACGTGCAGCATAGATTGCAGAAGTATTACCTGCAGGGCCACCACCAATCACAAGGACATCAAATACCTCTTTGGCATTTAGCTTTTCAGCATCTTTTGCAGCAGAGTTGGTGTCTAATTTGGCAATGATTTCTTCCAAGGTCATACGACCTTGACCGATGTGGTTGCCGTCTTGGAATACCATTGGTACAGCCATGATTTTGCGTTCTTCCACTTCGTCTTGGAAGAATGCACCATCAATCATGGTTGCAGTTGTGCCAGGGTTGTAAATTGCGATCAAGTTTAGTGCTTGAACTACGTCAGGACAGTTATGGCAGCTTAGTGATACAAATACATCAAAATCAGCTTTAAGACCTAAACCTTTAATGGTATTCAGTACTTCGTCAGAAACTTTCGGTGCATAACCAGAGGTTTGTAACAATGCCAAAATCAAAGAAGTGAACTCGTGGCCCATTGGTAGACCTGCGAAGAATACACGTGGTGTTTCACCTGCTTTTGCAATACCAAAGCTTGGCGCACGGCTGTTGTTACCGTCAAAACGTGCAGTCACTAAATCAGATAAAGCGGCAACTTCGGTCACCAATTCTTTAATTTTGTCTGATTTGTCCGTGCCGTTTAAAGTCGCGACGATTTCAATCGGGCCTTCAAGGCGTTCAAGTAAGGTTTTTAATTGAGCAGAAGTATTTTGATCTAACATTGCTAACGTCTCCAGAGGAGTAAATTTATTTGATGAGAGAATGATAGAACAAACCATTAAATAGGTGAAACGGTTTGTTTTTATAAAATTAATCGGTTTTATAAATCAAGTGATTAAATTTCTTTCTAAATCATAAGAATATACCGATGTGAATGCAGTCAATATTGGGCCACTATCGAGAAATACAAGTTAAATAGTGGAAAAATAAACGAATTCATCGCGCTTTAAGCGAGAGAATGCTAGAGTCAACGCTATTGTATTGAGAACTTTTTAGGGAAATGGCATGCAGGTTAAACAGGGAATTTATCAGCATTATAAAGGTCAGTTGTATCAAGTCTTTCATGTTGCAACACATAGTGAAACGCGTGAAAAAGTTGTGGTCTATCAGTGCTTGTATGACGACTATTCAATGTGGGTCAGACCCTTAGAGATGTTTATGGAAACCGTTGAAATTGATGGTGAAGTAATTCCACGTTTTAAACTGATCCAAGAAACCCACTGAGCAGATATTTAGTACTTTAATCTTTAAATATGAAAGAAATAACAAAAGGACAGAATCATGAACATGGATGCAAATTTTAAAAACTATATGCAACAACTCTATGCAGACTTTAGTGCTCACGATGCTGCGCAAAATCACCGACTTGCGCGTTACCGAAATATTGAGCCTGAGTCTGCACTGTTTTTGGCTATGCAAATTCGCTTAAAACAAGCCAAACAGATCTTGGAAATTGGAACATCTACAGGCTATTCCACGCTGTGGTTGGCAGATGCTGCCCAGTCTACACAAGGGCGAGTCGAAACCATTGAAATTGATGCAGCGCGTATCGAACAAGCTAAACAGCATGCGGAAAATTTAGCTTTATCCGAATACATTGAATTTCATCATGGCGATGCGCTGCATTTTTTACAGCAGTTAAATCAGCGTTATGACTTCATTTTATTGGATGCAGAACGTGATGCGTATATCGCGTATTGGCCATATTTAGCTGAATTGATACAAGTTCAAAGTGGCGTGTTAATCGTGGATAATGTGCTGTCACATGCCAATGAGGTCGCTGAATTTATCCAACGTGTTGAAGCGGATGATCGTTTTATCAGTACGACATTAAATGTGGGCGCAGGGCTCTTTATGGTGACTTGGCGCAACTAAAAATCAGGGCATTCAGCCCTGATTTGATCGAATTTTTTTTAATTAATAAAAATACTGTTGCTATAGCGCTAAACTTGTAGCGGTTTAACCCTGTAAGCTTACTCGTGAAAAATGTAGATCATATTCTAGATATTTGTGGACAAATGCCGTTTTATCACTACATCGAAGTAAATTATCATAAATAAAAGGTGAAACTGGATAAAAGAGATCCCCAGAACCATTCGCATAAAATATTTTTAAGTAACGTGAAGAAGAACTGTATTTCCAAGAAGTTACAACATTTGTTGTCATAAGCCACCCCCTTATTGCGTTGTTATAGTCATACTGCAGTTAAAGGTTTATCTCATTTGAAATTAAGACAAATTTAGGGCGTGGAGTATTGCAGAATTGTTAAAAAATAATGTTTTATCTCACATTTTTTTCATTTCTTTATCAACTAATTTGATAAAAAAATGCCAGTTCAAATAAATGCCATAAGTGTCATTCTCCCATATTAGTGTAAGGAGAGTTAAAAACTACGGCATTGTTCTGATTTATTGCCTTTGACTTGGTTGTTGCTGCCATTAATTGAAAAAGCATTTTCAAGACAAATCAAATTACCTGCGATTTCATTATTATTTAGAACAATATTGCCATTATTTTTCTTTAATTTGAGGTCGCCTGAAATTTGGTTATTGAGGAGTTGGATGTTTTTCCCAGTTGTAAAATCGACATTGCCACTGATATTGTTATGATTGGCAATGATCTTGGTAAAATTTTTATTCGATTCAATATTGCCTTTGATGTGGTTGTCATGCAGTTCAACACTTGCACCATTTTCTAAAATAACATTGCCATGAACAATTAAACCTTCAAGCTGACAATTTTTTTTGACTTTAATATCTTCACGAATACTTTGGTTTTTAATTTCACCTTCGCAGTTCATGGCAGCAAAAGTTGTAAACGAACATAAAATTAAACTGATTGAGACGAAATATTTTTTCATGGGCTTACATCTTCCTGAAATAAGCAATTGACCTAAAATTCATGTTAAAAATACTGAAATACTGGCAAAGATGTAAGCCTAGACAATCGGGTTTGCGGCGCATTTTTATTATATTTGTGTAAGCTCTAACTTGATGAATATCTACAGATATGTAGAAAGTGCTAGTACGTTAAAGTTGTATGAATAAAGTGTGAACTGCATAGGGTGTATAGAGGTATATACTCGCAGATAATAGGCATAAAAAAACCACGCTAAAAGCGTGGTTTTTGAATCAGTTCAATCTAATACAGATTAGATTTTACCAACTAGGTCGATTGAAGGAGCAAGAGTTGCGTCGCCTTCTTTCCATTTAGCTGGGCAAACTTCGCCTGGGTGAGCGTGTACGTATTGAGCTGCTTTAACTTTACGAAGAAGTTCTTGAGCATCACGACCGATACCACCAGCGTTGATTTCAACGATTTGGATTTTACCTTCTGGATCGATAACGAAAGTACCACGATCAGCAAGACCGTCAGCTTCGATTAATACGTCAAAGTTTTTAGCAAGAGTCCAGTTCGCATCACCAACCATTACGTATTGGATTTTTTTGATTTCTTCTGAAGAATCGTGCCAAGCTTTGTGAGTGAAATGAGTGTCAGTTGAAACTGAGTAGATTTCAACACCTAGTTTTTGGAATTCTGCATAGTTGTCAGCAAGGTCACCAAGTTCAGTTGGGCAAACGAAAGTGAAGTCAGCTGGGTAGAAGAATACAACAGACCATTTACCTTTAAGATCAGCTTCAGTTACTTCGATGAATTGACCATTTTGGAATGCTTGTGCTTTAAACGGTTTAACTTCAGTATTAATTAAGCTCATCATTGTCTCCATGATTGAGGTTTGTTTTTGATTTCCAATAGGGTACAGAAATTTTGCTTATTGCTGAAATAGTATTTTTACATAACTAATATCGGAAAATCCGAATTAGTACACTCCAGAACTATTTCAGCAATAACGATTATTTATCATTATTTCATTCGATATAAGCCATATCAATGCCATATAAAGTTTAAAGTAAAATGACAAAATCATCTTTTCAAAGTCTGTAACCAACATGATGCTTGTGACATAAGATTTCAAGGGTGATCTCTAAAAAAGTTATAAAAAATATTTCAAATTATAGAATTTGTTCATATAAGATGGCATGAACATAAAATGACTCCAGATTTGATCAGGTGCTTAGTCAATTTTTTCGTATCATTGCCATTCTCAGTCTTGCACTTGCATCACTATGTATTCTTAAAGTTGAAGACACAGGTACAAATTTATGTATCTATGAATACTTGCAACCTCAAAAAGCGACCTATTTTAATGAACTATTAGGAACTTCATCAGATGATCCTACGCTATTGAGTAGCATGGGAATCGTTGGAATCTTCTTTTTTTCCCACTGTTGCTATCATTTAGACGTGCTTGGTATGTGGTTATATTATGGCTATATGCGATTTTTCAATTCATCATCATTTTAATGATAGAAACTGCTTCAATTTCAAAAATTATCTATGACAGTATTGTTTATTGTCATAATGGTTGGTTGTTCGCATGGGTGATCGGGCAGAGCATATTTATTGTTTTTAGTTTCGTTTACATTTTCTATGGCACTGAAACTAATGTATAAAGCTTTCAAATGGATTGGCTTGAGTTGCCTATTCTAGTAAGCATGTGGCTTTATTATTCTGTACTGGATGAATCAAGAATGTGCTTTCATTTCAAGGTGCTAGCCCGAATCAAATTAATTATTATGCTGAAATGAATGGTTCTTCATCGGATGAACCTCTTTTATTTATTTTTATTGGGTAGATTTGCATTTTATTTTCAATTTTTTTGTGCTTAGCAAAATCTGTTCATCATTTCTTGATCTTCACTTTCACTTTATTGATGTTTTTAATTGTGCCGTTGAGTATGTCTTATACAGTGCTATTTTATCAGCTATTACATGACAGTATAGAAGCATTTGGCAATTATTGGTTATTGGCCGCAATTTTAGTTTTTTATCATTTTATTCTGTTCGGCTTTACCTATTGGTTTCAGGCACGCAAAAAATAGATTCATCTTTCACTATTTTTACATACAGCGTAAAATATTCGGTTCTATTTTTAATTATTAGGATAATGCATCTGTGCCAAGTCAGTTAAATGTCGATCAATTGGTCATGGTTCGTGATCGCCATCGCTTAAGTCGGCTGAAAAAAGGCAAAGAAGCCAATCCTGAAAAATTTCAAGATTTGTTTGAAAAGTCGAATGCGAAAGTGCGCGAACGGATTGCCCGCATTCCCAATATTAAATTAAATCAAGACTTACCTGTTACGCAGTATGCGGACAAACTAATTGAAGCGATTCAAAAGCATCAAGTGATTATTGTGGCAGGTGAAACCGGTTCGGGTAAAACCACGCAGTTACCGCAAATTGCCATGCTTGCAGGTCGTGGTTTAACGGGTTTGATTGGTCATACTCAACCCCGTCGACTAGCCGCGCGTAGTGTTTCGCAACGTATTGCAGAAGAAGTGGGCGAAAAGCTGGGGGAGTCGATCTCCTTTAAAGTTCGTTTCAATGAACAAGGTTCACAAGATTCCATCGTTCGGTTAATGACCGATGGTATTTTATTGGCTGAACTGGCTAATGACCGATTCTTAAATAAATATGACACGATTATTATCGATGAAGCGCATGAGCGTTCGCTAAATATTGACTTCATCATGGGCTATCTCAAACAGCTCTTGCCTCGTCGTAAAGATCTCAAAGTCATTATTACTTCAGCAACTTTAGACGTAAATCGATTCTCGAATTACTTTAATGGGGCACCTATTTTTGAAGTCGAAGGTCGAAGCTTTCCGGTAGAACTCCGTTATCGTCCGATTTCAGAGCTGAGTATTGTTGGCAGTGATGACGATGAGTTTGATGATTTTGAAGAAAATCTACCGCGTGCCGTTGTTTCGGCAGTAGAAGAATGTTTTCAAGATGCACAGGAAAAAGGTCATCCTGAACATGCCGACATTTTGATTTTTGCCAGCACTGAACAAGAAATACGTGAGTTACAGGAAACACTGCAAAAGTTTGGGCCACGACATACCGAAGTTTTACCCTTATATGCTCGATTGGCTTTGGCAGAACAGCAAAAGATCTTTAATCCATCAGGCGGTGGGCGACGGATTATTATTGCCACCAACGTGGCAGAAACTGCCTTAACTGTGCCAAATATTCGCTATGTAATTGATAGTGGCTTTGCACGTATATCCCGTTATAACTATCGCTCACGTGTACAGCGTCTACCAATTGAGGCTGTATCACAGGCGGCAGCAAATCAGCGTAAAGGTCGTTGTGGTCGTATTGCACCGGGTGTGTGTATTCGACTGTATTCAGAAGAAGACTTTATGAGTCGTCCTGAATTTACCGAACCGGAGATTAAACGAACCAACTTGGCCTCGGTTATTTTGCAAATGCAAAGTTTGGGCTTTGGTGAATTAGAAGACTTCGATTTTATTGAGCCGCCAGATCATCGTTTGGTGAATGATGGTCGTAAGCTGTTAATTGAATTAGGTGCTTTAAAAGAAAAATCGGCGTATGCACCGCAAGTTGCTTCGGAAAACCAAGCAAAACAAGGCACAAAACATGCGAATAATAAAAATGGTGCTTTAACCAAAATTGGTCAGCAAATGGCGAAAATGCCGATCGACCCACGTCTTGCACGGATGATTTTGGGTGGAGCGCATTTTGGCGTATTAAATGAAGTCTTGATTATTGTCGCTGCTTTAGCGGTACAAGATCCACGTGAACGTCCTGCGGATAAACAAATGCAGGCCGATCAGAAACATGCTTTGTTCCGTGAAGCTGACTCGGATTTCTTGTTCTATATTAAATTATGGGAAGCTCTAGTCGCAAATCGTGACATGAGTGAAAATAAGCGTCGAACCTTTGCACGCAACCATTTCCTCAGTTGGTTACGCCTCCGTGAGTGGAAAAAAACCCATGAGCAATTGGTGGATTTGGCTCAGGGCTTAAAACTGTCCTTTAATGAAAAGAAGGCCAATTATGAAAATCTGCACCGTGCGTTATTAACGGGTTTACTTTCATTTATTGCCAACAAAACCGATGAACGTAATGTGTTCATGGCAGTGCGTCAGCAAAAGGCACGTATTTTCCCTGCATCAACTTTGCATAAAACAAATACACCTTGGGTCATGGCTTTTGAGATGGTGGAAACCTCTCAGGTATATCTTCGTACATTGGCGAAAATTGAACCTGAATGGATTTTATTGGCTGCAGGCGATTTATTGAAGCATCATTATTTTGAACCTCATTGGTCCAAAAAATCTGGTGTAGTCAATGCCTATGATCAAATTTCTTTGTTTGGTTTGATTATTGAGCCACGTCGTCAGATTAATTATGAAAAAGTGGATCATCCGGCGGCGCATGAAATTTTCCTACGCGATGCGTTGACGACGGGACATTTGGGTATTACGCCGCCGTTCTTAAAACACAATTTATTAAAACTCGAAGAAGTTGAGCGTGTTGAAGATAAACTGCGTCGTCGTGATTTGGTGGTGGATGAAGAAACCATCTACCAATTTTATGCTGCAAAAGTGCCTGAAGAGGTGGCAAGTCGTCGTAGTTTTGAAGACTGGCGTGCAACTGTAGAACCGAAAAATCCACGGCATTTATTTATCGATGATGATGCGCTTTGGATGAATGACCGTCCAACGACCCAGCAATTTCCAGACTACCTACGAAATGGTGAACTGCGTTTGGCTGCAAGTTATCGTTTTGACCCAAGTCATGATGAAGATGGTGCAACGGTCAAAATTCCAGTTCAAGCTTTGCCGCAAGTGGATGAAAATATTTGGTCATGGGGCATACCCGGTTGGCGACAAGACCTGATTGAAGCTTTACTTAAAGCCCTGCCTAAGGATAAACGCCGTCACTTGGTGCCAATACCTGATACGGCTCGTAAATTGATGGATCGTGTCGATGCCGTGCATTTGCGCGAGCATATTTTTAGTTTCTTGGCATACCAACTGCGCGGTGAGCAAATCACAGACAAAGACTTTTCTTGGGAACGCGTTGAGCAATATCTGCTGCCTTTAATCAAAGTCATTGATGAAAAAGGCCGTGTGATTGAGCAAGGTCGTGATCTAGATGAACTCAAAGCACGCTGTCGTACGGAAACTCATAGCCCAGTCAAACAGTTAAAAGGTGAGTTTAAAATCTTCCCTGATAATTTTGTGTTCGAAGCATCACAAAAAGTCACGGGTGTGGTGGTGAAACAATATCAAGCGCTTGTTCCAGTCAAAGGCTTTGCAGAGTTGGATGCCAAAGACGAATCTGGTGTGGTGATTCAGACTTTCAATGACCAATTTGAAGCAGTCAAACAACACCGCGAAGGGATCATTCGTTTGGTTCATATGCAGTTGGGTGACTTAGTTCGTCAGTTGAAAAAACAGATATCTAAACCCTTGGCATTGGCTTATTCACCGCTAGGTGACAAAGCCAAACTAGAGCAAATGTTAGTTTATGCCACACTTCAGCTTGCAATAAATGAGCTACCTGTCAATGTGCAGGAGTACCAAAACCTGATTTTAAATGTAAAGAAATCTTTCTTAACCCATGGGCAACAAGCATTAGCCGTTTTAACTGAAACCTATATTCAATGGCAGGATATACGTCGGAAATTGTTGGTTTTAGATGATTCTGTGTTTGGAAAGAACATTGATGACATTGAAGATCAACTCGATTTGATGCAACTTTCAGATTTTGTTTATGGCAAAACTTCCGATGTGTGGCTCGAATTTCCAAGATATTTGAAGGCATTAGTCTTGCGTTTAGACCGCTTGCCAAATAATCTACAAAGGGACAATTCTGCCATTGATCAAGTTGACCCATGGATGGAAAAATTATTTAAGTTTAAAAATGACACTCGCCTTAAAGAATTGTATTTCATGGTTGAGGAGTTACGCATCTCTATTTTCTCTCAACCAATGAAGACCAAGATGCCAATTTCTCCATCCCGCTTGCAAAAAGTATGGGATAAGCTCGGAATCAGTTAAGATATAGGTAATTTCTAAAAGGAGTTTTACATGGGCATCCGCATTACGGGTACAGGTCTTTATCATCCAGAAGACGTAATTACTAACGAAGAGTTAGTTGAAGCTTTAAATGCTTATGTGGAACAGTACAACAGTGATAATGCTGAAAAAATTGAAGCCGGTGAGCTAGAAGCGCGCCGTGGTTCAAGTGCAGAATTTATCGAAAAAGCATCTGGCGTAAAAGCACGTTATGTTGCTGAAAAAAGCGGTATTTTAGATCCAAAACGTTTACGTCCAGTATTGCATGAACGTTCAAATGATGAGTTGTCTATTCAAGCGGAATGGGGCGTAGCTGCTGCTAAACAAGCGATGGAAAATGCAGGCGTGACTGCAGAAGACATCGATGTAGTGATTTTGTCTTGTTCAAATATTCAACGTGCATATCCAGCCGTTTCAATTGAAATTCAAACTGCGTTGGGTATTCAGGGTTATGCCTATGACATGAACGTTGCATGTTCAGCTGCAACTTTTGGTATCAAGCAAGCCTATGACGCGATCAAATCAGGCGCTCGTCGCGTGTTATTGGTAAACGTTGAGATCACATCTGGTCACACAGATTTCCGTATGCGTGACTGTCACTTCATCTTTGGTGACGTTGCAACGGCTTCGATCATTGAAGAAACTGAAACCAAAGCTGGTTTTGAAGTGTTGGATATTGACCTGTTTACTCAGTTCTCAAACAACATTCGTAACAACTTCGGTTACTTAAATATGAGTGAAGTCGATGCTGACATCGACAACAACCGTTTCCGTCAAGACGGTCGTAAAGTATTTAAAGAAGTGTGTCCATTAGTGGCGAAAATGATCACTAAGCAATTGGATGACAATAAAATTGCGGCAACAGATGTAAAACGCTTCTGGTTACACCAAGCGAATGCCAGCATGAATGAATTGATTCTGAAACTGGTTGTGGGTAAAGAACATGCTCAGCCAGACCTTGTGCCAATCATTCTTGATGAATTTGCCAATACTTCATCAGCAGGTGTCATTATTGCATTGCACCGTACTGCGAATGAAGTAAACCATGGCGAATATGGTGTGCTTTGCTCATTTGGTGCAGGCTACTCAGTAGGTTCTGTACTTGTTCAAAAACATGATGCTGCCTAAGGTCAGCACATTTGCAGGTTGAACATGATGCAAAATGGATAAAGCGTTTAAGCGCTTTATCCCGCATGTATTTCACGCCTACCTTTTTTGGCGCTGAATATATTGATGCATCAAAACCTGCAATGTATGTAGGGAATCATACAATTTACGGTGTACTCGATTCACCCGTAATTATTGATTATCTCTACAATGAACATAAAGTGGCTGTGGTCAGTATCGCTATCATAGCCATTTTTATTTGCCCGGTTGGCGTGGCATGGTCAAAAAGTTCGGTGCAGTCCAAGGTATTCAGGACTATGTCAGAACAGTGATGCAACAAGGTTATTCCATTTTAGTTTTTCCCGGTGGTGGTCGAGAGGTTTTGAAGCGAAAAGGGGAAGCCTATCAACTGATCTGGAAGCAACGTTATGGCTTTTTAAAACTGGCGCAAGAATTTAATTATGACATTGTGCCTTTTGCCGCTTTAGGTGGAGATGAAGTCTTTGAACTGGGCTTTGATGCCAGTGTGATCGTTGAACATCGTTGGTTTAAACAACTATTAAAAATACAAAAAATCGATAAATTATTACGTCATGGTGATGTGATTCCGTCTTTACCCAAACGTATTATCCCCAAGCGCATTCCATTCTATTTTCAATTTTTACCCCGTCAAAGTTTGAGTCATATTCAGAGTGTAGAGGATTTAAAGCTCTATCGAGAGGCACTACAACAAGATATTTACACTGCAATAGAACAGCTTAAGAAAATCCGTTCAGAACAACATTCTACAGATCAATAATAGTGACTACTCTTTAACTTCATCCATTTTTATTCGTCACAGCTCAAAATCATGGTGAATTTTGTCACAACAATAGCTTTTAGATTTTTTATTGAACGCCTTTGTATTGACCTTTTGTACAGCTATTTGGCTGATTAATGGCAGTAGTCGGAGCATTAAACTTTGACTATAGTGAAGGTTGAAAAATAATCAACGATCGTTAGGGCGGAAGATGGAAAAGAAAAGCTTGACCCCGCAGCTTGAGCATATTGCTCGGCAACTTATTCGAATATCTCCAAGTTTAAAGCAGTTGTATCAAGAGCAAATGGATCTTGCTACAGCACTCAATTTACAAAATATCTTTAAAATTGAACAAGAGCAGCACCGCATTCAACTGTGTAATGGACTGTGGACCTTACAGCTACAAAATCGTGAATCGATTGGCTATCAGTTTCCTAGAAGTCCATTTAGACCCATCAAAATTGCTGAATTGCATACGACAGTGCCATGTATTGAAGTAGTAGAAGATTTCTTATTTCATGAATTATATTTTTTTACTGGGGACTTAACGCCGCAACATTCACTCTTGCTCAGAGAAAAAGCACAGCAATTTAGACAATTGATCTTACAGTCGGTTTTTCTACATCTAAATGGGCCAGCGCGTGTTCAGCAGTTTTTAGCACAGATGACAGCGGTTGAAGCGCAAATTTTTGATCAGTTGATGCAAGAGCAGCAGATTTATCAGACACCGCTATTACAAACCTATATCGAATGCCAAATCTGTCTACCCCATTGGTTGATGCAAAAGATTGAGCAGATGTTTGCGCTCAATTCACTTACAGAAGCTGAAATATTGCCAATACAGCTCTTGATGGATAGTTTGGACGAGATTTGTTTTGCTACAGCACAATTTTTAGATCCAACGATTTACCGGATCATGAGTTTGAGCTATGAAGATCGGTTCAATTTACAAGAATTAAATGAACATATAGAAGATATTATTTTGTTGCTCGACCATGCATATGAGCGTCCCAATTTGTTGGGTTTTATTCGTTTGATGCATCGGGATGTTTGGGCAGAGCAGGACATATTAAGCCATAGTAATTTTGTGCAAGCCACAGCAATTTGGCAAAAAAAATGTGGAAAACTCCCTTTACTCGATAACAACCGTGCAGTGCGATGGATGTTCAAGCAGTCAGCCGAAGTGTTGGATTGGCTGAGTCGTAATTTTCAACACAGTAATGTACGTGTGGCTGTGACGGCATTAAGTTTTGTCGATACGCAGCATATTCATCCAACATTGATTCTTGCGACCTTACAACATTTTCAATTTGTTGCAGCGCGCTTATTTATTCAAAATTGCCATACGATTGCGCATGAACAAGATTGGTTTAATCATGAAAAAAATCTACAGTTTGTTTTACACCAAAAATATCAGCAGCATGATGATCATCGTGTAGTGATCAGCCCATCGATTTTGTATTTAGATGAGTGGTTGATCTTAATGCGACAGGTTTTGGGTGCAGAGGATCAGGCTATAAAAAAAGTCTATCTACCCTTGAGCCGTATTATGCAGGCCTATCTGCAGCATTTAGTACGTTGTACGCAGCATTTACCGCAGGCTTTGATGGATTATATCCGTCCAGAAACCCAAGAAAATCGCCAATTTTTAAGTGTTTTACGACAACATAAAATTCAACTGCAGGATTTTCGAAATTTATTTTATTTAAAGCATGCTAATTTAAGAGTATCTGTATTTGATGCATATGTGCGTGACTATGTTAGTGCGACTTATTCTACAGGTCATATAGTCCCTAAAAATATTACCTGGAATGGGGTCTTTCATCAGGCGGTGCATTGGCATGCCAAGCAACAAAAGCAGGAAGTGTTAACTCAATTAAAGCGTCAATTTGCGACAACGGTTTGGCAGCCATTTACAACAGAAGACAAAATCTATTTTCAAGAGTGGGTCTTTGAAGAATTAAAAACCATCGATCGAATTATTGATGAATCTATTCAATTTAAACATTGTTTGGCATCAAGTTATAGCGCCAGTATCATTGCAAGAGTATATGTAGCTTTTCATATGTACCATCCCATTTTGCATGTATCGATGACTTTGGGCTGTCATGTGCAAAACCACATTTTGGTTTTTGATCAACTCGAGTATTCAAATAATACCCAAGCAGAAATAGAAAAAGTAAATATCGCCAAAGAATTTTTAAATAGGTTCAATAGCTTAAAGTAAGATTGGCGAAATACGGATTTAGTAAACTGTGTTGTGCGCTTAACTTTTGAGTCAAAAATCGTTAGGCTATAGCCGTTCTTTTACGGTATAGGTCTTATGAAACAAGAAACTGCACTCAAGCTGCTCAAAGCAGGCGAAAATGTGTTTTTAACAGGTTCGGCTGGTGCAGGTAAAACTTATACTTTAAATCAGTACATCAATTATCTAAAAGCGCGCAAAGTGCCGGTGGCAATTACGGCTTCTACAGGGATTGCTGCAACCCATATGAATGGCATGACAATTCATACATGGGCAGGGATTGGGATTAAAGATGCGATTTCCGAAGATGAGTTAAAGCGCTTAAAAGAACGTAAATATTTAAAAGAGCATTTGGAAAATGCCCAAGTTTTAATCATCGATGAAATTTCGATGTTGCATGCCAAGCAATTAAACTTGGTGAATAAAGTTTTAAAATTTTTTAAAGACAGTGAAGATGCTTTTGGGGGGATTCAAGTCATTGTTGCAGGTGACTTCTTCCAGTTACCCCCTGTGGGACGCAAAGGTGAATTAAACCGTGACAAGTTTTGCTTTATGTCTGAGGCATGGGTAGAAGCGAAGTTTCGCGTGTGTTATTTGACCGAACAACATCGTCAGGGTAATGACTATCTCAATGATATTCTAAATGCGATTCGTGCTCAGCAAATTACGGGCGATCATTTGCATGCTTTAAGGCAGACAAGTTCACAAAATATAGGTGAAACCTTTACGCGCTTATATACCCATAATATGGATGTAGATAGTATTAACTATAAACATCTAAATGAAATTGAGCAAGAATCTCGCCAGTTTGATGCCCAATGTGATGGTAATGATAAACTGATCGAAACCTTAAAATCTTCAGTGCGTGCGCCGGAAACTTTGACCTTAAAGAAAAATGCCAAAGTGATGTTTGTAAAAAACAACTTTGACGTGGGCTATATCAATGGCAGCCTCGGTGAAGTGATAGGTTTTGAAGAAGATGATGAATATGGCATCTTGCCTAAAGTAAAACTTACGGACGGCACGACCTTGGTGGTAGAACCTGAAACATGGTCTGTCGATAATGATGATGGTAAAACCATTGCCAGTTTCCAACAAATTCCACTGCGTTTGGCCTGGGCGATCACCATTCATAAATCTCAAGGGATGACCCTTGCAGCGGCTGAAATTAACTTGACGCATACTTTTGAAAAGGGTCAGGGGTATGTGGCATTGTCTCGTTTAAAAACATTAGATGGTTTGCGTTTACTTGGTTTTAATGAACAAGCCTTAGAACTCGACAGTTTGGCCATTAAAGCCGATCGACGCTTTCAGGAACTCTCTGATGAAGCGGAAACCAATTTTGCAGAGGCTGATTTAACAGTACAACACAAAGCCTTTATTCGCCACTGTGGCGGAACACTGAATGAAGTGGAAATCGAGCGCAATGAAAAGAAAATTGCCAAAACTGGTGCGAAACAAAGCTTTGCCACAGCGACTTTAGATCAAACTCGTGAATTATTTGAAGAAGGTTATGAAATTCAAGATATTGCAGTGGAGCGTGGTTTAACACCTGCTACGATTATTAACCATTTGGCTCGTCTGCAAAAAGAGCAAGGTTTAGATATATCGGTGGCACATCCGGGAGAAGACGTGGTTGAACAGGTGCGTAAAATTTATAAACGTTTGGCGAAACGACAAGACCCAGCACATTATAACGATGATGGTACTGTTAAGCTGCGCCCAATTGTGGAGTTGACCAGTCCACGCATGGGATATGACCAAGTTCGTTTGGCTTTATTATTTGTGGAATAACACATTCTTTGGATTACATACATTTAAAGCCAGATTGATCAATCTGGCTTTTTTAATAAGGGGCATCGTGTTTATTTTCATCCTTTGCATCTGCGTAAAAACGATGAATTGGTGGTTAAAGTTCCAAATAAAACTTTAAATGAATAAAACTTAATAAAATAATGATAAGATGAGTATAATTCATTAATGCTTTGCGAAAACTATTCGATTGCAAAGTTGCTCCCAAGTTTAGTTGAGAACAATCATGTTGGAATTACGCCATCTCAAAACCTTATTGGCACTCAGAGAACACGGTTCTTTGGTCGCTGCATCTAATGATCTGTGTTTAACGCCTTCTGCACTTTCACACCAGTTGAAAGAGCTAGATCATTGGTATGGGGTAGAGGTGGTGAACCGACGCACACGTCCTGTGTCTTTTTCGAATGTTGGGCAACGTTTACTACGCCTTGCCGATGACATTTTGCCGCAAGTTCAAATTGCGCAATCGGACATTACACGTATTGTGCATGGTCAAACTGGCCGAATTATTTTTTCTTCAGAATGTCATAGTTGCTTTGACTGGCTGATGCCGTTATTGAATGTCTACCGTCAGCAATACCCCGATGTAGATTTGGACTTTGCTTCTGGCTTTGAAGCCAATCCGCATGAACTATTACAAACTGGCGAGTTTGATCTTCTGATTACGGCAGATCCGATTAATTTAAAAGGTGTGGAATATTTCCCAATCTTTGAATATGAGTCTCGTTTGGTATTGTCGAATACACATCCATTGGTTCGTGCGACAAATGTGACTGTTCAAGAATTAGCAGAAGAAACGCTGATTACCTATCCGGTCGATAAACATCGTTTAGATATCATGGCAAAATTATTTTTACCGGCCAATATTCAGCCTAAACACGTTCGTACTACAGATTTGACCCAGATGTTGATTCAGTTGGTTGCAAGTGGTCGTGGTATTGCGGCATTACCAGATTGGGTGGTAAATGAATATGAACAAAAAGGTTGGGTGACCTCTCGACGTTTAGATTGTGTTTCACCTGAAGGTTTAAGACGGACCTTGTACGCAGGCTATCGTACCGAAGAGGCTGAAAAAAGCTATTTTGAAGGCTTCCTAAAACAGTTGGCGAAATTCTCACAAAAGCGCAATCAATATTATTCCAACTAAGGAGGATCTATGACACAGAGTCTTTTTGTATACAAGACATGACGTCTAGGTCAACCCAATGATCACGTGATGGACCGCATTGGTGGCGAGTGGAAGAAAGGTGTGGTGTGGGGTGAATTAGAACATAAAGGCTGGGGTGCGGCGATGGGCAGTCCGGGCATTCGTTTATCGAAGGCAGGTCATGCGATTGAAGGTTATGTTTTTATCTCTGAAAACTTAGCCGCACATTGGGCGGCTTTAGACGAATTTGAAGGTACTGAATATCAACGTGTGGCTGTAGATGTGCAACTGGAAGGCGGAGAATGGATGCAGAGTGAAATTTACGCATTGAAATAATATCCAGGGGGAGAGTCGGAAAATACGTGGGTCATCCAAACATCATGACTTTCCCCAACCTTCAATATGTGTATCGATGATTCTGCATGCTCTGTTGTTTCCTTGAGTGCAATTTTTTAAAGAGCCGTATCTAAAAGAGTTGTATCTAAAGTGCTTGAATGCACAGAAATCACTTTAAGATTGCTATACAAGTGGATGAATAATTTTTAGAATTGAGCTGTATCTCACATTGAACCCTGTTTGAACTCAATCATGCCCAATTCTATAGAACCATCACCAGCTCAACTCATGTCTGTGATTCAAACGCAGACAGCTATTGCCAAACTGGGTTTAGATCTAAATGCAGTGATGACCGTGGTTGCAGAACAGGCGCAGCAGATTACACATGCTAAAGGTGCAGTTGTAGAGTTGGCTGAAGATGGTGATATGGTCTATCGTGCAGTGTCTGGCGGGGCGAGCCATTTACTAGGTTTAAGACTACATATTGAAAATAGCTTATCGGGGCTATGTATAGCGCAAAAACAAACACTGTATTGCCAAGATTCGGAAACAGATGCGCGGGTAGATCGCGTGGCATGTCGACGTGTCGGGTTGCGTTCGATGGCTGTGGTGCCATTGATTCACTGTGATGAAGGTGTCGGTGTATTAAAGATTTACTCCGACCAAGTCGATGCCTTTCAGGAAGCCGATTTACATATATTAAGTTTGATGTCTGAGTTGATCGCTGCGGCGATGTACCATGCGACACGTTTCGGTGCGACAGAGCTATATAAATTGGCGACGCAAGATAGCTTAACCGGCTTAGCTAATCGGGCTTTGTTTGTCGACTTTTTACGCCAAGGGATAGAAAAAGCACGTGCGCAGAAAAAAGTGTTGGGTATCTTGATGATTGATATGGATGGTCTGAAGCCGATTAATGATCAGTTTGGACATCGCATTGGGGATGCTGCACTGAAAGAAATTGCACAGCGCATTTTGCGTGAAACACGTCAAGATGACTTGGTTGCACGCTTGGGTGGTGATGAATTTGCTGTGATCTTAACCAATATTGCCAACTTAGAACGTGCGCAAACGGCGATGAATCGAATCGCAGAAAGTTGCGGACTGCCGTTTGCATTTGAGCAAATGAGCTTGAAAATTGGTGCCAGTATAGGCATGGCTTTATTTCCAGAAGATGCTCAATCTATCGATCAATTGGTCGAAATGGCTGATTTAAAAATGTACGCCAATAAGCGTGAACGGAAACAAATCAATCCTGAATAACTCACTGCCTAAATATCTCACTGCTTAAATAATTCACTCATAGTTATGCAGGTAAATTCGTTCACTACCTTCATATTATCTAAAGTATCGCAAAACGTTTTGATGAAAACTTGTCCTGTCTCAAACAAATGCGGATGACATGACTAAGTATCGTTGTTTAATTTGAATCAAAGTACGCTTCGAATGTGACGGTGTAACATCATTTAGTAATTGAAAAATCATCTAAGGTCATTTGTTTTTTGACTCAAAATAATATTTTGAATTGTTAAGCTGTGCACTATTGCATGGCGAAAAGAGCATGACAATTCAATGAAAGGGATGTCAAAAGATTTATTCATTATTGCGGCAGGTTTTATTGCTGCAATGCATATCGGGAAACTACCGCCCGCAATACCTGTATTACAACAGCAACTCGGCATTAGCTTTATTCAGTCTGGTTTATTGCTCTCACTAGTACAGGGTGCAGGAATGTGCTTTGCATTGTTGATTGGTAGTTATATCCAAAAAATTGGATTTAAACTGTGTATCTTATTGGGCTTAAGTCTATTGACGATAGCAAGTGCATGGGGGAGCTTTGCACAAAGCTTTGATGTCTTGTTGCTACTGCGTGTCATAGAAGGATTTGGCTTCTTATTGGTGACACTCACAGGGCCTGCATTTATCCGTCAGCTTGTACCGCTACAGCACATCAGCGCAAAGATGGGACTGTGGAGTGCTTATATGGGCGGAGGTATGGGGATAGCATTATTGGTTGCGCCATTTCTAATTGCTCAATATGGTTGGAGTGTGGTTTGGCTCAGTTTCGCTATGATTACTGCAGCATTACTACTCTGTATCGCCATGTTTATTCCTCAGCCTAATGTGGCGCTGAATACAACACCTATTATTGGTCTCATTAGAGATACTTTGAAACATCCTGCAGCATGGCTTTTGGCGCTCATTTTTGGGACATATGCAGGGCAGTGGTTTGCATTGGTAGGCTTCTTACCGATGATTTATGCTCAAAACCAAATTTCAGCAGAGCTGGCGGGTGCTTTAACAGCCAGTGTTGCCGTTGCGAATGCTGTGGGCACATGGGGTTGCGGACTGTTATTACAGCGTGGTTTTCAAGCTAAAACTTTAGTCCAACTGGGTTTTGCTGTTTTAATCATTTGCTCCTTAGGATTTTATCTCTTTAAAGATGCGTTACCGTTTTTACTGCAATATTTAACGGTGTTTAGTTTTTCGCTTTTTGGGGGCTTGGTTGCTGCAACGGTCTTTGCACAAGCACTGCATTTTGCACCTTATCCTGCGGCAATTAGTACGACGGTCGGCATGATTTTACAATGCTCTGCCATATCACAATTTGTTCTGCCTCCTGTGATTGCCACTGTGGTTTCACAAACTGGAACGTGGTTTTGGGCGGGTATATTGATGTCAGCATTATCATTCGTTGGAATCATGCTTAGTCGACGTTTATTTCAAATGCAGTATGGCTCAAATTAAAATTTTGTTAAACCGCTATGTCAGCAACGGTCTTATTGTTTAATCCCAATCAGTAGCGACAAGATGCCTGCTGCAATGAGTGGGCCGACAGGTACACCACGCAGCATGGCAACACCTGCGACTGTCCCAATTAATAGTCCGGCAACTACATCTGGCTGATTGGACATCAGTTTGACACCACGTCCGCCTAGCCATGCGACAAAGATGCCAATGGCGATTGCGACGAGGGATTTCCAACTTAAAAAGGATTTTAAAATTGAATCGCCGGGTATTTTCCCGCTTGCGATCGGCGTGAGTACGCCAATGGTTAAAATAATAATGCCAATGTTTAAGCCATATTGTTGCAGATAGGGGAAAAATTCACTCAAAGGCGTGATGCGGAAAACAATCAAGACACCTGCAGCTATGGTGATCGCTGTATTGTGGCTAAAGATGCCACAAGCCAATAACACCAATAACACGATCAGATTTAAATCCAACTGAGACATAGGATATTCGTGAGAAACTTCAATAAATAATCAATAGTGTAGCGCAGAAACATTAAAAACTGGCGTTCAAGATCATTTCCGCTATTTTTCCTGCAAGTTGGCTCGTTGTTCAGTATAAAATAGCAATATATGGTGTTTATTAGGTTGTTCTATGTTTTTGGATAAAATGCTGCAATCACAAGGTTTTGGTTCGCGTAAATATTGCCAACAGTTGATTAAAAATGGTGCGGTCGAAATACGCGGTGAGATTGTAGATAATCCAAAGCAAAAACTGGACTTAAATGATTTAACTTACAGTGTGCATGGACAGGACTATACCTATCGTGAGCATGTTTACATCGCGTTAAATAAACCCCAAGGTTATGAATGTTCGCATCAGGCAACCCATCATTTTAGTGTTTTTGAATTATTTGATGATGTGCTGTTAAATCGTGGTTTGCAATGCGTCGGGCGGCTGGATCAAGACACCACTGGACTGTTGCTGCTCACGGATGATGGTCAATATCTACAAGCGCTGACACACCCTAAAAAGCATGTTGCCAAAGTATATTCGATGCATACCGCAGATCCTGTGACACCTGAGCAAATACAACAATTAGAACAAGGCGTGGAGCTGCGAAACGAAAAAGGCATTTTCGCTGTAACCGATGTGCAGCTATTGGCTTCACAGCAATTACAAATGACTGTTCATCAAGGGGTATATCATCAAGTGAAGCGGATGTTGGCGGCTGTCGGCAATAAAGTTGAAACTTTACATCGTGCTCAAATAGGACAATTAAAGCTTGATGATCTCGCTGAGGGTGAATGGATCTATTTGAATGCAGCGCAAATTGAACAATCGAAATTTCGCGAAAATATCGCTCCACAGTAATGGGTACTGGGCTTTGATAGGTCATCATTTGAAGGATGAATGTGGGGTATTAAAGCCCGTAAATATGTCTGCTAATTATTTAAAGATGCGTTTCTAATATGCGTTGATTGTGTATTTAATGTAGAGCAAGGCATTAACGAATAAAGTAATGATAGGTTTGAAATTCATCATCTTTAATGAAGCCCATCGATTCATAGAGCTGATGCGAGTGATAGTTATTTTTTTGAGTTTCGAGGCTGATTCGAAGTGCGCCTTCATGTTGAGCAAAGAGAACAGCGGTATCGATCAATTGTTTAGCTGAACCTTGACGACGATATACAGGGCTGACATAGACATCATCTAAAATATAGTAAGTTGAACAAGCCACAGATGAAAAGCCCAAATACAGTAAGATAAACCCAGTAATCACATCATCTTTTAAGCAAATAAAAATTACGCTTTCATTATTTTCAAAACGTTGTCTTAGAAATTTATATGAGATATCAAGATTAGAAGAGGTGCCATAAAATTGGCGATATTCATCAAATAAAACAGCAAGTGGATGAAGGTCTGCTTCTGTTGCGCGTCGAACGATCATTTTTTTCTATACTCCATGCTATTTTTATCAGTCTTGCATGAAGCATATCGAAATTTCGAAATTGGTTGATTTATAAATTGTTTATAAATGCGACAGTGTTAAGTTTTGTCACCCTCACCCAAAATTGCATTGAGTTCTTCAAACAAGTCGAGATGATCATCATCTAATAATGGATCATTATTTAAAATTTCTAATTCAGCAGGGCTAATTTCAATGGTTGAAATAGCTTGGGCTTCTTGTTGTTTTAATTTGCGTAACTTAATCAATTGTTCAATATTGATATTTTGGTTTTCAATAGAGAAGGGGATCGATTTGGTTAAAACAACTTGTTTAAAGAATAGACGTACAGCCTGTGCAGGTGTAATGCCTAATTGTTTAAAAACGGCAAAGGCCTGTTTCTTTTCCTGTGAATCGAGACGGATTTGGTAGACTTCAGTTTTTCTCATATTCTTAGAAAGCTTTTAAATACTTAACTTTTCGCATTTATTCTAATCAAAACTGTTATAAATTCAAGAAAGTTTGGCAGTATTTTATCAATTTAATGTAATGACAATAGATTTACAGTGTCAATTCATAGGCAGAACTGAATTGAAAAGCCTGCTCTGTCACAGGATCGATAAACTCAAGCTGTTTCGCAAGTAGTTGTAAAGGTTGGCTGAAATCGTCATCTGCCTTATGTTGTACTATTGGATAAAAGGGGTCATTTTGAATTGGAATGCCCAAAGCATTTAAATGTACACGAAGTTGGTGTTGCTTGCCGGTATGGGGATTTAATTCATACTTTGCATGGTTTCCATGCTGCTGGAGGAGCTTAATGTATGTTTCACTATTAGGCTCACCATCTACCAGTTGCATTGTATAAAAAGGCTGACCTTTTTCCATACGATAGCGAGTTGTGATAGGGAAATTTAATTCATCTCGATAAGCTGCAATGGCATGATAGGTTTTTTGAACTTGCCGCTTGGCAAACATCTGTTGATATAGCCCACGGCTTTCGACACATTTGGAGAAGAGCACCACGCCGGCAGTTTCACGATCTAAACGATGAATCGGTGTTAGGTGTTCAAGCTGCGTTTGTTTTTTGAGTCGAACCAACAAGGTTTCTTGTACATACTGACCGGTCGGACTCATGGTAAGAAAATGCGGTTTATCGACCACGATGAAATGATCATTTTCAAATAAAATCTGATGCTCAAAGGGAACATGAATTTCATGCGCTAAGAATCGATAATAATAAGCATGACGATTTGCTTCAAAAGGACTGTCTATCGTTAAAGCGTCACCATCTGCAGCATAGACCAATCCATCTTTAAATCGTTGTTGCCACTCTGCTGCTTGGATATGAGGAAATTGCTCACACAAATATGCATAGACCGTTGTGGCTTGTGTGTGTTGACCATCAAGGAAGACTTTACTGGCACTAACACCATTGATCATTGGGGGAGTAAATTCAAAACTGTGCATGAAGAAAGATCTAAAAACTGAGCAAATAAAGCAGAGAACACATCATGAAAAATGCTCAATCTATAGTGTGAACATATCCATTTTAGCCAGTGCGATGCTATCATATTTAATTCTTATGTACATGTTGTGAGTAATATGCAGTATTCATTCAGTCTGGAACTTAATAGTGAAGTCGATACCCAAAACTTAGCTACCGTACTGGCGACGCATTTTACGACGGGTGTAGCGTATTTAATTGGTGAATTGGGTGCAGGAAAGACCACGTTAACACGTTATTTTTTACAACACTTGGGTCATCAAGGTGCGGTAAAAAGTCCAACCTATACATTGGTTGAACCTTACAATATTCAAGGACAAGATATTTTTCATTTTGATTTATATCGTCTGAATGACCCTTATGAGCTTGAGCTTATGGGTATCCGTGATTATTTAGAAACGCCGAACGCCCTATTTTTATTTGAATGGCCGTCTAAAGGGGGCGACGAAATCCCTGCGGCTGATTTAATTATTAATATTGAAAAGTCTGCGGATGAAAGCACCCGTACAGCGACTTTAAGCTCTTCTTCAGAAACTTTGCAAAACGCTTTGGAGCAAAAATTTAACCATGCTGAATGAAATCAGTGCCCGCCGCATTCGAACGCTTGATCCTGCCTTAGCCAACCAAATTGCCGCAGGGGAAGTGATTGAACGTCCTGCTTCTGTGGTCAAAGAATTACTGGAAAATGCCATTGATGCAGGGGCGACTGAGCTGATTGTTCGTATTGAACAAGGCGGCAGTACACTGATTGAAATAATAGACAATGGTCGGGGCATCCACCCTGAAGATCTACCTTTGGCGGTCATGCGCCATGCCACAAGTAAAATCCAAACTGCTGAAGATTTGCATGCCATTGTAAGTCTAGGTTTTCGTGGGGAAGCCTTGGCTTCGATCGCTGCGGTGTCTCGTTTGACATTGACCAGTAGCCAAAATGATGACGGTGTAGGCTATCAGGTCGAAGTAAATGGCACTGCATTTGATTCGCAAGAAATTCAGCCTGTGGCTGCGACGCAAGGCACCACCATTCGTGTGCAAGATTTATTTTTTAATGTGCCTGCACGGCGTAAGTTTCTCAAAAAACCGGGGACTGAATTTGGACATATCGAAGAAATTGTCCGTCGTTTGGCACTGACCCATTTTGATATACGTTTTGTCCTTGAGCATAACAATAGTATTAAGCTGAACTTGCCTATTGCAGACAGTGGTAAGCTGCGTTTTCAGCGGGTGCAGCAGTTACTAGGCCGTCAATTTACTGAAAATGCGTACTGGATAGATGCTGATAGCGTCAATATGCGTCTCAGTGGTTGGTTAGGCCATCCTTCAGACGCACGTGCGCAGGCCGATATGCAATACGTCTATGTGAATGGACGTATCGTAAAAGACAAGACAGTTTCACATGCACTTCGGATGGCTTATGATGGTATTTTGCATGGACATCAACATGCCGCTTATTTGTTATTTATGGAAGTTGATCCTGAAAATATCGATGTGAATGTGCATCCGACCAAGCATGAAATTCGGTTTCTAAATCAACGTGAAGTACATGAATTTGTTCGTCATTTTGCCAAATCGACATTAGCGCAATTTCAAACCGCGACCGCCGAATTGTCATCTGCAATGAAACTTGATGGGCAGGCACACGAAAATATTATTCCGCAGCCGCGTCATCAGGAACAATTTTCATTACATCAACCTCAGCCAGTTGCAGAGCAAGGCACAAATTTTGTCAGTCCAGAGATCGCAGGCGGGCTTACTGATTTTAGTTCGCCAACTGCTGTGCAATATGCGTCAAATCATGCGTCAACAGGGCAAGAAGGGTATACACAGCAAAATTCAAATGTATCGATCAATAGCGCCGGATATCAGTCAAATATAGCGGGTTCCAGACAGCTCAATAATGCATTGCAAAGTTATTTAGCGCCTTTACGTCAAACTGAATCTACAAATGATCCTGATACTTCTTTGGCTGAACATATTCAGCAGAAAGTCGATGAGCATCCTTTGGGGATTGCCATTGCGCAATTGCATGGTATTTATATTTTGGCCCAAAACACCGAAGGTTTAATCATTGTTGATATGCATGCTGCGCATGAGCGCATTGTTTTACAACAAATGAAAACGGCTTGGGATAAACCTGAGTTTTGGACATCACAGCAGTTGCTGATTCCTAAAGTCGTCAGTATCAGTCGGATGCAAGCGATGCGCGTCGATGAGCTCAAAGAACAATTGGCACGCCTAGGTTTAGAAATAGACCAATATGGCGATGAGCAAGTCATTGTCCGAGGTGTTCCTGCCATTTTGCATAAAGCAGACTTTGATGCGCTGATTCCAGATTTATTAAATGATTTAGACCCAAGTGATCAGGTTGCAGGGTTACTACAAAAGCGTGATCAAATATTGGCAGGCATGGCTTGTCATGGCGCTGTACGCGCACACCGTATTTTAAGTCTATCTGAAATGAATGCATTACTGCGTCAGATGGAACAAACTGAATTTGCCAGCCAATGTAACCATGGACGTCCGACGTGGCGTGCGTTTCCATTGGCACAGCTAGATAAACTTTTTGCTCGGGGAGAGTAGTTTTACATGTCAAATAAATTGCCGGTCATCAACTTAATGGGACCAACTGCAAGCGGTAAAACCGCCTTGGCATGTGAGTTATACGAGCAAGGTGGATTCGAATTAATTTCAGTCGATTCTGCTTTGGTTTTTCAGGATATGGATATTGGTACGGCCAAGCCAAGTAAAGCTGAGTTGGAGAAATATCCACATCATTTGATTGATATTATCAGTCCGCTAGAAGTGTATTCGGCAGCGAACTTTGTGGAAGATGCGTGTGTACTGATTGATGATATGCATGTACGAGGTAAAACACCGATTTTAGTCGGTGGTACAATGTTGTATTACAAGGCTTTATTGGAAGGGTTGTCTTCAAACTTACCAAGTGCAGACTATGCTGTACGTGCTGAAATTGAAGCCAAAGCTGAGTCGCAAGGTTGGGATGCTGTATATGCAGAACTGTGCAATGTAGACCCATTGGCAGGTGAAAAATTTAAACCGAGTGATAAGCAACGAATTATCCGTGCGCTCGAAGTTTTTAAATTAACAGGTAAACCCATTACGCAGTTACAAGCTGAGCAACCTAAAAACGTACCATACCGTTACAATTTTCATAATTACGCATTATTGCCAGACCGATTAGAATTACATGAGCGTATAGCTCAACGTCTAAAAACAATGTGGGAAATTGGATTTTTAAATGAAGTGAAAGCTCTCATTGAAAAATACGATTTAGATGAAAATTTACCCTCTATGCGCTCAGTTGGATATCGTCAAGCTTTAGATTTTTTGAAAAATAGTGATCAAAGTAGCGAAAAACAGCGTGAAATGGAGGATAAGGCACTCTTTGCAACACGACAACTTGCAAAACGTCAATATACTTGGTTAAGATCTTTGCAAGAAACGCATAAATTTACTACATATTTAACTGCGCAGCAGGCTCAAGAAGACTTGCGAAAGTGCTACGGATAAAGCAAAATTTACAGACTACCTTTTTGATAATTTTTAATTGAAAAGTAAAGGTAGCTTTTGCGCTGATTTTTATTATTTTTTGGAGTTATAACATGTCTAAAGGTCAAACTTTACAAGATCCGTTCTTAAATTCTCTCCGTAAAGAACGTATTCCTGTGTCGATCTTCCTTGTCAACGGTATTAAATTACAAGGTCATATTGAATCTTTCGACCAATACGTTGTTTTATTAAAAAATACTGTAAGCCAAATGGTTTACAAACACGCTATTTCAACTGTTGTTCCAGCACGTAACCCACGTCCTGCTGGTGCTCCTGCTGGTGCTCAAGGCGCTGCCGGCTTCGGTGGTCAACAAGGCGGCTTCGGCGGTCAACAAGGTGGCTTCGGTGGCCAAGGTGGCTTTGGTGGTCAAGGTGGCTTCGGTGGTCAAGGTGGCTTCGGTGGTCAAGGTGGCTTCGGTGGTCAAGGTGGCTTTGGCGCTCAAGGTGGCTTCGGTGGTCAAGGTGGCTTTGGCGGTCAAAGTGGTTTCGGCGGTCAAAATGCTGGTTTTGATGGCGAAACTAAATTTGAAGATGCTCAAGACGACGAAAACAACAATCGTTAATTGAGTTAAAAAAACCTCCCAAATGGGAGGTTTTTTTTGCCTATAAAAGAGTAGATTGTTTTCATAACGGGTATGTAATAATTACTAAAGTGCTGAATGATGATAAGAATCGACATAAAAAAACCAGCTGAAGCTGGTTTTTTTATTTATTCACTTATTTCTTTTTACGATCTAGAGTAGGATCTTTAATTTCAACATAAGCATTGTTGCGAATTTCACGTAACCAGCTGTCCAGTTCAGTGTCAAATTGACGCTCACCTAAAATCTGACGGGCCATACGTTCTTGTACTTCATGTGTCATATCTTGTTGACGTGTATCGGTCACTTGAAGGATGTGCCAACCAAACTGTGACTGAAAAGGCTTGCTGATTTCACCTTTCGCTGTTGATTTCATCATTGCTTCAAATTCTGGAACCATAACACCTGGGCTAACCCAACCTAAACTACCACCATTGGCAGCAGAACCAGTGTCATTCGAGAACGTTGAAGCCAAGACCGCAAAATCTTCACCCTTTTGCAGGCGATTATACAAGTTGTCGATCATTTGCTTGGCATTTTCAGGACTCACGACCTCAGATGGTTGAATCAGGATATGGCGAGTTTGGTATTGAGGAACAATGGCTTTTTGTTCGCCACTTTTACGGTCGACCAATTTTAAAACATGAACGCCATCACGTACTGAAATTAGTTCAGTGGTTTGACCAACTTGCAAAGGAGCTACACGTGCAGCAAGTTCATCTGGAATATCAGATAAGTTGCGGAAGCCCATATCGGCACCGTCAACTTTAATATCTTTGGTACTGTATTTGCTAGTAATCGCTTTTACATCGTTGCTTGCTGCAAGTTCTTTACGAATGTCTTCCGCGATTTTAACGGCATTATCACTGCTAGCTACACGTACATGTAAGACATGAACTTGATTACCTAACGCAGCTTGACCTTGTGGTGAGCTTAAGAAGTTTTTCACATCTTGGTCACTGATTTGAATGCGAGAAGTGACCAACTGTTGGCGTAGACGTTGTAAAGCGATGTCTTCAGCGATGCGTGCACGTAAACCTGCATAGGTATTTGGCGCAACAGCATCTAATTTTTGCTGAAACGCTTCTAGGCTTGGGGAGCCTGCGTCTTTTGCAACTTTAAGTACGGCTTCATTGAGCGATTTTTCATCCGCTTTGACATTGTATCGTTTAACCTGTTCAAGCTGTGCTTGGCGCGAAATCAGCTGTTCTAAAGCTTGTTGCTGCAAATATTCAGTCGGTGGGACGGTTTGTTTTTTTGCTTGAAATTGATGAGTGATCTCGGCAATGCTTTGATCAAGATCACTACGTAAAATCACGCTATTGTCAACGACAGCTACAATTTCATCTTTAGGTTGCGCAGCAGCAAATACAGATACAGAAGTCGATAGGCAAAGTGCCAAGGCTGACGCTTTAAAAATTTGTTTTAACTGTTTTGTCTTCATTAACGTTCTGTCCAAGATTGATTAATATTGTTAAAACCCAACACTCGGTTTTCAAGCAAAGAGGTTAATTTATTGTTGAAGCCACCTAAACCTTTTAGAGTGAACTCCGCCATAATGGCACGTTTTGGTTTAACATCTGAAGATGTTACATCATCTAAATCGTTATAGTACGAACGACCATAAACTGAAACACCCCAGCAGCATGACTCGTAGTTCACACCCAGTAAATATTCACGCGCAATACTGTTGTCGAGGTCATATTGTGCATGACCAATAATACGCCAGTTATTGTGTATAGGTTGAATAAACGATGCTACTGCTTGGTCATAGCTGTCTTGGCGATTAGGAATGTCTTTACGATAGAAATAACCGACATTGTATAAATTGCCTTTATTTCCTGTGTAATACATTTGAATATCGCGCTGAGCATTATCACCATTCGCCATCCATGCTGAATTGGCATTCACACTGATGCTGTCAGATAGCTGGCTAGAAATGCTCACGACAGGGCCGGTATGGCGTTCGGTATCAAATTTATCAGAGACGTTGTTTAGCGTGACGCGGCGGTCTTCAAAATAGAAACTTTGACCAACGCTGGCTTTTAAACGCTCAAGACCAACATCATCAAATAAACTATAGCTCAAGCCTAGAGATGCGAAGTTGTTGTCTTCTAAACGGTCATTACCATAGAACCGACGCGGACTAAACAATTGGTCATAATTAATTGACGCTGTGGTTGAGTCAAAGTTCGGATTAGTGTCTTGGTTTTTGTATGGAGAATACGCATAGAAGAAGCGTGGCGTTAAGGTTTGAAGATAACGACCTTCGCGCTCCATCACAAGACCTGCATCTAAAGTAAATTGCGGTACAACGACCGATTTACTTTCATTTGATGAACTAATGTTTTGTGCATTAACGGTATCTTGATCGTAAATCGTGTTGACGTTACGAATAGACACTTCTGGGATTACAAAAGACCATGGGTTACGATAGTTATAACGCACACTAAAGTCGTTATAAATACGTGCACCACTTGGCTCATACATTGGCGAATCGCCAGTATTGCTTGGAATATTATTACTACGTAAGTTCTTTTTGAAGTAAGCCGTATCATTGTTAAATTCGTACTGTAAGCCGAGCGGATTACCAGTCTTGTAGTTCAGTAGGAATTGCGGCAAGCGCGCATATGGACGGTCTTCATCACTGACAGTTTTATCTAGTGTTTGGAAGTCTTCCACTTTAAGCTGTGCTTTTAGGCCAGGGATACCATTTTTATAATTGAGTTCCCATGCACGGCGTAAGTTCAGGTCAGTTTTTGAGTTTGGATTATTATTGAGATCTGAGAAATAGTCTTTATCAGATGCATAATTGTATTCTAAATTGGTTGTAAATTGATCGTTAATTTTCCAGTTATGTAGGAAATGTAAGTCTTTACGATCCTGATCATCATACTTTTGGTCGGATGGTAAATAACCACCCCACACCATCCCTGAACCAAAGTTTTTGGTCAAATAACGGAATTCACCTTCCATCATTGCGCCACGGTCTGCAATATAACGTGGTGTGACCGTTGCATCATAGTTTGGTGCAAGGTTGAGATAGACGGGAACGGCAAGTTCAACACCACCATCATTGGTAAAACCAAAGCTTGGGGTCAAAATACCTGTGGTACGACGGTCATCAATCGGGAAGTTGAAATAGGGCACAGCCATCACAGGTACGTTTTTTACATATAATGTTGTACCTTTGGTTTCACCACGACCAGTTTCTTGATTCAGCTTAATTTTGTCTGCTTGAATTTTCCACGTTGGTTTTTCATCAGGTGGACAAGTGGTATAAACCGCATTTTCTAATTCGAGTGTTTCGGTTGAAGTACGTGAAATTTTCTCAGCGCGACCGTGTGCATGCTGCTGTTCAGCAATAAAGAAACTGTTATTTAAATCACCCTGTTGGGTTTTTAAATTGTAATCAATCGAATCACTTTGCGAAATCAGCCCAGACTGTGCCATTTGCACGCGGCCAGAAGCATTGGCATAGGTTTGGGTTTTATCAATTTTGATTTGATCGGCACGAATTTGACGACCTTCTTGGTCAATCAGAACATTACCTTCAAGAATGGAGTCGCCATTCGGGTCAAAATGACCATAGTCTGCGGTAATGGTAGAGGTTGCGTCTTCAGGTGCGACCGCTTTTGTTGTTGGAGCAACTGGGGTAATCCAGGTGCCTGTACAAAACGCAGAACTTAATTGATTGGTGTTGCGAATCTGTGCTTCAGGTGCAGATTTATCGACATAATATTGTTCGAAGAACTGCTGCCCCGGATAAGCTTCTGAAATGCTTTGTTTGAGTTGTTCTGTATCGTCATCCGTGGACGGGTTTGAAACAGGTGCTGCATAGCTTGGTAACGAGCTACCACATAGAAGGGTTAAGATCGCAGTCGCTAAAGGATTAAATTTAAACTGATGCTTCATTTGTCTCATTAACCAGGTATGCTTAATCGCAATTAATTATTGTCGCATCATAGAGAAAAAGTTGATAAGTAGCTACACTTAGCACTTTAAAAACTCAGCCTGTATTAGAATTTATCGCAAATGAATACACAACGTGAACAATTGATACAAACATGGATTTCATCTGTACTCGGTTCAGATCAATTTGAAATTAACTTCTTAGCAGGCGATGCAAGCTTCCGTCGTTATGCACGAATCAAATTGAATAATAAAACATTTATGCTCATGGATGCACCACCAGAAAAAGAAGATTGTGGTCCTTTTGTGTCGATTGATGAATTTTTTGATGCACATGGCGTGCGTGTACCACATATCGTGGCCAAAGACCTCGATCAAGGCTTCTTATTGTTAGAAGATTTTGGTGATGTTTTATTGTCTACGTTGTTGAATGATCAAACCGTAGACGCACATTATGCTCAAAGTTTTAAACAGTTGATTCAATTGCAGTCAATTGATGGAACTGCTCATTTTCCTGCATATACCTATGAAAAGCTGATTTCTGAAATGGAGCTGTTAACCGATTGGTTATTGCCATCTCTACAAGTGCAGCCTACTGAAGAAGAATCGGCACTGATTAAACGTACCTTTGCTATCTTAGCCAATGCTGCATTGGCTCAGCCTCAAGTGATTGTGCATCGTGATTTTCATAGCCGTAATTTGATGGTACTTGATGGTGAGCAAGATCAGGGTGTGATTGACTTCCAAGATGCTGTGATTGGCGCAGATACTTATGATTTGATTTCTATTACACGTGATGCTTATGTGCAGTGGAATGCAGATCGTGTTTATGCATGGTTTAAGACGTTCTATGATTTGCTACCTGCATCGGCTAAAGAAGGTCGTAACTTTGAGCAATTCAAACAAGACGCTGACCTGATGGCGATTCAACGCCATATCAAAATTTTAGGTATTTTTGTGCGCTTATTTGAGCGTGATGGTAAGTCAGGTTATCTCAAAGATTTGCCTCGTGTGATGTGGTATTTACTTGAAGAAAGTAAACCATATGCAGAATTACAACCTTTTATGCAATTTATTCAGGATAAAGTATTGCCGAAATTTGAAGCCAAATACGGCACTTATGAGGTTGTTGCATAATGAAAGCCATGATTTTAGCTGCGGGTCTCGGAAATCGGATGCGCCCTTTAACATTGTATAAGCCAAAGCCTTTGCTTGAAGTGGGTGGGAAACCACTGATTGTTTGGCATATAGAAAAGCTAAAAAAAATTGGCGTAACTGAAATTATCATCAATTCTGCATGGCTTGCAGATATCCTGATTGGTACTTTGGGTGATGGTTCGCAGTTTGGTGTTAATATTCGCTGGACACGTGAAGCGGAAGGTCTGGAAACAGCTGGTGGCATTATTAATGCTTTACCTTTGCTTGGGACAGAACCGTTTATTTTGGTGAATGGTGACGTTTGGACGACCTACGATTTTTCAGCCTTGCTCAATATTGAGCTAAAAGATGACTTGGCACACTTGGTCTATGTGACTAACCCAGCGCAACATCCAAAGGGTGATTTTATCTTGGATGCTGGGCGTAGTTATACCTTTGAGCAAGAACATGCAGGCGAGGCACTCACCTATAGCGGAATCGCAGTTATACATCCAAACATGTTTAATGGATTGGAAGCTGGCAAGCGTCCGCTCGCACCTTTATTGAAACAAGCTATGTTGGATGGAAAAATTTCTGCAGAGAAAATGCAAACTGCGTGGGTTGATGTTGGCACACCTGAGCGTTTAAGTGATCTAGATCTACAGATTCGCCAAGGCATGTACGATTAAGTGCATATTCGCTAAGCGTTAGCTACTGTTCCACGGCTTAGAAATCGGTATACTTCAGTTAATTTTTATTGAGATGTCTTCTTTATGCATCCTTTTTTTCAAGACTTAAAGCAAGGTAGTCAAAAGCTTGGCTTAGATTTGAGTGAAGAAGCATTAAATCTATTGCTGAAATACCAAGATGCCCTAGTGCTGTGGAACAAAGCGTATAACTTGACTGCTATTCGTGATCCTAAAGAAATGTTGGTTAAGCATTTATTGGATAGCTTAAGTATCCTAAATGATTTGCCTGCAGGTCGTTTATTGGATATCGGTACGGGTGGTGGCATGCCGGGCATGATCATTGCACTGTGTCAGCCTGAACGTGAATGTGTGCTTTTAGATGCCAACGGTAAAAAAATTCGATTCTTAAAACAATTTATTGCTGACTTAAAACTAAAAAATGTCATTGCGGTACAAACACGTGTCGAAAATGAAGACAGCATTAATGAACTGGGGCAGTTTGATGTGATTACCAGTCGTGCTTTTGCATCGTTAACGGATTTTGTGGATGCGTCTAAACCGTATATGCATGCGCAAAGTATTATCGCGTCGATGAAAGGCTTAATTCCTGAAGAAGAAGTTGAAACACTGAAAAGTGATTTCAAGATTGATATCGTTGCATTAAAAGTTCCACGACTTGATGAGCAGCGTCATTTAATTTTTCTTAAACGTATTTAAAATTTTCAAAGGACTGGGGTTACCATGGCTCAAATTATTGCGATTGCAAACCAAAAGGGTGGCGTAGGTAAAACCACAACTGCTGTGAACTTGGCTGCATCTTTAGCCATATTAAAAAAACGAGTTTTACTTGTGGACATGGATTCACAAGGCAATGCCACGATGGGTTCGGGCATTCAAAAAAATGATTTGTTGTATTCAGTCACGGATGTCTTACTTGGTGAAGTGCCAATTGAAACCGCTATTTATAAAGCAGAAGTGGGCTATAAAGTTTTAGGTGCAAACCGTGACTTAGCTGGCGTTGAGCTTGCAATTGCAGATCAAGACGGTCGTGAGTTTATTTTACGTGAAGCATTGGCAAGCGTCGAAAAAGACTTCGACTATATTATTGTCGATTGTGCACCAAGTTTAAGTTTGATCACTGTCAATGCACTTGCAGCGGTACGTGCTGTGCTTATTCCAATGCAGTGTGAATATTATGCCCTAGAAGGTTTGGCTGACCTAACCCAAACCATTGACCGTATTCAGCAAGCTTTAAACCCTGATCTAGAGATCGTGGGTGTGCTTCGTACCATGTACGATGCGCGTAATGCCTTAACACGTGATGTGTCTGCTGAGCTTGAACAATACTTCGGTCAGAAACTTTATGACACGGTCATTCCGCGTAATATTCGTTTGGCTGAAGCGCCTGCGCACGGTTTACCAGTGATTTATTTTGAAAAAAGCTCGAAGGGTGCAGTTGCTTATTTGAACTTGGCAGCTGAGATGTTAAAAAAAACCAAAGTAAAAAAAGGAACTAAAGCATGACCGTAAAAAAACGCGGACTGGCTAAAGGTCGTGGTCTGGATGCCTTACTCGGCTCAATCCAAAAAGAAAAACTACAGCTCGAAGCAAAAGCTTTAGATCATGGACAGTTAAAACAAATTGATGTGCATTTATTGAAACGTGGTGAGTATCAACCGCGTCGTTTCATTAAAGAACAAGATTTACAAGAACTTGCTGCATCGATTGAAAAGCATGGTGTCATGCAACCAATCGTGATTCGTCCTGTCGAAGATGAAAAGCATCCCTACGAAATTATTGCAGGTGAGCGTCGTTGGCGTGCGGCTCAGCTTGCGGGTTTAACCGAAGTTCCAGCCATTGTTCGTGAGTTGAGTGACCAAGTTGCCATTGCTTTGGCATTGATTGAAAACATTCAACGTCAAGATTTGAACCCAATCGATCAAGCCATGGCTTTGCAACGCTTCCATGACGAGTTCGGTTTAAGTCATCAAGAGATTGCTGACACGGTCGGTAAAGCACGTACCACGATTAGTAACTTGCTACGCCTCTTGTCTTTAGCGGATCAAGTCAAAGACTTTATGCAGCAAGGTTTGCTCGATATGGGGCATGCACGTGCGATCTTGACGTTAAAAGCCAAAGATCAGCTTAAAGTTGCTGAAATGGTGATTGAAAAAAGTATGTCTGTACGTCAAACCGAACAATTTGTTCGTGATTTGAATGCACCAAAACAACAAAAAGCTAAACCAATTGTTTCATCAGACATTCAACAACTGACACAACGTCTCTCTGATCGTTTCAGTGCAGACGTGAAAATTGATCATAATAAACAAGGGAAAGGCAAGCTGGTGATTAGCTACCATACTCTTGAAGAGCTAGATGGTATTTTAAATATTTGTCTAGCTGAATAATTTTTAAATTCGATTTATTGGGGAAAATCAAATGTGGGAATTAGTCAAAGCGGGCGGGTGGTTAATGATCCCGCTCGTCATTTGTTCGATCTTTACGGTAGCCATTACCATTGAGCGCTTTATTCGTTTAAAGAAATCAATGGTGTTACCAAAAGACTTGATGATGAATGTAAACACATCGGTGAAAGATGTGGTGCAGCAGCTAAAGCAAAGTCCAACTTTACAACAAAGTACATTGGGTCGTGTATTGGGCGCAGGTTACGCTAGTAAAGATCAAAACGAGCAATATGCACTTGCGCAAATGGAAGTCACAGCGTCACAAGAAATTGGTTATTTAGAAAAAAATATCAACTTTTTGGGCACTTTAAGCGCTGTTGCACCTTTACTAGGTTTGTTGGGTACGGTGATCGGTATTATTGAAGCATTCTTAATGATTGATATAGGCACCAATAGTGATCCAGTGTTGATGATGCCGGGTATTTCTAAAGCCTTGATTACCACTGCTGCCGGTATGTTAATTGCTGTACCTGCATTATTTGCACATCGCTATTTCCAACGTTTGGTTCAGGAATATGTGGCTGAGTTAGAACAGCAGTCGACGTTATTTCATGCCGCTTTGTTTTATAAAAAAACACCTGAAGTAGAAAGTCAGGACATTCAGAAAGCCAGCTGAGTGGAGACTGCGCATGAAATTTAAACGTCGTCAGGTTGAAGATATTCATATCAACCTCACACCGATGATTGACTGTTTGATGTTCATTTTGGTGTTCTTGTTGCTCTCGACCACCTTTAACCAGATGAGTCGAATGAACCTGACTTTGCCAGATGCACAGGGTGTTCCACCTAAAAACTATGATCAAAAGATTGAAGTTGTGGTGGATTCAACAGGACATTATTCTGTCAATGGTCAGTCATTGGCGAGTAAAGAAGTCTCTGATTTGAATACTGCAATTAAACAGACAGCCAATGATCGTCGTGATTTAATGTTTGTGATTGCAGCAGATGCAAAAGCAACACATCAGGATGTGATTCGGGTGATGGATGTTGCAGGTCAACTTGGATTTGTGAATATCAACATCAGTACCAAAGTTCCAACTCGAGGTTATTAGTGAAGCACGATTTTAAGGTCTATTTACGCCTATTAAGTTATTTAAAACCTTTTTGGGGAATCGGCCTGCTGGTTTTGCTTGGTTTCGGTATTAATGCTGCGACAGAAGTTTCTGTCGCAAAATTATTGGAACGCATTATTGAAGCCATTCAAAACAAAGATCAAAGCTTTACAACCTTATTTCCACTCTTGGTGGTTTTATTGATGTTCTTCCGTGGACTCGGTTTGTTCATGGGGGGATATTTTACCGCAGTGATTTCTCGAAACTTAATTTTTAATATTCGTCAGCAAGTGTTCGCAAAACTCATGCGTTTGCCTTCGCAATATTATTTAGATAATTCGAGCGGTCATATCACTGCAAAAATTATGTATAACGTTGAACAGTTGACGGCGGCATCGTCTGAGTCACTGAAAACGATTGTACAACAGGGTCTGATTACCATCGCATTATTGGGTTATTTGCTCTATACCAATTGGCGTTTAACCCTGTGTATTTTGATTTTTGGCCCAATTATTGGTCTGATCATCCGTAAAGCGTCCAAGCGCATGCGTAAATTATCCATGCAAGTACAAAGTACCATGGGTGATGTTAACCATGTGGTGCAAGAGACAGTGCAAGGCAACCTAGTGGTGAAGGGCTTTGCAGGGCAAGATTATGAACAAAAACGTTTTTATGAAAGCTCGATGGAGAACTTACGCCGCGGCTTAAAAATGGTTGTGGTGCAGCAACTCAATAGCCCGATTGTTCAGCTTATCATGTCGATCGCGCTCAGTATCGTGATGTATATCGCGCTACGCCCAGAGATTTTACAAGATACAACAGCAGGTGAGTTTGTTGCCTATATTACTGCCGCAGGTATGCTGAGTAAGCCAATTAAAACCTTGACGGATGTCAATGAAAAACTACAACGAGGCATGGCAGCAGCTTATTCAGTTTTTGAATTGCTAGATATGCCTGAAGAAGTGAATAACGGCACGCTGAAGCCTGCTTTGAAAGGTGATGTCGAATTTAAAAATGTCAATTTGATCTATGCTGATGGTCACCATGCGATTCATGACTTCAATTTAAAAGTTAATGCAGGGCAAACCGTTGCATTGGTTGGGCGTTCGGGTGCAGGTAAAACTTCATTGGTCAATCTGTTGGTGCGTTACCAAGAGGTGTCTTCTGGACAGTTGTTGCTTGATCAGCATGATATTCACGACATAGAACTCAATAGCTTGCGTACTCAGATTTCGATGGTCAATCAGCAAGTGGTTTTGTTTAACCGTACTGTGCGTGAAAATATTGCTTATGGACAGCTCGAGCATGCAACAGATGAACAAGTCATTGCTGCTGCTAAAGCTGCATTTGCACATGATTTTATTATGGATTTACCGCAAGGTTATGACACACCATTGGGTGCCCAAGGTTTAAATCTATCAGGTGGTCAACGTCAACGGATTGCGATTGCACGTGCCATTTTGAAAAATGCACCGATCTTAATTTTAGATGAAGCGACCAGTGCGCTAGATAACGAATCTGAATTTTTTATCCAGCAAGCATTTGACGCTGCGATGCAAGATCGTACCACGATCGTGATTGCGCATCGTTTATCGACCATTGAAAATGCAGACTGTATTGTAGTGATGGATAAAGGGCGTATTATTGAACAAGGTTCGCATACAGAATTGATGGCACAACGTGGTGCATATTACCAACTTCATCAGCGTAATTTTGAGGAAAATTAAGACATGTCTTTTGCACAATTGATTCAGGATGCTTGGAATGAACAGGCAAAGTGGCTCGTTGTGTTTAGACCTTTGTCATGGCTTTATCGTGGTGGATTTTTACTTAATAAAAAACTCTATCAATCAGGTATTAAGCAAAGTTATAAAGCGCCTATTCCAGTCATGGTCATTGGAAACATCACAGTGGGTGGAAGTGGTAAAACCCCATTGCTCATTCACTTGGTCAGTTATTTAAATAGCTTAAAGCTGCGTGTTGGTGTGATCAGTCGTGGCTATGGTGGTCAAGGACCATTTCCGGCCTATGTGGATTTGGACTCGACGGCTGAAATCGTGGGTGATGAACCGAGCTTAATCGTTCAGTCTACAGGTGTGCCAATGGCGGTCGGTCCAAATCGCCAGCAGAGTATTGAGTTGCTGCTCTCTAAGCATGAATTGGATTTGATTATCTGCGATGATGGTTTACAGCATTGGGCGCTTCAACGTCAGTTGGAGTGGATCGTACTGGATAATAACCGTGGTTTAGGCAATGAAAAATTATTACCCGAAGGTTATTTGCGTGAACCGAAAAAGCGCCTTGATACTGGGACGGTCATTGAACATTCAGCAGATCCAAGTTCTCCACTGAATATGCACCTAGAAGCGGCGCAGCCTTATTTGCTCAATAAAGATCTTGTGACGACATTTGATGCAAATAAAGATTTTTATGCTGTGGTCGGTATCGGCTTTCCGCAACGATTTTATAAAACCCTTGAAAACATGGGGATTCATCAATTTCAATGTCATGAATTCCCAGATCATTATGAATATGAACTGAGTGATTTGCAGTTTGAAGATGCCAATCCCATCATTACCACTGAAAAAGATGCAGTGAAAATTTTAGCGATCCTCAAAAATAATCCAGATTTTAAAAGAGAAATATGGGTTGTTCCTGTAGATGCAGTGTTGTCACCTGCGTGTTATGAAACTTTGCATGCGCAGTTGAAACAACTGGGTCTGAAACTTCCCGAAGGCATTTAATTTATGAAACATATTGTTATTCCTGCACGTTTTTCAAGTTCACGTTTACCGGGTAAGCCATTGCTTGAAATTCACGGCCGTCCGATGATTTTACGTGTGGTTGATCAAGCCAAAAAAGTTGCAGGATTCGATGACCTTTGTGTCGCTACAGATGATGAGCGTATTGCAGCAGTATGTCGTGCGGAAGGAGTTGATGTGGTATTGACCTCTACAGAGCATCCATCTGGGACAGATCGTTTAAGTGAAGTTGCGCGCATCAAAGGTTGGGCGAGTGATGATATTATTGTCAATGTGCAAGGTGATGAACCTTTGCTTCCCGCTCAATTGGTAAAACAAGTTGCACAATTACTCGTTGATCAGCCGAAATGTTCAATGTCGACACTCTGCGAGCCGATTCATAGTCTAGAAGAATTTCAACGTGACAGCATTGTCAAAGTGGTGATGTCAAAGCACAATCAAGCGCTGTATTTCAGTCGTGCGACTATTCCTTATGACCGAGACGGTGCAAAGCAAGCTGAAAAAACCTTGCATGATCAAGCTTTTCGTCATTTAGGACTTTATGCATACCGCGTAAAACTCCTTCAAGAATATGTCACTTGGGATATGGGTGTACTCGAAAAATTAGAAAGCCTTGAACAATTACGTGTTTTGGAAAATGGTCACCGTATTGCCATTGCTGTGGCAGAAGCGAACCTACCACCGGGCGTAGACACTCAAGCTGACCTTGATCGTTTGAACCAAATGGATGTTTCAAACTTCGAATAAGGTTAAACGATTTATGCAAAATGACATTGTGGCGCAAGTGTACCCTTGGCAGCAAAATACATGGAATACATTAACCAGCCGTTTTCCACAACTGGGACATGGCGTGCTTTTGTATGGCAAAAAAGGCTGTGGTAAAGAGGCATTTGCAAAACAATTTCTTGCATGGGTGCTGTGTCAAAAACGTGATGAGCGGACTGAGCCATGTGGTGAGTGTGGGAGTTGCCAGTGGTTAAAGTCAGATACACATCCAAATTTTGTCCACATCAGTACAGATGAAGATAATAAGAAGCAAAATGCCAAAATTAAAATCGAAAAAATTCGTGATTTATTGCCCTTTGTACAACAAACCGTAGACGGTTGGCGAGTTGTGTTGATTGAGCCCGCTGAAGCATTAAACATTGCGTCATCGAATGCTTTGCTGAAGACATTGGAAGAGCCTGGCGAACGCATTGTGATTATGTTGTTGGCAGAGCATTATTTGAAATTGCCGGCAACCATTCGCAGTCGAATGCAGCACTATGCATTGGATCGTATTGAACCCGAACAATCACAGCAATATTTACAGCAGCATTTGCCCGATAGTGGTGAAACTCAGCGCAAAGTTCTCATGAACTTAGCCAGTCAAATGCCATTACAAGCAATTTCATTGGCAAGTAGTGAATGGCTAAATATGCGCCAAGAGTTTCTACAAGATTGGCAAAAACTTGTGACACAAAAAAACATGCCGATGGCAATTGCGACCAAGTGGAATAAAGCACTGAGTTTTAGTGATTTTAGTCAAATGTTTGAATACTTGTTGTCCGATATAATTTGTGTCAAGCTAAATCAATCCATAAAAAATATAGATTTGGATTTTGGGGTGTTGGCAGAGCAATATTCGCTCGAAACACTCTTTGGGATTTATACAGAATTACAGCAGTCTAAGCGGTTCATTGAGCAGAACGTACAGGGGAATCTGGTCGTAGATGAGCTTTGCATCAAACTGATGAATGTTTAATTAAGGGGAAACATCATGCAACCACGTATGGGCGGGATCGTTCACGCTAATATTCCAGATGTGGAAACACTTTTTGCGAGCTACATGCCTTATGTCGTTGGTGGCGGTTTATTTGTACCATCAAAGCAAGCTGTGAAAATGGGTGATGAGGTTTTCTTATTGGCGACTTTGCCTGAACAAAGTATAAAAATTCCTTTGACAGGAAAAGTGATTTGGATTTCGCAAAAGCAAAATGGCATTAAACCACAAGGCTTTGGAATTCAATTAAGCGGCGAAAAAGGTGTTTATTTCAAAACAGAAGCAGAACGTTTACTTGCAGGGCTTAAATCTGAGGGGCGTAGAAGTTACACTATGTAGTTACAACAGTGAAGACTTGTAGGTACATATTGTGTTTGTAGATACCCATTGCCATTTAACCATGCTCGACTTAAGCCCTTATGAGGGTAATTTAGATCTTGCATTGGATCAGGCTCGTCAAGCCGGGGTCTCAAAATTTATGAGTATCTCGGTTGATCTAGATGACCATATTGAACTTTCAAAAATTGCTGCACGTCATGCCGATGTAGGTTATTCCGTTGGGGTACACCCATGTGAAGATCCTGCAACGATGGCTCGGGCAACAGAAGAATATCTCATTGAATTAGCACAACCTGAAAAGGTTTGGGCGATTGGTGAAACAGGGCTGGACTATTTTCATAGTACAGACTTTATTGCAGAGCAAAAAGAATGCTTTGCCCGCCATATTCACGCATCACAAGCTGTAAAAAAACCAGTGGTTGTTCATACCCGTTCTGCAAAGCATGATACGGTGGATATTATCCGTGCAGAGAAATCCACTCACGGGATTTTGCATTGTTTTACTGAAGATTGGGAAACAGCAAAAGCGGTCTTAGATTGTGGTTATTACGTGTCATTTTCAGGCATTGTTTCTTTTAAAAATGCGCAAGATTTACGTGATGTGGCTAAGCAAGTACCACTGGATCGCGTGCTGATTGAAACAGATAGCCCATACCTTGCACCGATGCCCTATAGAGGAAAGTCTAATGAACCAAAATACGTTCCTTATGTAGCCAAAGCCTTAAGTGATGTATATGATAAGTCAATTGAAGAGATGGCTTTCATTACAATGCAAAACTTTGAAAATCTCCTCAATCTTAAGTAAATAATTTGAATTGATATAAGAGTAAGAGAGTATAGGGTGAAGATGGATCGTCAAGCTCAGTTTAGAGCAAGAGAGGCATTAATTTTCCAAGTGGCAGAGCAGCTGCTACTGGAAAATGGCGAAGCAGGGATGACACTAGATGCGCTAGCGGCAGAACTCGACTTGGCAAAAGGGACGTTATATAAACATTTTCAAAGTAAAGATGAACTATATATGTTGCTCATTATTCGTAATGAACGCATGTTATTGGAAATGATTAAAGACACCGATAAAGCTTTTCCTGAACACCTTGCTTTCTTTATGTTGCATCACTTACATCACCCAGAACGTACAGTGTTGTTTCATCAAATTGAAGAGCGTTTATCGACAACGGGTGTGGGTATTCAACACTTGTTTAGTGAACTTTATCAAGTGCGCAAACAACGCCTACGATTGATCATTCGTATGACTGAGCATTATTTGGAGTCGATTCAAAGTAGCATGCCAGTACGTGATTATCTTGCTTCAATTTGGTCACTTACACATGGCGCTGCAGCAATTTTGAACTCTAGTTTTTATCAGCGTTATTTGGGTTCAAGAGACACCTTGCGGGTTGCGTATATTGATCAAGCCTTGGCCTTACCAAAACAAGTGCATGCGGTTGCTCAATTCGCTTAAAGGCTGCTTATGAAAAGTGCATCACCATCATTGGTTCGTGGCTTCACCCTCGTAGAATTGATGGTGGTGATTGTAATTATGGGCATCATGGCCTCATTGGTGCTTTTGAATATCGGTGGGACAGATCAACGCAAAGCCATGCAAGCACGCGAAGTGTTTGTGATGGATCTGAAACGAATTTTACGTGATGCAAATGATCAAGCTTTGATATTGGCTTTACAGCAAAAAGCTGGAACGGATGTCAACACGCAAAGCTATGCGGTACAAGAATATTTACCAGAACAAAAACGTGTAGAAAATAGTATTTTAAATCAAAATAATAAATGGCAAAACTATAAAGATTTTGAAACCCGAGTATTACCTGAAAATGTCTCTTTTACAATTCAGCCTTTAGATCAGCAGTATGAAAATGCCAATAATGATGATTTGTTAAATACCAATGCACCCAAGTTGATATGGTTGGGCAATGGTGAGGTAAAGCCTGTGCGTATACAGTTTTATTTTGAAGAACGTCCCATTGGTAATGAAATCGAAATTGATCATTTAGGGAAAGTCAATGCGGGCTAAAGGGTTTACGCTACTTGAAGTCATGGTGGCATTGGCGATTTTTGCGACGGCGGCAATGGCTTTGTCTAATGTTGCGATGCAATATACACAGTCGACAGCACACGCAATTTTAAGAAATAAAGCACAATTCGTCGCGTTGAATGAAATCGCTAAGATGGAAATCAATCGTGAATGGATGACAGGTACTGCATCTAAACAAGTCACTGAACAAGGCGAACAATGGCAAATTGACAAAAAAGCCCAAGCCACCATTAGTCCAAATGTACAACGTATTGATATCCAAGTGAGTTTTATGAATGCTGAAACAGGCGATGTTGAAGCAGGGATTAGCAGTTTGGTGTTCTTTAACTATAAGGCTCCGTTGGATGAAAATAATAACTAGAAAAAAACGTACATCTCAAGATATGCCTGTGCTTGTGCAGCAAGGAATGAGGAATCGAGCAGGATTTACCTTAGTTGAGCTTTTGGTTGCGATTGCTATTTTCGCAGTGCTGTCTGCTTTGGGCTGGAAGGTCTTTGATTATGTCTCGAAAGTGAAAGAGCGAAACGCAACCCATGAAGTAAGGCTCAGTCAGTTGCAAGATGCCCATCAGCAAATACTCAGAGACACTGTACAAGTTGTGCCGTTAACTGCCAATATTAATGGAGATATTCAACCAGCGTTAGTATTGCAAAATGGCCGATTTAATTTCAGTAAGACAGGTGTCACTGATCCATTAAATCAGGGCATTGCACCTGACGAGCGAGTGGAATATCAATACAAAGCTGATGAAAAAAAATTGTATCGGCTAAAATTTAAAAATCTCAACCAAACGGGGCATGATCAGCCAGATTCGAGTGTTTTACTGGATAATGTTGAACAATATAAAATCACGGTACTCAATCCAAATGAGTTCGAGAATTGGCCAGATGCTGCCGCTGATTTGAATAATGAAAAAACCATTCAACTGTTACCGCGGGGTATCAGGATGCAGCTCACAGTTGATGGGACAAACTACGAATGGTTATTCAGTTTGTTAAATACTGATTTTTTATTGGATAAAAATAAGAATGGTTAGCGGTCAGGTAGTAGAGTCATTTGAAGTTCGGAGTTGCGTATGAAACAGCAACGTGGCATCGCTTTGTTAACTATCCTGATGATGGTAGCTTTGGCAACCATAGTTGCAGCAGGCATCGCAAAACAACAAGCCCATACTTCTGAAAATACCGCTTATGTGATGCGCCAAAATCAGTCGTTGTTATATGCGAAAAGTGCCGAAGCATTTTTTGCTGAACTTTTAGTAAATGATGCCGAAAATGCAGGGCAGGTGGATCACCTCCAAGAAAATTGGGCTCAGCCTATGCCCGCCTTTCCAGTGGAAGGTGGAACTGTTGCAGGTGTGCTGCAAGACGAATCTGGAAAATTTAACCTCAATAGTTTGGTTTCAGAAGAGGGTGTGGTAAATGACAAAGCAAAGCTATGGTTTGAAAAAATATTGCAGCGTGTTGGTTTACCCGCAGAATTAAGTCAAGCCGTGATTGATTGGCAAGATGAAAATGATGAGACCTCTGGCCCGATGGGAGCAGAGCTGGCGTACTATCGTGGTTTAAATAATGCGGCAATACCGCCAAATGCAAAATTTCATAGTGTGGAAGAACTGAAATCAGTCCGTGGTTTTGAAGGTGCTCAATATAAACTGATTGCGCCCTATGTGAGTAGCTTGCCCTCGCATGAAACAACGGTAAACATTAATACCGCTCCTGCATTTTTGTTAGCGACTATGGATGATCGTTTAGATGTCAATGCAGTTGAGCAAGCTTTGCAACAAAAAGCTGCCAAATTTGAACATTTCGAAAATATCAATGATTTATGGGCAATGGAGCCATTTGCACAGGTGAGCACAGAAAATAGGGAAGTTTTAAATTCACAATTGGGTGTGCAGTCGAACTATTTTAAAGCGCAAATTGAAATTATTTTAAATGAAAGAAAGCGTCAATTTACCAGTGAGTTAGTGCGAAAAGATAAAGATGTATATGTGGCTTTTCGCAGTATGGCACCATTTTAGGTCTTAAAGGTCGCTAAATTTTCATGATGCCTTTTCCCAATTGTGCTGAATAGCAAAATTAATGCCTCTTGTTAGACTTTTGCATTATAATCTCTGAGAACCCATAGATTATTTGATTGCATTACGACATATGTTAATTCGTAAGTTATTTAAGTTTGAAAACGCGCATATCGTGCGTAATTGCACGTCAGACCGTTGCAAACGTTCCATTCATGGACACAGTTATAAAGTCGAACTATTACTTAAAGCGTCGAAACTTGACCATGGGCAAATGGTTTACGATTTCGGTTTGCTCAAAGGGGTAATTAAAGACTTATTTGACAGTTTTGATCACGCGATTTGTTTTTGGCAACACGATGATGCTGAGTACATTCGTGCCTGCAAACAGTTCAGTGCACGTTGGGTTGAACTACCCGTATCGCCCTCAGCAGAACAGTTTTCACGAATCTTCTTTTACTTAGCACAACAAGTTCTAAAATCAACAGAAACTCAAAATGGTGAGGGTGATGTTGAGGTGTATTCTGTGATTGTGCATGAGACAGACACAGGCTATGCGCAAAGCTTCTTAGAAGATATCAACAACGCACAAATGGGGTTGTTGCAGTTAGATCAAATCGTCTTCTCCGAACAGGTTCAGTCGGAATGGAACGATACTCAGATGTATGAAAAATTAAAACAGGGTCAAAAATTTTTAAACCCTGCAGTTGATTTACAAGTTAGAATTTAAGTAAATATTTGGTTTTATTAGGATTGGTTAACAGTGATGTCTTTAACAGAAGAGCAACAAGCAAAACTCGCTAAAGTGCAGCTTGAGCCTAGCTGGAAATATGCCCTAAGTGAGTTTTTGCTTAGCCCCCGCATGGATGAGTTAAAAGACTTTCTGCTACAACAAATCAAACAGGATAAAGTGATTTATCCACCGAATCCGCTGATCTTTAATGCCCTAAACACGACGCCTATGGCAAATGTAAAGGTGGTGATTTTAGGCCAAGACCCGTATCATGGGCCAAATCAGGCACATGGTTTAAGCTTTTCGGTACAAAAGGGGGTTGCATTACCACCTTCTTTACGTAATATCTTCCATGAGTTAAATGCTGACCTCGGGGTTCCTGTGTCAAAACATGGGGACTTAACACGCTGGGCAGAACAAGGTGTCTTGCTGTTAAATGCGGTACTGACTGTTGAGGCTGGGCAACCAACTTCACATCAAAAACGTGGATGGGAAGATTTTACAGACCATGTGATTGATGTTTTAAATGAACAACGTGAGCATATCGTCTTTATTTTATGGGGGGCATATGCACAGCGTAAGGGACAACGCATTGACCAAAATAAGCACTTAGTGCTAAAAGCCGCGCATCCATCTCCTTTGGCTGCAAACCGCGGTGGATTTTTTGGTTGTAAGGTGTTTTCAAAAAGTAATAATTATCTTAAACAAAATGGCATTGAGCCAATAGACTGGCAGCTGGACGCATGACTTATTCTCCCGTTTCAAAAAATTATCACCCAGATCTGATTGTTGAAGAAGCGAAAAAGGGCTGGCGCATTGTTCGCTTGAATCGCCCAAAATCGCTTCATGCATTAGATGAATCAATCTGTACAGCGTTGCTTGAAGTCTTTCAGGACTTTCAACACGATGATGCTGTAAAGGCGATTTGGTTAGATTCCACTACGCCAAAAGCATTTTGTGCAGGTGGCGATGTACGCAAATTGCGACAATTGGTGGTCAATGATGAAGTTGAAACGGCGAATAAATTCTTTGAACAAGAATATGCCCTAGATTTGCTGCTGCATAACTATGCAAAGCCGATTTTGGTTTGGGGCGAAGGTTATGTGATGGGTGGTGGCCTAGGTCTATTTATGGCCGCACCTTTCCGTTTGGTAACACCTTATTCACGTCTAGCAATGCCTGAAATTAATATCGGTTTGTATCCAGATGTGGGTGCGACGCGTTTCCTTGCTGACCGTGGTGCCATTGGGTTGTTTACTGGGTTAACTGGCTCTATTATGACCGCAGCAGGTGCTTATGGTATCGGTTGGGCAACGCATATTTGTGATGCACAGCGTGATAACGTACTTGAAACTGTCATCAATATTGATTGGGATCATTATCCAGCAGGCGATTTTCGTGCCATTGATGACACTTTAAATAGTATGCATCGTCCTGTGGGGCCGGGGCCATTACAAAACTCGTTAGATGTGATTCAAAGTGTGTGCCGTGGGCATAATTTTGAACATGACTATGAATCAATTATTGGTTTAAGCGATGCACGCAGTGATTGGCTACGTCAAGCCAGTGAAAATCTACAAAAAGGTTCACCTGCAACAGCAGCATTAACATGGTTATTGTGGCAGTGGGGCAAGCAAGTGCATTCTTGGAATGAAGTGTTTGAACTGGAAACCCAAATTTCGGATTGGAAAATTCGTCATGCAGACTTTGTGGAAGGTGTGCGCGCCCGTCTAGTCGATAAAGACTTATCTCCAGAATGGAAAAAAGGTACAGATCTTTCCCTCAAAGGAATTCTGGCTGATGAGCCTCCTGTAACCAATATTGACAGTTGGAATGCGCTGTTAAGACAGTATGGTGTAATTTAATTAATTGATGTCTGAACCAAACTTATATAGTGATGAACATTGGATGCAGCTTGCTTTTGAGCAGGCTGCACAAGCTGCCGAATTGCAAGAAATTCCTGTAGGCGCAGTCATTGTGAGTCAAAATCAAGTCATAGGTGCAGGGTTTAATGCGCCGATTTCTCTGAAAGATCCCACCGCACATGCGGAAGTACAAGCTTTGCGTCAAGCTTGTTTAAATATCGATAATTACCGGTTACCTGACGATGCAACCTTATATGTAACTTTGGAACCATGCACAATGTGTGTGGGCGCTTTGGTACATTCAAGAATAAAACGAGTGGTATTTGCGACGACTGAACCTAAAGCAGGTTCTTTGGTCAGTTCGCGTCAATTATTAAATTCAGGCTACTATAATCATATCTTTGAGTTTGAGCATGGTTGCCTACAAGAGCAATGCTCCCAACAATTAAGTGATTTTTTTAAAATGCGTCGTGAACAAAAAAGACTGATGAAGTTACAGGAAAAAGCCACTTTGACTGAACTTAATTTAAAAAATCAAGTAAACTCTACTGACAATTAATATTGTCAAATAAAATAGGGTACACCATGAAATCCATTCAAGTAAAAAAAGAATTTAATGCACCGGTCGAGCAAGTTTTTGACTTACTTTCAAAACATTCGACCTACAACGTGGCTTTTGCGCCGATTCAAGTGGTGCGTGTTAAAGATTCAGCAGATCCTGAACGTCCTGATGGTGTAGGTTCTGTACGTCGTATGGGCTTTGGGCCAGTGAAGCCGTTACAAGAGCAAATTACCTTGCTTGAGCCAAACCAACGCATTGAATATAAGATTATTAAAAACCCACTGGTGAAACATCATTTGGGCGTGATTCAATTCGAAGCGATCGATGCCGGGCGTACTTTAGTCACTTATACGATTGAATTACAGGCGCGTGCGCCATTCGTTAGTCAATTAATCCTTGCGCAACTGAAGTCAGCGATTAAAATTGGTTTTTCAAAACTTGCAAAAACCGTATAAACAAAAGTGGAAGAGCAATGACAGTTCAAATCATTACAATTGATGGCCCAAGTGGCTCAGGTAAAGGAACATTGGCAGCAAAAATTGCGGCACATTATCAGTTCCACTTACTCGACTCAGGTGCGTTATATCGTCTGTTGGGATTGTCATTGCATAAGCAAGACTTAATTGATGCATTAGACTCAAAGCTCGATGAATGCGTAAAAATTGCAACAAATTTAGACATACAATTTGTGACAAATGAAGCAGGTGTTTCGGTGCTTTTAGATGGTGAAGATGTCTCAAAAGTTATCCGTACTGAGAGAGTTGGAGAGTTTGCTTCAAAAGTTGCTGCAATTCCTGCACTTAGAACTGCGCTTTTAGAACGTCAGCATGCCTTTGCTCAAGCACCTGGTTTGGTTGCAGACGGCCGTGATATGGCAACTACGATTTTTCCAAATGCTCAAGCCAAGATTTATTTAACGGCTTCTGCTCAGTCCCGTGCGGAGCGCCGTGTAAATCAGTTGCAGGCTATGGGCGTGGATGTTAAAATAAACGACATTTTAGCTAATATCGAAGCGCGTGATAAGCGAGATATGGAACGCGCAGTCGCTCCACTCAAGCCTGCGCCAGATGCTTACTTCATTGATAGTTCAACTTTGAGTATTGATGAAGTATTCACGCTGATGACGAATTACATCGATCAGCAATTAGCAAACTAAAGAATTTTCAGCAGAAGCATAGCTTGATCAGTCTTATACGGACTATGTAGACGCTTAATTAAACCGGCCTTGTCTGATCCAAGACCGCTGACTTTACTAGGTATATCATGACCGAATCTTTTGCAGCCCTCTTTGAAGAAAGCGAATTAAACCTCAACGTTGAAAAGGGTGCAGTCATCCAAGGCGTTGTAGTAAGCATCGACTCTGACTGGGTAACAGTTGACACTGGCCTTAAATCAGAAGGTATTGTTGACCGCGCTGAATTCTTAAATGAACAACGTGAACTTGAAGTTCAAGTTGGCGACACTGTTGATGTAGTTGTTGAAGCTCTTGACAACGGTATGGGTCAAACAGTTTTATCACGTGAAAAAGCTAAACGTGCTGAAACTTGGACTAAACTTGAAAAAATCTTTGAAGACGGCGAAATCGTTACTGGTGTTATCTCTGGTAAGGTTAAAGGCGGTTTCACTGTTGACATCGGTCCAGTTCGTGCGTTCCTTCCAGGTTCTTTAGTTGATACTCGTCCTATTCGTGATACTACTCACTTAGAAGGTAAAGAGTTAGAATTTAAAGTAATCAAACTTGATGCTAAACGTAACAACGTTGTTGTATCTCGTCGTGCTGTTATGGAAGCTGAATCTTCAGCTGACCGTGAAGCTCTTCTTGCTCAGCTTGAAGAAGGTCAAACAGTTACTGGTACTATCAAAAATCTTACTGACTACGGCGCGTTCGTTGACCTTGGTGGTATTGATGGTCTTCTTCACATCACTGACATGGCTTGGAAACGTATCAAGCATCCTTCAGAAGTTGTTGAAGTTGGTCAAGAAGTTACTGTTAAAGTACTTAAATTCGACCGCGAACGTAACCGCGTATCTTTAGGCCTTAAACAATTAGGCGAAGATCCATGGTTAGCGATCATGAACCGTTACCCTAAAGGTTCTATCGTTAAAGCTCGTGTAACTAACTTAACTGACTACGGTTGCTTCGCTGAAATCGCTGAAGGCGTTGAAGGCTTAGTACACGTTTCAGAAATGGACCATACTAACAAAAACATCCACCCATCTAAAGTTGTTCAGATCGGTGACGAAGTTGACGTTATGGTTCTTGAAGTTGATGAAGAGCGTCGTCGTATTTCTCTTGGTATCAAACAAACTCGTGCTAACCCATGGGAAGAGTTTGCTAAAGAACACGACAAAGGTGAAAAAGTTTCAGGTACTATCAAGTCAATCACTGACTTCGGTATCTTCATCGGTTTACCAGGCGGTATCGATGGTCTAGTTCACTTGTCTGACATTTCTTGGAACGAACAAGGCGAAGAAGCTATCCGTCGTTACAAGAAAGGTGACACAGTTGAAGCGGTTATCCTTTCAGTAGACGCTGAAGGCAACCGTATCAGCCTTGGCATCAAACAAATGAACAGCGATCCGTTCAACGATTTCTTAGCTGCTAACGAACGCGGTGCGCTTGTTAAAGGTACTGTAACTGCAGTTGACGCTAAAGGCGCTACTGTTAAGTTAGCTGACGAAGTTGAAGCGACTCTTAAAGCATCTGAAATCAACCGCGACCGCGTTGAAGATGCAACTAAGTTCCTTGAAGTTGGTCAAGAAGTTGAAGCTAAAATCATCAACGTAGACCGCAAATCACGTTCTATCAACTTGTCTATCAAAGCGAAAGACGAAGCTGAAGAAAAAGAAGCAGTAGCTAACTTGAACAAGACAGCTACAGCAACTTCAGACAATGGTCCTAAGACTATTGGTGATTTGATCAAAGCTCAAATGAACCACTAAGTAAGTGTTTGAATTGTATTGTTAATGTAAATTAATTAATATATTTTACACAATTACTGTAACGGTAGCGTAGTAAGTGATTATTACGCTACCGTTTTGTATTTAAACAGGTTATTATCAGGAAACTGATCCTAGGTAGCTTGATAATTAAAGAGGTCGCAGATGACTACTGAAGCACTTAATAAGTCTGACTTAATAGAGCGTATTTCTCTTAAAAACCCACACTTAGCTGAACCCTTAGTGGAAGAAGCCGTTAAGATAATGATCGATCAAATGATCGAAGCTTTGTCTACAGACAACCGAATTGAAATCCGTGGTTTTGGTAGTTTTGCATTACATCACCGTGAACCACGTGTGGGTCGTAACCCAAAAACCGGCAAATCAGTTGAAGTTGCAGCAAAAGCTGTACCGCACTTTAAACCTGGTAAAGCTTTACGTGATGCGGTAAACGAATCTGCAAACTAATTTAAAACATAGTTAGGGGTGTTTATGCGTTACGTATTGGTCGTCATTCTATTAGTCCTATTTGGATACTCATTGGCTTTGGTGCTGCAAAACGGAACTGAACTTTCAGTCGATTTGTTGTTTACACAAGTGCCTGCAATGCGTTTAGGGCTTTTATTGCTATTAACATTGTCATTAGGTTTGGTTTTAGGTCTTTTATTGGCAGTGCAAGTATTCCGAGTATTTCAAAATAACTGGGAAATTAAACGTCTACGTAAAGATATTGAGCGCCTACGTAAAGAGCAAATTCAAACTGCTCAACTGGCTGCTGCTGAAGCGGCTGCACATACACGTCATGAAAAAACAGTTTTAGATATTGATGCAAATGAGCGTCCTTCTAACCCGTTATAATTGGGTTTATGAAGTAAATTAACTACTTTTATGAGTATAGTTAAATTTTATATTAAACACTCTGGTGGATCATCGGGGTGTTTTTTTATGGGCTGAAAAAATAAGCCATATATCTTAAATAAAATAATGAGATAGCTAAATTCAAATTAATCATTTCAATTAACATGAGTTTTATGACTTTCTGATCAAGTTGAATCCATCTATAATGCACTAATTTTGTCAAAATGAAGGGTAAGTCTCTTGAGTATCATCGTTGCACTAGATGCTAAAAGCCAATATGACGCACTTACAATTGCAGAGCAGTTAGATCCTGCATTATGTCGAGTTAAGGTTGGTAAAGAGTTATTTACCCATGAGGGTTCAAGTATCGTTAAAGCATTGCACGATAAAGGTTTTGAAGTATTTCTAGATCTTAAATTCCATGATATTCCAAACACCACAGCACAAGCAGTTTGTGCAGCTGCGGATATGGGGGTGTGGATGGTCAATGTCCATGCATCAGGTGGCCGTAAAATGATGGAAACCTGTGTAGAGCGCCTGAAGGCGGGCAATTACAATACTCAGCTAATTGCTGTTACGGTTTTGACATCAATGGGTCGTGAAGATCTTGCGGAATTAGGCTTAGATGTGGAACCTTTTGAACATGTGAAGCGTCTTGCGACTTTAACGAAAGAAAGTGGTTTGGATGGTGTAGTTTGTTCGGCACAAGAAGCGAAAATGTTACGTGAAACTTTGGGTGCTGACTTTGCATTGGTAACACCGGGTATCCGTCCTAAGGGTTCTGCAGCGGATGATCAAAAACGAATTGTGACACCTAAACAAGCCATGCTTGATGGTTCTACACATTTGGTGATTGGCCGTCCAATTACTAAATCGGATAATATGCGTCAGACTTTAAAAGATATTTTGGCGACTTTGTAAGAATCCCACCCGACCTCCCTTTGAAAAAGGGAGGAGAAAGTCCCTCTTTTTTAAAGAGGGGTTTAGGGAGATTAAAATCGTTAAAGCACCGCCAATATACTCACCAATATAGGTGCAAGGACAGAAAGGATAAAGCCGCTGACCATGGCATGTGGAATAAAATCATTACCACAGGCTTGTTTGACCATAGGTAAGGTGACATCCATAGCTGTTGCACCCGCAGATGAAATTGCAGAGCGTGGGTAACGCCAGCCAATAATATACATAAACACAATCGCAAAGATTTCTCTGAATAAATCATTCATCAGCGCGATACTGCCTAGATGCGCATTTTTTAATTCAGTCACGACGATGCCTGTCATCGAATAGAAACCATAGCCTTGTGACAGCATAATCAAATCTTTCAGGCTGATTTGTGGCAATAGATAGGCTGCAGCAAAAGCGCCCAAAAGTGAACCGACGATACAGCCCAGAGGAACAAGTAGAATTTTCCAATTTAACCAAGAATGATCGAGTGGTGAGTAGGCGAGATCTAGACCAATCAGAAACATGAAGGCTAAAAGTAGATCCCAAGTACTCATATGTGGCTGAAGACTAAAATGTGCTGCAATTTCGGCAAAAGCATAACCTAAACCTAATGCAATAAAAGCATAGCTAATATTGATGAGTGAGCTTGTCACTAACTGCATGGACACTTTGCCATGACTAGGTTTGTAGCCTAAAAGCTTAAACAAAATATAGCAGCAAATAAAAGCACCCATTGAGGTCAATAGTGCAATAACTACTGATGAAGAGAGGATTTGCAGAGGTGCTGGAATAGTGTGTAATGTTTCAGAAAATTCGATCGCAATCGCAAATAACAAAATATAAGTAAAGTACGGCAGGAGTTTAAAGGCGATTTTTTCAAGCCAAGTGGGTAGGCGACGTGCAAGAATAAAACCAAGCCCTAAACAGGCTAAGAGCTGGAAAATCAACCAGAAAGATTGCATACAAAAATAGGCAGATAATGAATACCTGCCTATTATGACCTGTTATTGCTTAAGCTGCATGACTAGATTTTGTTTTACTGAGGAGTCGAAAATCGGCTGGATTTATTTTTCGAGTAGCCAGCCAATATTTCCATGTATAAGTTGGCCACAGTGCAAAATTTTTACCGCCATTTTGCTGATACCAACTCACGCAGCCTGATTGCCATACCGTACCATCAAGCATGTCTTGTACATGAGTGTTAAATTGATCTTGAACCTGATCTTTAACAGCGATGGCTTGAACATTAGATTTTGAAACCAATTGCATCATTTGTAAGATGTAATCGACTTGTGCCTCAATCATAAATACCACTGAATTATGGGCAAGCACAGTATTGGGGCCTAATAATTGGAACAGGTTTGGAAAGCCTTTGGTGCAAATGCCATAAAAGCTTTCTGCGCCAGCCTGCCACACTTGTTTGAGTTCTTGAGCATTTTCACCAATACATTCAAATGATTTTAAATAAATTCTTGGATCGGTAATAAAGCCTGTGCCATAGATCAGACAATCGATTTCACGGGATTTTCCATCTTTGGTAATAATGGCATTTTCAGTGATTTCTTGTATTGCATCACTGACCAATTCCACATTAGGTCGAATAAAGGTTGGAAAGTATTTATTAGAAATTAAAATGCGTTTACAACCCATGATGTAGTTTGGCGTTAGTTTCTTGGCAAGTTCAGCATCTTTCACTTGATACTTAATATACAGTTCTGCCAGTTTTTGCGCATACTTCATGGTGGTCGGCTTAACAATTGGCACGACACGTGATTCGTTGGTCCAATACAGGCGAGCACGGTGAATTTTTCGAAACCAATCATATTTTTTAAATAGTAATTTTTCTAAACCATGATAACTACGCTCATCTCGTGGAATGACCCAAGCCGCGGTACGCTGAAAAACATACAGTTGCTTTGTTTGTGGTGCGATTTCAGGAATGTATTGGATGGCACTGCCGCCTGTACCAATCGATGCGACCTTTTTACCTGCTAATGAATATTGATGATCCCATTGAGAAGAATGGAACACTTTACCCTTAAATTTTTCAATGCCTTGAATATGTGGAATTTGTGGGACATGTAAAGGGCCTGATGCAAAAATCACATATTGAGCGGTAATTTTAAAGCCATCTTTGAGTTCTAAATGCCAGTCACAGGTTGATTCATTGTATTGGCTTGAAAGCACTTCACTGTTAAAGCGACAGAATTGTTTTAAATTATATTCACGGGTGACGTGTTGGATATAGTCAAATATTTCCGGCGCTTCGGCGTAACGCTTTGACCAATCTGTTTTGGGTGCAAAAGAAAGTGAATACATATGTGATTGCACATCGCAGGCAGCGCCAGGGTAGCGGTTTTCACGCCAGGTTCCACCAAAATCATTGGCTTTTTCGAGGATCAGAAAATCTTGATTGCCTTGTTGTAAAAGTCGTATCGCCATAGCAATACCACCAAAACCACCGCCGATGATGGCGATTTGTGTATGTATTTCAGAATTGGCGTTTGGGGTTTGCACTGTTTTTGTTTGCGCTTCCTGCATCATTTTTTTAATTCCAAGCGAGATTACAAGCTAAGCATACTTGAGTTCATAACCAGAACAATATGATTGAGGTGACAGAAAAATTGATCGAAACGGCAATGTTCATAATTGCAAATTTGTAGTAAAAAAGAAGAAATTTAATGTCATTTTACGATTTATGAAACGATCTATTCTAAGCCTGATGTATTTAGTACAAGGAATGCGTAAAGCAGGCGTAGATGTCGATCAACGTTTGCAAACCATTGGGCTACGTGTCGATGCGCTCGATCCTACTTCAGTGATTCATCCGAGTTTAGAGTGGGATGTACTGAAAGTCATTGGTAAAGATGTAGAACCTGAGCAAGGGTTATTTATTGGTCAGCATTATACGTTGGCGGGTTATGGCCCGTTGCTGATGTTATTGGTCACCAGTGATACTTTACGCCAAGCTTTAAATCAGGGGATTCGCTTTCAACAGTTGACACATCTAACTGGGCGTTTGAGTTTGCAAATCAGTCAGCATAAAGTGGCTTTGTGCTATCAACCGCAAGATGTGTATGCGCCACTGGGTGCATTATTGGCGCAGTCAGAGATTTCAGGAACTTATAAATTCATCCGTGATCTGTACAAAATGATGGGTCTATCTACGCCACAAGTTCAAATTGATTTGCCGTTTGCTGAACCCAAAGATCCTGAAAAATTAAAAATGTTTACTGATTATTATGGCTCACAAGTTCGATTTGGTGCGCCATTTGCGGCATTTTGGTTTGATGAAGATGTTTTAGATATTCGGATCCCTTCCGCAGATATTATCACTTTTCGATTATATGAGTCGAAATGTATTGCGGAGTTAGAACGTTTAAGCGCCGATGAAGATGCGCCATCATTGGTTCAACGTGTGCAAGATTATTTGGAATTACAAAGTGGTGTGATGCCAAGTATGGCAGCAACTGCTCAAGCGTTGAACTTGCCTGAAAGAACTTTGCGTCATCAACTGCAACAGTTAAATACCAGTTATAAGCAAATTCGTGAAGATATTATTAAAGATAAAGCACTCCGTATGATTGAATATAATGAATATTCAATTGAAATGATTGCAGAATTGCTGGGCTATTCAGAACCTGCGGCGTTTAATCATGCGTTTAAACGTTGGTTTGGGCATAGTCCGAGACAATATAATAAATAGCCAATGCGCTTTACTGCCAAAGTGTTATATCTTCGAGTTTATTCTTCGTTATAATTCATTTAGCCCAAAAAAGTATTTAATGATATGTCAGATTTTCAGTCACCACACAACACCGCATTTACTCCGATTTCACCGGCTGAGCGTTATGCTCAAGCCTTAGCATCTGGTCAGTTTTTACCAGATCAGGAACAGGCGCAAGCGGTGCATGAGTTGGATCGAGTTTGGCAAGAATTAATCCAACGTTTTAAGGCTTCTAAAAAAGCGTTTCGTCGTTTCCGTCGTCAAACTGCACCGAAAGGGGTGTATATGTGGGGCGGTGTAGGACGTGGTAAAACGTGGCTGATGGATCAGTTTTATGATTCTGTGCCATTTCGACGCAAAACTCGTATGCATTTCCATCACTTTATGCAGTACGTACACCGTGAATTAAATAAGCTTTCAGGTCAGCGTAATCCACTAGACCTTGTTGCCGACCAAATTTATAAAGAAGCAGTCGTGATCTGCTTTGATGAATTCTTTGTATCCAATGTCACGGATGCAATGATTTTGAGTGATCTATTCCAAAAATTATTTACGCGTGGGATCACCCTTGTTGCAACATCTAACATCGCACCAGATGGTTTATATAAAAACGGGATCCACCGTGACCGTTTTATCCCAACCATCGAAATGGTAAAAAAGAACTGTGTGATTTTAAATGTAGACTCAGGCGTAGACTATCGTTTACGTGTATTGAAACAAGCACAGTTGTTTAAGTCGCCTTTAACACATGAACATAAGTTGTGGATGGCACAGCGTTTTACAGCATTAACGCAAACCCAAACGGTTTCACAAGAGCCAATTATTATTAATCAGCGTATTGTAGAAACCATTGGTCATACGGAAGATGTGCTGTGGTGTGAATATTCTGAGCTTTGCCTAAAACCACGTAGTCCAGCGGACTTTATTGAAATTGCCAATATTTATAATACAGTCTTGGTAAGTAATGTGCCGCACATGACGGATTATTTGTCTGAAGGGACACGTCGTTTTATCTATTTGGTCGATGAATTTTATGACCGTGGTGTGAAGTTGTTGCTTACTTCAGAAGATACGATTATTGAATTATATCAAGGTGAAAAATTGGCATTTGAAATTGAGCGTACACGTTCGCGCTTATTGGAAATGCAATCTGATGATTATCTACATACATCTCACCGTCAAATCAATGCACCAGAATCTACAGCAGAAAATTAAGCGTTTCTGTTGGAATGAAAAAAGAACGTCTTGATGGCGTTCTTTTTTTTGATATTTAGTTTTAGATTACATGCATAGATAAGAAAAAGTATAGATCGAACAATCGACTTTAAAAGCGAGGTCGGAAGATAAAAGCATCATTTAATAAGAAGAAGGGTTGTTTAATAATTCATCGATAAAAGCGTTAAATTTAAACTGATTGGTTGAAGTTGTAGCATCGACATTGGCAGCATTTCATGGCTTAATCGAGTGAGTTTGTTTGACGCTTGGGTCTATTTGTTCAGTTTTAGAACAAAATTCTGCACTTAAGTCTAATTTCGACATTTCAAAAACTTTATACACTGTAAAAAGGTATTCAGGCTGATGATGACGTCGTATTTCTGATCTTTATTATGTTGAATGATGAGGGTATTTCATTACATAGAAAATGATCATTATTTAGGAATGTGATAGTACTATTCAGCAAAGTATAAATGGGTATACTAGAATCTCTTGTTATAAAAAATAGCAATATCAGGAAAGACAATGACTGCACGTATTCAAAAAGGCAAGTTAGCGATTGCTAAAGAACTTTACGATTTCATCGAAAATGAAGCACTACCGGGTTCAGGTTTAGACAGTGAAACTTACTGGAAAAACTTTGAACAAGTCGTTGTCGATCTTAGCCCAAAGAACAAAGCACTATTGGCTAAGCGTGACGACATTCAAGCGAAAATTGATGAATGGCACCGCAACAACAAATTTGAACTCGAAGCTTACAAAGCTTTCCTTACTGAAATTGGCTACTTATTACCAGAAGTAGAAGATTTCCAAATCAGCACAGAAAATGTAGACGAAGAAATCGCATTATTGGCTGGTGCGCAATTAGTAGTGCCTGTACGTAATGCACGTTACTGCTTAAACGCTGCGAACGCACGTTGGGGTTCACTCTACGATGCTCTTTACGGTTTTGACGTGATCTCTGAAGAAGACGGCGCGGAAAAAGGTAAGGGCTATAACCCTGCTCGTGGCGCAAAAGTTATCGAATTTGCTAAAAACTTCTTAAATGAAACTTTCCCGCTAGCTAGTGGTTCGCATGCAGATGCAACTAAATATGCTGTAGAAGGCAAAAAGTTAGTTGTAAGCCTAAAAGATGGCTCAACTGCAACTTTAGCGAAAGAAGCTCAGTTTGTTGGTTTTAATGGTGACGAAGCTGCGCCAACCGAAATCGTACTCTTAAACAATGGTTTGCATGTAATCATTGAAATTGATGCGACGAGCCCAATTGGTTCAACTGATGCTGCGGGTGTTAAAGACTTAGTTCTTGAAGCTGCGGTAACCACAATTCAAGACTTAGAAGACTCAATTGCAGCAGTTGATGCTGAAGAGAAAGTTGAAGGCTACCGTAACTGGTTAGGCTTAATGAAAGGTACGCTTTCTGAGTCAATCGAGAAAAATGGTAAGACCATCACGCGTACATTAAATAAAGATCGTACGCACAAAAATTTAATCGGTGGTGAAACTACGCTTCACGGTCGTTCATTGATGTTGCTTCGTAACGTAGGTCATTTGATGACAAACCCTGCGATCCTTGTAGATGGTGCTGAAATCTACGAAGGCATCATGGATGCATTGATCACACCGTTATTGACGTTTGCAGATATTAAAGGTGAAAACGAAAACAAGAACTCTCGTAAAGGTTCCATGTATATCGTTAAGCCAAAAATGCACGGTCCAGAAGAAGTTGCATTTGCAGTTGAATTATTTGAGCGTGCTGAACAAGCGCTTGGTCTACCTGCGAAGACTTTGAAAATCGGTATCATGGACGAAGAACGTCGTACTTCTGTGAACTTGAAAAACTGTATCGCGCAAGCGAAAGATCGTACGATCTTTATTAATACAGGTTTCATGGACCGTACGGGTGATGAAATCCATACTTTCATGGAAGCAGGTCCATTCGTTCGTAAAGGCGAAGTGAAGTCTCAAATCTGGTTCCCTGCATATGAAAACCGTAACGTGATGATCGGTCTACAAGCCGGCTTACGTGGTAAAGCGCAAATCGGTAAAGGCATGTGGCCAAAACCAGATATGTTGCTTGATATGTACAAAACTAAAATTGAGCATCCAGAAGCTGGCGCAAGCTGTGCATGGGTTCCGTCTCCATCTGGCGCTGTAATTCACGCGATCCATTACCATCAGTGCAATGTTTCTGAGCGTCAAAAAGAGTTGTTGAATACTCAGCCGCTATCTTTAGATGACTTGTTAACGCCGCCTTTAGCGACAGATACAAACTGGTCTGAAGAAGAGAAAACCAAAGAACTCGAAAACAACCTTCAAGGTATCTTGGGTTATGTTGTTCGTTGGGTTGATTTGGGTGTAGGTTGTTCAAAAGTACTAGATATCAACAACGTTGGTTTGATGGAAGACCGTGCAACTTTACGTATTTCTTCTCAACACGTTGCAAACTGGTTACGTCACGGTATCGTAACTGCTGAGCAAGTTGAAGAAGTATTTAAGCGCATGGCGAAAGTTGTGGATGAGCAAAATGCCAACGATCCACTTTACACACCAATGGCACCAAGCTTTGATGGTTATGCATACAAAGCTGCTTATGATTTAGTATTCAAAGGTGGCGAGCAGCCTTCTGGTTATACAGAGCCTCTATTACATGCTTACCGTTTAAAATTAAAAGGTTATACAGGTGACTAATCTGTAAATCAAAAAAAGCCTCTTCGGAGGCTTTTTTTATTGCTTGAGAAAGTTAGAATGTCGACATAAAAAATGAAAAGGAAACTCCATGTATTTATGGAATGTAAATCGGTTAGTGGATGATATAAGACTGAATAAAGTCTCTGAAAGCCATTATAAAAACTATTATATTGCCAGCTCAATATTGATTTTCTTTAGTTATTTAGCGCTGACCTTAACCCAGAATCCAAACCTACAGAAGCTTGGGCTTCGTTTGTTTTACAAGTTGGTCTGCTGATTAGCTGGGTGAATGCCATATTTAAAGCCAATGGCGGCGAGCAAGGCCGAGATTTTTTAAAGCGCTTTATTGCATTGTATTTGCCCGTAACGATTCAGAGTTTAGTCCTCTTTATCTTGATCGCTGTTGTTGTCGAAGGGCTGTTACCCATGTTGACCCTAAACATGGAGGAGGCTGCGCTTGAGCAACTCACCACAGTTAAAGATCTAAGTTTTGAAGTCATCATTAGCTGTTATATTTATTGGCGAATCTATAAAGCGATGCGGCAGATTCATCAGCCTGTTTAAAGTATAAGGTTGTAAAAGAAATTAATTATAAAGTTTTATCCTGTTTTTCTCATAGCTTTTCAATGCTGAAGCCTTTACATTGGGATGAATGATAAAAATAGGATGGAAGCGATGTCAGCATATACAGCATTAGATTTGCAATATATTGGTGGGCAATGGCGAGCAGGGACTTCAACGCGTCACATCAAGAATATCAATCCCTTTAGTCAAGCAGAAATTTTTGAATTGCAGGCTGCCAGCAGTGTCGATGTAGACAGTGCTTATAGTGCGGCAGAAGCTGCATTCAAATCAGAAATGACCAAGCCCATTGAAATACGTCAGCAAGTTATCAATAAATTAGCTCAAACCATTCAGCAGCGCAGAGAAGAAATTATTCAATGGCTGATAGATGAATCTGGGAGTACACGTTTAAAAGCCAATATTGAAGTTGATGCGGCGCTCGGCATTATCCAAGAATCGCTGAGTTTTCCTGAAAAAATGCAAACCACGCAGTTGGAGAGTAAAGATCCGAGTCGAAAGAGTTTTGTCTTGCGCAAACCCTTGGGTGTCATTGCGGTGATTAGCCCTTGGAATTTTCCATTTCATTTGTCGATGCGTTCTGTGGTGACTGCGATTGCCTGCGGCAATAGTGTGGTGCTGAAGCCTGCAAGTGACACGCCAGTGACAGGTGGAACGTTACTCGGGAAATTATTTGAAGAAGCGGGTTTGCCGCATGGCGTATTAAATATTGTTGCAGGCAGCGGCAGTGAAATTGGCGACTATTTTGTAGAGCATCCTGTACCTAAATTGATTTCATTTACAGGTTCAACTGAAGTGGGTCAGCAGGTCGGGGTGAAAGCACTAGGAAGTTCACGGATTAAGCGTTTAGCGCTGGAACTTGGCGGTAATGCGCCTTTAGTGATTTTAGATGATGCAGATTTAAATTTAGCCGTTGAACTGACCGTGATGGGGCGGTTTTTGCATCAAGGGCAAATCTGCATGAGTACCAATCGAGTGATTGTGGATGAATCCTTGCACGATGCTTATGTTGAAAAATTAATTAAACGGGTAAAAAGCATTGTGGTTGGTGATCCGAATGATGCCGAAACCCTGATAGGGCCTATCATCAATAAGGCGCAGGTCGATAAAATAAAAACCATTATTCAAAATGCTATTCAGCAAGATGCAATTTTAGCCTACGCAGGTGGTATTGAAGGTCAATTGGTTGCACCGCATATTTTCACCCATGTGGATGCACATACTGATATAGCATTAGAAGAAAGCTTTGGGCCAATCTTGCCGATTTTAAAAGCGCGAGATGAAGCGCATGCACTTGAATTGGCGAATTCAACCCGATTTGGTTTATCGAGTGCGGTATGTACCTCAAATTTAGCACGCGGCGGAGAGTTTGCGGCCAAACTCGATATAGGCATGACGCATATCAATGGCATCAGTGTGGCGGATCATTCTAATGCACCCTTTGGCGGTGAACGGAATTCAGGCCTTGGTCGCTTTAATGGTGAGTGGATATTTGAGGAATTTACCCGCACCCATTGGCAAACGTTCCCTGCTTAAAATACACAAATTGAAGTCTATTTTATCTTGTGCAATAGACTTCACTGCAGGTTCTGTTATGCAGGAGATTTCTAGTTTATTTCCATGAAATATCAGGAAGTATATAGTCCCAAAAACAACTCCAACCTGTTTTGTAATACAGAAAAGAGCCAATATCTTGGCTTGAACAATTATCCTGATAGTGCATTTGCTGATTCATCAACAGCATAGGTTTACGCTGCAAGGCCGTCATATACAGCTTGACCTGAACCTTGTAATTGTAGATTGAATAATTAGAAGAAATACTCTCGGTTTTCATTTTTTGGATATGGTTAATATACACATCAAACTTCAAGCTATTTTTGTAATCCGTTGCCTCATGAATTGTTCGATCTTCGATTGGAATAAGCGGATTGTTATCACTAAACGCTAAATATGCGTTATGTATTTTGTTTCCTTGTTGATAATTAAACTGAATAGCTGAATTTGCAGTAGTGAAATAGGGGAGCGCATCTTGAGGATTGATTTTAAACGTGCCTGTACAATTAGTCCTGACACGCCCTTCATCTGCGTTAACCGTAAACCAGCCAAATTGATCTTCCAATTCCGTGGTATGGGCTTCATCTGCGTCAGGAAGAATCACGCCAAACTGATCTTTTTGTCTTTGCTGATTTTGCATCAAGCGATAACTATTTTGAGTACGTTTTGCAAAACGGATTTCAGGAAACATCTCTGGAGATGTAATTTTAAAATCAGAGACATTGATTACTTCACCATCAGACAAGATGACCAATGAAAATTGTTGTTCTTGGGTGTTGGGAAGATTTTTAACCGTAACCCAATGATGTGTACTGATCATTTGCTGATTGCGAAAATGCTTATATTGAATGTGGTACTTGCCTGCCGGAATCTCAGTCTAATTGATTAGGTCTTGTTTAAATGGATATTCGTTGAGATAGAGCGCGTCCAGACTAAAAGGTAGAAATGAAACGGTATGTACAGAGACTTTTGCGGCATGTGCGGTTGGATACAGGCACATACTTAGAATTAAGACGATAAAGCGACTTCGGTCTAGATTTTTCATTTATTATAAAGATTGATTTTTTGCGGATTATGGCAAATATGTGTACTAATTTCAAACCGATTACCTTATCGCAATTAAAGTCTCAAAACTTGCCTGAAATCAGCTTTGAATATCCTGAGGAAGTCTATCCAAATTATGATTTGCCGCTACTCTTTAAGTCTGAACAAGGGCTAGAGTGGCGAAAAGTGAATTTTGGCATGGTGCCTAAATGGGCCGAAGACAAATCAATTGCACTTAAAACCTATAATGCACGAAATGAAACTTTGTATCAAAAGCCTACGTTTATTAATGCGATTTCAAAATGTAAGTTTGGCGTGATACCCGTGTCTGAATTTTATGAGTCAATGTATATCGATAATAAGCCGCAGCGTTGGAGTGTCAAACGCAGAGATGGAGAAGCGTTTTATATTGCTGCCTTATATGACATTTGTCGGCAAGGTGATGAGATTGTACGTTCAAGTACCATGATTACGATGGATGCTATTCAGCATGAGATGATGAAACACTTTCATGAGCCGGGCAATGTAAAGCGCTCGGTCATTGTGATTCCGCATGCGCGATTAGAGGAATGGCTAAGTTGGAAATCACCCAACATCCAAAGTTTTGTACAAGGTTTTCCTGTTGATGAGTTTGAATGTGCACACGCACCCAAAATAAAAATCGAAAAAATCAGTCCCCAACTGAACTTTTTCGATTGATATTTCGGTGATGCAAATGCTTATCGAGCTAAGTTTTTAAAGATGTGCTTTAAGCTTTCCATGGTTTTTTCAATTTGTAGGGGTGTTAAGCCCTCAAAAGATTGCTCTAGAACGACATTCGTTAGATCGTTAATCTTCTGTGTCATTGCAGTGCCTTTATCAGTTAATACAACCCGGGTAATACGTGCATCATCTTCACAAGAATAAGTATCTACCAAGCCTTCATCTTTTAAGCGATAAACGATCTTGGTTGTGGTCGACATTTTAGATACGACCATTTCAGATAAATCTGAAACGCTAGCATGTGGTTTAGACTTGAGTGCGAGCAGGATACGACGACGTGAATTATCAACGCCATACTTTTTCAATGCATGGTCGACGTTTAAAACATATTGTGAATGCACCTGAGTAACCCAGTAGAAAGGAAAATTTTCTAAACTAAAGTCATCGGTGGATGGTAAAAATTTTGAATACTTTTTTGTCATAAAGGAGTCCCCTGAATATTTGTTTTAATTTTATTTAATGTTTTAACATTCTATTGAAAAATAGAGGGTAATAGCAAGAGTTCACAATAAAAAAATAGAAAGTAGAGGATATCTCATTTTTAGATTATCTAAATAGATTATATTGATATTCTGTCTAAATGCTTAACAGAAATTAAAAATAAGGTTAGGTATAGAGATAGTGTAGTGAAAATAAATAAGTTTTTAATTTGAATTGAATATTAATATTTTTTACCAAAAGGTAGAAATAAATAATTCATTAGATTTGTCATACAATCTCATACAACGTATTTAATTACATTTAATTAAAAGTCAGGTGAATTCATACTTATTTTAAAGTGGAAGAGGAGATCTCAAAAAGTAGGTTTTAACATCTAGATGTGTATTTTATATCGCCCATTCGATTTGTAATACATTCAGCGTTTTTAACATTTTGTCATATTGTTGATGCGAAAAAATATGCTTGAATACATTACAAATGCGCAAGATTATGCATAATGGAATGGTCTCTAGTTACACAGGTTAAATTTATGGATCCGTCGCCGTGCGTTGGTCTGCTTGAAGATATTCTTACAATCCAGAATGAGGAAGAGAGCTAATGGAATTTTTGTTAGATCCCGGAATCTGGGTTGGTTTACTTACATTAATTATTTTAGAAATTGTACTAGGGATTGATAACCTAGTCTTTATTGCCATTTTGGCAGAAAAACTCCCTCCAGAACAACGTGATAAAGCCCGCGTACTTGGTCTTTCACTCGCATTATTAATGCGATTAGGATTGTTATTTGCAATCTCTTGGTTGGTCACATTAACAAAGCCCCTGATTACCGTTTTTGATTGGACATTCTCTGGTCGAGATCTCATATTATTGTTCGGTGGATTGTTCTTAGTTTATAAGGCAGTCACAGAGCTACATGAGAAATTAGAAGGAAAACCAGAAGTTCAAGTGACAACAAAAGTGGCATATGCCAGCTTTACAGCAGTTGTTGCGCAAATTGTTGTCTTAGATGCGGTTTTCTCTTTAGACTCTGTCATTACAGCGATCGGTATGGTCGACAACATTTATGTCATGATGGCAGCAATGATTGTGGCAATGGCAGTGATGTTACTTGCATCTAAACCGCTAACGGCTTTTGTAAACCGACATCCGACCGTCGTGATCCTATGTTTAAGCTTCTTATTACTGATCGGTATTAGTTTGATAGCAGAAGGTTTTGGTTTCCATATTCCGAAAGGCTATATCTACTCAGGTATTGGTGTTGCGATTGTCATCGAAGCCTTTAACCAGTTTAGTCAACGCAATGCTCAAAAACACGAAGCGAAAATTCCATTACGCCATCGTACTGCAGACAGTATTTTAAAACTGATGGGTGGGCGCTTAGAAGCTGATCAAGTCGGTAATCAGGCGCAAGAAACCTTTGCAGACGAAGAGCGTTACATGATTGGGGGGGTGTTGACGCTTGCAGAGCGTTCAGTTGCGTCGATCATGACTCCCCGTAATCAAATTTCTTGGGTGGATTTAAATGACACACCTGAGCAAATTCGTGAGCAAGTCCTTTCTGTGCCGCACAGTTTATTCCCTGTGTGTCGTGGTAGCTTGGATAAAGTGATTAGTATTGTCCGCGCGAAAGAACTTATTGATGTTCTAGACAGTGAAGATGATCTAAAAGCATTGATTAAACGTCATCGTCCGATCTTTATTTTCCAAAAGATGAAGGTGATTGATGCGATTAATACCTTGCGGACTTCTAAAGGCTCTTTGGTATTGGTTACGGATGAGTTTGGGGCGGTACAAGGTCTGATTTCACCACTCGATGTGTTTGAAGCGATTGCTGGTGAATTCCCTGATGCAGATGAACAACTTGATTTGATTAAAATCGATGATGAACATTGGAAAGCTTCAGGCATGCTCGATCTGTATCAGTTAGAACTTGAATTGGAAATGCTGGATTTGATCGAAGAAGATGATGGTTATATCAGTGTTTCAGGTCTTATTTTAGATCAGACCCACGGCAATGTAGAAGTCGGTACTGTGGTTGATTTTAAAGGCATTCAATTTAAAGTCACGGCAATGGATGAAAACCGCATTAAAACGGTTGATATCTATTACCAGGCCTAATGCTCAAATATTAAAAATGACCCTAAGACAGCTTTTCGAAGCTGTCTTTTTTTATGACTAGAAAGTATAAGAAATCCTATATAACGAGGGCTGCAATTCACGATGTTAAAACGTATTATATTTACATGATGTAACAGTCAAAAAACGCTGCAACTTTTGAGCTTTTAGAGGGTTAAAGCGGTTCAAAAGTAAAAAATATTGATAGGGTTGATTTTAAAAAAGCAAGAGGGTAAATAGCGATTCATTTTTAACTTGGGGTTTTAATCATCATTGATGATCTATGAATAATTTTATTTCATTTAAATACCGCTTCGGAAAACTTTATAACTAGGGACTTTGAAAAAACATCAAAGTTAATCCATTAAGAAAATGGGTGTTGGTATGGCGATCACTGAGAATATCATTGATTTTTGCAAACTCACGACTGAAGAAAAACATGAGTTGTTTCAACGGCTCTGGGAGTTTGATCAATGTATTTTCCCAACTTCTAAGATTGAACAACTCTATCAATACATGCATGACCCCGATATTGTTGCATTACCAATCATTCAGTATTTTGAGCACGATAAACTGATCGGGCAAAATATTGTGCGTATATTAAAAATTATGCATAACAATCGGCCGATTTTTATTTTTAATTCACGGGCAGGGGTATTGGTTGATTATCGTCGGAAAAACCTGACCTTAAACTCGGCGATTAAAGTGGCGATGCAGCATCAGATTCGATTTCCAGCGATTCCGATGTGGTTTGTGGCTACATTGGCACAACCAAAGGTATATACATTATTTGCCTCGCGCTCTGTTAAGTTTTATCCAAGGCATGGTGTCCCGATGCCCACCGAGTATGTGGATGTTTTAAATAGTTATAAAATCCGTCAGCATGATGTGCAGCATCGGGCTGAGGATATTTTTGTTCATCGTTGTGATTTACCGAAGGTGACGCCTGAGCAATTGGTTCGGCTACGGAAAAAATCTGATGAACATGTTCAATTTTTTATGCAGCACGTGCCAGATTATTTTGATGGCATGGGTTTAATGTGTATTTGTAAATTAAATGTTTCAACCATTTTTGAAGCAAGTATGAATCTGGCAGTTGGGCGAGCAGTTTAATGACGGACATGGATGTGTTATGGGACAAATGACGATATATCGATTATTAGGTTTTGGTGCGGCAATCTTTTTAACGGCTTGTCAGCCTGCAGAGCAAAAAATACAAGAGCAATCGCAGAAATGTGTTACTCCTGAAAAATTGGTCAAACAAATTTATGACCAAGAGTTGAAATTACATGCTTTGAGTAAAGATCAACTCGCTGCCTATTTTGAGCCATCGTTAGCGGAACGTATGCAAGCAGAAATTAACTGTAAGCAGTCGCAACAAGCGTGTAATGTAGATTTTGATATTTTCACGGATAGCCAAGATCCGCAGCAAGATTCGAAAAAAGGCGTTCAGCCTAAACTGAGTTTTGATGAAAATAAAAACGTTGTTCGTGCTGAGTTTAAAATTGGTGATGAAGCCAAAGTCTTAAATTATGAAATGAGTGATGGCGACTGTTCAAAAATCAAAAATATCGTCTATGCGGGTGACTATGACCTCGACATGATTTTGAGTAATCCAACAGAAACGATCGAAGATTCAGAAATGTTTGATGCCAATGCTGCAAGTGATAGTACGGCACAGTAAGCTTTTTGACGCGTTCTAATTATTCAAAAACAGCATGAAACCCTGAACAGCTTGAGCCTTTTACTCAAGCTGTTTTTTTCTCAAGCTATCGTAGCTTCATAGTGCATAAATTTGCATGTTGGCAAGTTGATTGAAATCGTCTTCATTGAGAGTATAAATTTCATCTAAAAATGCAACATTAAAACTGCCGACACTTGAGCTAAGTTCATAGGCTTTTTGACCTGCAATCGCAAAGTGCAAATGTGCTGCGACCGTTCCAGCAGTTAGCGATTCACTTACGGCGCAATACGCCGCTGTTAATGCACCTAAAGCGCAGCCAGAAGCCGTCACTTTGGGTTGTAAGTAAGATCCACCATTAATCTGTATCACCGCATTCATTTCTTTCGATAAGATGAAATCCGATTCGCCTGAAATTGCCACACATTCACAGTGTTCTAATAAGGGCGCAGCATTTAAATAAATCTCGGCACTATTTAGTGTGCTATCGACACCGCGGGATTCACCTTGATTACCTGCAAGACCACTGATTTCTGATGCATTGCCACGAATAATGCTTGGTTTGTATTGGAGTAATTGGTCAACCATTTCAGATCGCCACGGCAAAACGGGGCCATAACCGACAGGATCAAGCACCCAAGGTTTATTTAAATTTTGTGCTGTTTGTGCGGCAATTTGCATGGCCTGCATTTGTTCAGACGTTGGCGTGCCTAAATTGATATTCAATGCACTGGCAATCGAGGCAAAGCTTTCGGCTTCAAAGGGATTGTCAATCATTGCAGGAGAAGCACCTGCAGCCAAAAGGACATTAGCCACATAATTGCTCGCGACTGCATTGGTGATGATGTGCACCAAAGGTTGTTTGGATTGAAGTTCAATCCACGCATTAATGACGCTTTGCAAAAGCGGGCTATTTAAGTCAGTCAATTCACTGTTCATGGTCGTTTCAAAATTTTCAGATTGATTCATCGGTTTCTCCCTTAGCGGGTGAAGTAATGGTCTTGATGTTTACAATTACGGCAGAACAGGGTCACATAATCTGCGGCATCATAATCGACAGAGAGCTCTTGTGAACCACAGTACATGCAGCGCTTTGTGGAATAAAAATTTAATCGAGGTTCGATTTTTTTCCAAGCATGGCGTATCGGTTGCACAAAGATACTTTCATCGAGTCCTAAAAAGTTAAAGAGTAAAATTTCACTCATTTTACTAAAGGGGAGTTGTGGCGGACGAGGGAGGGTAAAGGTTTCCCATTTTTCCTGTAAGCCACGTTCACGGTATTGCTGTAAGGTCTTTTTTAACAGATTGGTATTAATGAAATTTTCATTACGCACTTGCAGGGCTTTTTGTTTATGTAGGTATTCGAGTGCTGACTGAATCATATAATAAATCTGCCCAACCGCAAGATGGTCGAGTAGGCGATAACAGAACACTTGAAAGCTTTTATTCCCTGCAATTTGAATACCCCATGTCTTACAGTAAAACTGCATAAATTGCACAATTTCTTGAAACAGTAGGAGATACAAACATTCTTTCACTTCGTCAGCGCTTTTAAACGGGACACCCAAGGCTAAATTTTCATAAAACCAATGGCGGAGTTGCTGCGCTACGCTAAAAAGACTGGGCTCTGAATATCCATCCAAACGGACATTGATATAATACTGTTCAGCTTGTAGCGCATCATCTTTCACAATCAAAATTTGCTCATGCACGAGATGCTTTTTGAGCGACTGTTGGAAGAGATAATTTGGGCTGATGTTGTGATATTTAATAGCATCCCAGTCGATAAATTCTTGATGTGCCGTATGTTCTTGGACGTGATTATCCAATAAAGCCAGCAAAAAGAGTTTCTGTAAAAAACTCAGTTCACTTAATTCACGTTCAACGATATCTTTATTTTTGAGTTTTCGATGTTCTTGTAAGCGGGTTTCTTTCAGTAGTTTTTTTCGCGCAGCCTGACAGTTTTCACAATGACAGTTGTATTGCTGTTCTGGAAATATTTGATGATGACAGTGGCTACACTGATAAAAATTAAATTCTTGCTCATCTAATTTTTCAGCATCTACCCAATACATAGATGCACGACACAACGGGCATTGCGTACTTTCATCCATTTGTTTGCGTAGAATATTGAACATGTTGCCAGCGTTTATTGAAAGATTAAATTGATTATACACATCTCTGTTTAAAGACGGGTTTGCAATTTCAGTTGCGGCAGCTCAGGCGATAGGTCGACAAATAAAAAAAGCTGCATAGTTATGATGCAGCTTTTAGTCAGAATGGATTATTAATAGGCGGCTGGGCATGGGATCGATTCGTCCTCCTCTCCAACTTGTTTGGCTTGTATTAAAGCTTGCACTTTTTTAGACGCGACTTTTTTAGTGCCTAATGCACTATATGAATTAAGTAATGAACTGACCTCAAAGGCTTTGAGTGGAATCCCTTCGCAGGTCATAAACATTGCAATCACCTGATGGTCGATATTTGCAGCATCAAGCGCTTGCAGTGTCTTCATATTTTCAATACGGATGATGTGTTCTTTAATAAACATAATGCACCTCTTTTTGTTTTAGCCTGAATATTTTGCTTTTGGCAATTAAGTAGATGCAAAACGCATGCTCAAATGTTTTGAGTAGACATTTTAAAGCAGATAAACGGCATATTGTTTTATTAAGATATTGAAAATAAATTATTAATTTAAAAGTAACAAAATAATATTGATGCGTATGGCTATGTCTAATGAATTCTCAAAATGCTTAAACTGTTGAAAAAGAAACATCTTGGTGCATCGTTTAAACAGAAGTATGCAATCAAATCTAAATCAGAATATTGATATGATTCGAGAGTTAAGGTGCTTTTTGGAGGGAATCGTCTAAGCGATTGGATTTGAAAAGTATATTTGTATATATTGAGCTTATAATTCTAATGATCTTAACTTGCAGGACTGAAACCAAGCGGAATCTACTGAACTTGATAAACAGCATGATTTAGCTGGATTTCTATAGGTTTTGATCTTTTTTTATCCTTTCTTTGTATGGAATACATATGTCAGACGCACTTAAAAACAGCAATATCACCCGTATGCAATTATATAAGCAGCCACAGGGTACGGTTGGTGCGCTGATTATTGGGCATGATCAAACTTTAGAAAAGACGATCGAGTTACTTGGCCTGGCGCAGCAACATCAAGTATCTAAAATTTATGTGGCGGGTGCGACGGAAGAAATTCAGCAATTCCTCACCTCAAAAGTCACGGCATTTCAATTTTTCTTTGCTGCAGACTATGACAGCGCGCTCGATTTAATTTTCGAAAATCAATAATCGTATAAGTCTTAAGCAGGTAAGTTTGAGCGCAATAATTTGAACGTACAGATGGATTAAGCACCTGTACTTTCTCTGTCTAGTATATAGGCGCTTTATTTATTTTAGGTAGATAAAAAATTTGCACATTGTTATAGCTGTACTCAACTCAGGCATTTATTTTGCTTAAACATGGCGAAAATATGTGCCAGCCTTTAAATTATTCTATAAAGATGATTGAAAACAACATGCGCTGAGCCCATATATAAATCATTGTAAATGCGAAGACAGCTTATGCATCTTGTCGTATGATCAAGTCATTCACAATGTGTTCAAAAAGCTGATGAAGCAATAACTAAGGAATAGGACGAGATATGAATATTGCGGCAAATCCAGTGGTCGAAGCAGACCAAACTGTTTATTTAAAAGATTATCAAAAACCATCATTTGTCGTAGATAGTATCGATCTTGATATTCAAGTCTTTGATAAGCATACCAATGTCAATGCAAAATTAGTGATGCAGCGTCAAACGGCTGGGGATTTGGTGTTATTGGGTCGTGATTTGGAACTCAAATCAATTCGCTTAAATGGTCAAGTTTTGCCAGCAGATGCCTATGTTGTAGATGCAGAACAACTGGTGATTTCAAATGCACCTGACCAAGCTGTCATTGAAACCGAAGTCGTGATTCATCCTGAAAGCAATACTCAACTCGAAGGTTTGTACCAAGCGGCAGGCGATTTATTCGTTACTCAAAACGAGCCTGAAGGCTTCCGTAAAATTACCTATTATCCTGACCGTCCTGATGTGCTATCGGTATTTACCACACGTGTTGAAGCGGATAAAAAATTCCCTGTATTACTTGCCAATGGTAATTTGATTGAAGCGGGTGAAACCGGTGAAGGTCGTCATTATACCGTTTGGCAAGATCCAACCAAAAAACCATCGTATCTATTTGCTTGTGTGATTGGTGATTTGGCAGTACTTAAAGACACTTATGTGACGTCTGAAGGTCGTAATGTTGCTTTAGAAATCTATGCAGAAGAAAAAGACATTCCAAAATGTCATATTGCCATGGAAGCTTTAAAACATTCGATGCGTTGGGACGAAGAACATTATGGTCGTCCTTATGATTTAGACAATTATATGATCGTGGCAACCAGTGCATTTAACATGGGTGCAATGGAAAACAAAGGTTTGAATATTTTCAACACCTCTTGTGTGCTTGCTGATGAAGAATACACCACAGATGCAGCGATCATGCGTGTTCAGTCTGTGATTGCCCATGAATACTTCCATAACTGGACAGGTAACCGTATTACATGTCGTGATTGGTTCCAACTTTGTTTAAAAGAAGGTTTGACGGTATTCCGTGATCAGTCGTTCTCAGAAGATTTACAATCTGCTGCGGTACAACGAATCGATGATGTTGCAGTATTAAAATCACATCAGTTCCCAGAAGATTCAGGCCCGCTTTCACATCCACCGCGTCCAGATCATTTTGTTGAAATTAATAACTTCTATACCGCAACAGTGTACGAAAAAGGTGCGGAAATTAACCGCATGATGGCGACATTGTTGGGCAAAGAAAAATTCCGTGCAGGTACAGACGAATATTTCAAACGCCATGATGGTCAAGCCGTGACTGTTGAAGATTGGGTAGCAGCACTAACAGCGGGATCAGGTGTAGATTTATCGAGTTTCTTGATTTGGTATAACCAACCGGGTACACCAAAACTTGAAGCAAAAGGTGAGTACGATGCTGCAAATCAAACCTATACTTTAAGCTTGAAACAAAGCTTAAAAGCTCATCCGAAATATCCAAATTTAAAAGCTGTGCCTATTCCTGTGGCTTTGGCATTGTTTGATGCGACGAGTGGTGAACAGTTAGTTCTCAGCTCAGATGCATTGGTTGAAAATGGCATCAAAGATGGCGTGTATTTATTTGATACCGATACTGCAACCATTACATTTAGCGGTGTAAAAACCCAGCCTGTTGTGTCTTTACTGCGTAATTTCTCTGCACCTGTTAATCTTGAATTTAACTATTCAGATGAAGAGCTTGCTTTCCTAATGCAGTACGAGCCGAATGGTTTTAACCAATGGCAAGCCAGCCAAACCTTGTTAGAACGTATTTTGTTAAATGGCCATGATGCCGACATCTATGTTCAAGCTATTCAAAATACATTACCAGCATTGGTTGAGCGTGATCCATTACTTGCTTCACGTTTATTCGATGTACCGACAGAGGGTTATTTAGGTAGTCGTATTGATACCGACTACAGTCCTGCCCAAGTGCAAGAACAGCGTGAAGCACTGTTAAGTCGTGTGGCACGTGAGCTAGGTTCATTCTTTAAAGAGACTTATGCAACTTTAGACCCAGATGCGCAGAAAGAGTTTTCACAAGCTATGGGTGTTCGTGCATTGAAAAACATCATGTTGAGTATGATGGCACGTCAAGGTGATGCTTCTGTATTTGAATTGGCTTATGAACAATTCAGCTCAACAGGCAATATGTCTGAACGCCTTGGTGCTTTAAAAGTATTGGTTTGGAATGATGCACCACAAGCACAGCAAGCTTTAGAAACCTTCTATACACGCTTTAAAAATGAAGCTTTGTCGATGGACCAATGGTTTATGTTGCAAGCGGCACATCCGAAAGCAACTGCGGAAACCATTAAGGCACTGACTGCTCATCCTGATTATGACTTGAAAGTGCCGAACCGTATTCGTGCGGTTACTGGTGGTTTAAATAGCAATCCTGTCAACACTTGGAGCTTTGGTGTGCAGCATATTGTTGAATTAGCAAAATTCCTCGATGAGAAAAATCCAATTGTCGGTTCACGGTTACTGCAAATTTTGTCCCGTTGGTACACGTTGGCAGAGCCGCAGCGTAGTGAAGTTAAAGCCGAACTTGAAGCGCTTAAACCTGTCGTGAAATCGAAGAATGTATCAGAAACCTTAAACAGTATGTTGAGTGTTTAATCGTTCTACTTCTCAGTAAGATTGATTTGAGTTAAATCAGTCTTACTAAAATGAGTCTGTTGTCATGGCTATGGCAACAGGCTTTTTTTATATCCAATTTTTTTATTCAATCTTTAGCTAGAATTGAAAATCAATCATGTTTAGATGGCTGAAACTCAAGAATTTTCTCTGAGTATTTATTTAAATTGCATAATAATTGCAACATAAATCACATAATGGCGCTACAATAAAATAGGTCTAACATATGAATGACTGTATGCGGTAAGGCATCCAAGTTCATGAATGTTTAGATTTTTTATCTATTTCATTATGCAAGATTTTGAGGCGGGTCATGTTAGTTAAGGTTGATGAAGGTTTTTATTTAAACTCACATCATATTATTGCAATTCGGATTAATAGAGATTTGCTTGATACCTTTGTTGTGTCGGTAGAATACACGCCCAATAGTGTGCAAAACACAGGTGTATTTGAAAAGAAATTCAATGCGCGCCGCGATGCAGAACAATACCTACAGACTCTGAATCAAATCATTGGTAAATCGTAAAAGCTAAAGTGTATATCGTGGATATTGTCTAGATTGAAATGGGCAAGATACGAATCAGACTCAGATTGACGTCTAGCAAAAGGGATGAAGCGCATCCCTTTTTTGTCTTATCTGAGCGAAACTGATGTAAAGAATTGAAAATAAATCATTCTATCGATACGACTCGATTTGCACGTCGGATATTTTCCTGACATGCTGTAGCCATCCAAAATGAGTTAGAACTATATGCGAATCAGTATTGTGGGTGCAGGTCGTGTTGCACATCATTTGCTCAATGTGCTTCATCCACAACATCACATTGTGCAAGTTTATGCGCGAAATCTTGATAATGCAGAAAAACTTGCAGCAACTGTAGGTGCAGAAGCCATTCATACCCCAACTGAGTTGAATGCTGAGATTGATCTTTTGATCATTGCGGTGAGCGACCAGTCGATTGCAACCATTATTCAGCAAGTTACAGCCTATGTGCCACAGGTTTTGATTGTGCATACGTCTGGTAGCACCAATATCACGGTACTGACCCAACAGCATTCGCGAGCAGGTGTGTTTTATCCTTTACAAACCTTTAGTTTAGACCGAGATGTGGACTGGACGTCGACACCGATCTTTGTAGAAGCGGCGGATTCTACAGATTTGAGGACACTTACAGATTTAGCAAACAGCATAAGCCAAAGGGTTTATCAATATGATTCGGCACAGCGTTTAAGTCTGCATCTTGCTGCGGTGTTTGCCTGTAATTTTAGTAATTATTGTTATGACATGGCAAAGCAGATTGTTGATGCAAAACAAGTCGAATTTAGCTTACTTTATCCTTTGATTTTAGAGACAGCTAATAAAGCTACTCAGGCTGAACCACGTAACATGCAAACAGGTCCTGCAATGCGTGGGGATCAAAATATCATGCAAATGCACGCCCATATGCTTGAGCAAGCTGATCAAGTCGATCTGAAAGCGGTCTATGAAATGTTGAGTCAGCAGATTCTTGGGCATCATCAGAAATAAATAATCCGTATAGAATAATGAATATTTATTAGCTTAGACATACATGTCAAACAGGATGTTACATGGCAAAAGATTTTAATAGCCCAAAAGTGGTCGAAAGTTATGATGCACATATACGAAAATTAATTCCCGGCTATGAACTTGTCCATCAACAAATTCAGGCGGTGTTGAATTGCCATGTCGCTGAAGGTGCCCATGTACTGATCATTGGATGTGGGACGGGCTATGAATTGGGTTATCTCATGGCCTTGAATCCAACATGGTCATTTACCGTTACAGAATTGTCTGAAAACATGCTGAATCAAACACGCCAACGTGTTGAAGCTGCTGGACAGTTGCATCGCGTCAAATTTGTTTTGGGCAGTCACACTACTTTTGAGCAGGCGAGTTGTTTTGATGCGGTGCTGAGTATCTTGGTGACGCATTTCATTCCATTGTCCGAAAAAAATGAATTTTTAACTAAAGCTTTTGAATTACTTAAACCGCATGGCATTTTTTTAAGTTTTGACTTGATGCAAACTCATTCGAATTTTGAGCAGCGTGTCCTGCCTGAATTTTGCCAAATGCAAGGTTTATCTGCTGCGCAAGCGACAAAAATGATGCAGCGTTTAGAAGATGATTTTGAACTGATTAGCCAGCAGCACTATCAAAGCTTACTGACGGAAATAGGCTTTGATCAAATTTATTGTTTCAGTCAAATCTTTAGCTATGCAGCTTACAGTGCATTTAAAACGGCTATGGATTAAAAGAATAAAGACCAAGTTTGAGTGTATTAAGTTTATCGATCATTTTCACCGATATAGTTACTACGTTGCATGAGTGAAACTTGCATCAAAATTTTGATCAATAGTCTCATTTTTCTTGCTCGGTATGGCGCTCATTATTTTAAGAAAGAAACTTTTCTGTCAGCGTTAAATCCATTATTGTGCATTTATAAAAATAATAAATTGGATGAAAATAATGTCAAAAATGGAATTTGATTACATTGTGATTGGTGGTGGAAGTGCGGGGTGCGTACTGGCTGCACGCCTCAGTGAAGATCCACATATATCTGTGTGCTTACTAGAAGCAGGCGGGCAAGGTGATCAGTGGACGGTCAATATTCCAGCTGCATGCGTGGTGAGCTTGCCGACCAAGATCAATAATTGGGCCTTTGAAACTGTGCCTCAAGCTGGCTTGAATGGTCGTAAAGGCTATCAACCACGTGGAAAATGCCTTGGCGGTTCATCCAGTATTAATGCCATGATTTATATTCGTGGACATAAAAATGACTATGATCAATGGGCGGTACAGGGCAATACTGGCTGGTCATACGACGAGGTCTTGCCATATTTTATTCGCTCAGAAAATAACAACCGAATACAGAATGAATTCCACGGTAATGACGGCCCTCTATCTGTTACAGATGTACAAAGTGACAATATTTTCCATCAACGCTATACCGAAGCGGCTCGTGCACAAGGCCATAAAGTCCTTGATGATTTTAATGGCGCAGAACAAGAAGGCTTAGGGGTTTATCAGGTAACACATATCAATGGAGAGCGTTGTAGTGTGGCGCGTGCTTATTTGTTTCCGCATTTAAACCGACCAAATTTAACTGTATTGACCAAAGCAACAACGCATAAAATTACCATAGAGCATCAAGTCGCGACTGGCGTAGAAGTACAACATGCAGGGCAAATGAAACACCTAAAAGCCAGACGGGAGGTTTTACTCAGTGCCGGAGCGATGCAGTCACCGCAGATTTTAATGTTGTCTGGAGTAGGCGACCAGAGCGAACTCCAAGCGCATGGCATTGAAGTGAAACACCATTTACCGGGTGTAGGAAAGAACTTCCACGACCATCCCGATTTCATTTTTGGTTATAAAGTCAAAGAATACCAAGGCACATTTGGCATGTCTTTACCCGGCTCAATTGATATGTTCAAGCAGTTCAGTCGCTATCGTAAGGAACGAAGGGGTATGATTGCTTCAAATTTTGCAGAATGTGGCGGTTTTCTAAAGTCTTCACCCGATTTAGCGATACCAAATTTGCAATTACACTTTGTCGTGGCGTTAGTAGATGACCATGCACGGAAATTTCATACAAGCCATGGTTTATCGTGTCATGTGTGTCTGCTCAATCCAAGAAGTCGCGGCACGATCAAACTAAGTGGTTCCAGTGTCAATGATCCATTATTGATTGATCCAAACTTTTTAGGGGATGAGCAGGATTTAGAAGATTTGGTACAAGGCTTTAAGTTGACGCAGCAGTTAATGATGTCGCCGTATTTATCGAGTCATTATCAGCAAGATTTATTTACCTCACAGGTCAAAACAGATGATGATATACGTGCAATCTTACGTCAGCGTGTGGATACGGTTTATCACCCTGTCGGTAGTTGTAAAATGGGCATAGATGAGATGTCTGTAGTTGACCCTGAATTGAAAGTCTACGGCATTCAAAACCTCCGTGTCGTCGATGCTTCCATCATGCCTTCTGTGGTGAATGGCAATACCAATGCACCGACAGTGATGATTGCTGAAAAAGCCGTGGATATGATTCGACAAAGTCAGCTCCAAGCGCAAGTAGCTTAGTGGTTATTCATTTTATTTGATTTGATACAACACAGATAAATCTTAGATCAAAAACAGCAATAAAAAACCACCGCTAACGGTGGTTTTTTGCTTCATTCAAAAATTAATATACTTTTTTGAAGATGAAGTCATTAATTTTATGGCCTGCTTCAATTCCGCGACGTTCAAACTTAGTTTGTGGACGCCAGTCTGGGCGAGGGTAGCTATTGCCTTTACCCGCAAGGTTTTCAAGACGTGGGCGTTCTTCAAGAACTTCGATCATCCATTCAGCATACGGTTCCCAGTCAGTCGCTGAGTGGAATGTACCGCCGATTTCTAATTTTTCTTCAACCAATGGCATACGGTCATGAGATACAAAACGACGTTTGAAATGACGTTTCTTCTGCCATGGATCTGGGAAGTATAATTGCACAGTGTTAATACTGTTGTCTGGCATTTCACGTAGCACTTGGATGGCATCAGCATCCAATACTCGAAGGTTAGTTAAACCTGCAAGACCGGCTTCATACACACATTGAGCGATACCCGGAACATGTACTTCAATACCGACAAAGTTACGTTCAGGGTTTGCTTTTGCCATTAGTACCAAAGAACGCCCCATACCAAAACCGATCTCAACAGTTAATGGACGTTCAGGGTGTTCAAAATGCTGACGCAAATCCCCAACAGGATATTCCAAAATTAGATGACCATATTGTTCCAGCGCAGTACGTTGCGAAGTATTAAGTGGCGCAGAGCGGCGCATAAACGTCACGATTTCACGGTGTTCGTTCAGGTTATCCAGATCTACTGCGTGCTGGTCTAATTGATCGTTCGACATAACTTTGGCAAATGTAAAAAATTCGAATGCCGTATTTTAAGTCCTGAGATACACAAGTCAAATTTTTACCGTGAATAAATCCGCTTTTTGCTCAATCTTACCGATTGGAGCCGTGCTGAGCATTTGCCATGTACAGTGAATTACTCAGCTCAAAAGTCATGAATTAACATTAATCTAGGCTGTTTTTTCATCAAGATCTTCACTGTCAGCACCATCAGATTTAAATGGCAAAATGGCCTCAAGAACGGTGGAACCCGGCTGTGACTGTATTTTAAATTCACCACCGATACGATGGATTCGTGTTTGCATACTATGTAGACCAACATGTAGACCTTGTTCAACATCGTTAGGGTTGAAGCCTATACCGTTATCTTCAATACGTAATACCAACTGAGTTTCTGTTTGGCACAAACTGAAATGAACTTTGTTGGCTTGACTGTGTTTTAAAATATTGGTCAGGGTTTCTTCTGCGACACGAGTCAAATTGAGACATTGGGTCGCAGAGGGTGAGTGAATCCATTCGGTAGCAAATTTCCAGCTTGAGCTCATGTCTAATTCTTCAAAGAGCTGTACAAAGCGATGGCGAATCGGTGCTGCCCATTCGACCGGGGTGTCTGGAACTTTCGTCCCTATACTTGAACCTGAATCGATGACTTGTCTTAAATCATTACGGAACAGTTTAAGCATCGACATGATTTGTGGTTTTTCAATTTTGTCATTTTGTTCTAACAGTAAAATTGAACGGACAATTGATCCGCCTAAACCATCATGTAAGTCATGAGATAAATGAATTCGTTCTTGAAGTCGTGCATTTTCAAGCGCGAGTTGATGTTGTTGACCAAGTGAGGTAGCGAGTTTCAGTTCAGCTCGTTGTACATTTTCAGTTAAGGTCTTATTAAAACGCTCAATTTGACGCGTGTGTCGAGCTAAACGCAAAGCCAGTACGCCGCCCAAAACGAGGGTGGTTAGTGGGCCAGTATATGGTGAGAGCGCATGGCCTTCCATGGTCATCATAAAGTGCGCATCATGTACCGCAATCGGTAAATAAATCAAATACAGCGTTGCAAGCAAATAGGTTTCAGCCATTTTGGCTTTATAGGCTAAATAGGGGTAGCTAATACATTTGGCCACAAAGACCAAAACAAAGAAGCTAAAACAAATTTGGATGACGGTCTTTAAATAAGCCTCTGGCGCAAAACCTATACAGAGAGCGGCGATGGTGGCAAGACTTAATAACAGTTTCTGAATTTTTGGAAATGGGTGGTTTGCAAAATACCATGCACCAATACAGCCAAAAACCGTATAAAAGCAGAAAATGATATTTTGCATACGGTCGATCTGTACGGTGGTTAGAAATGCAATTGGCCCATTAAAAATAATACACAGGCTATAAAACACCCAACACATACCAGTGATGGTTAACCATAAGTAAGCTCTTTCATTACGATTGGCGAGCCATGCTAAAAAAAAGAACACAGCCACGACGAAATTAATCATCGTATTGAGTTCGACTAATTGTCGTTGTTCGAGTAACCAAATTTTAAAGGTGTCATAGACTTGCGGGTATTCCCCAATTTGAACTGAACTGAGTCCTGATTTTTGGGTCACCGAACCATACACTTGTACCCAAATGGTATTTACACCTTGCTTTAAACTCGAGCTAGGCAAGTTCAATAGTCTAGGATGATGTTGGCTTCGTGAAAAATGTTCTGCTGAAATGTAATCTTGCCAAAGTAGGGCATCGTTGATATAAACCCGACCACTTTGGGTGATGCCTTGTATAGCGATAGCAATGGGTTGATTTAACTGATGGAGTTCACAGTTCAACTTAAATTGGATTTTGTACCAAGCGATACCATGATAATCCGGCCAACGTTTATTCCAAGTGTCTGGAAGCTTTTGCAGATTTTGCCAACCTGTACGTGGGCGCTCTTGCTCGACAGCACTTTTAGCTGTAGCAATATGGGTGATTTCAACAGGACAATGACGGCTTGAGATCTGTGTGGTGGAATTGGCAAAAGTGGGTATAGCAATACAACATAGCAGGCAAAATAGACTCGCTAAGACCAGCAGCCGATTTGCTTGAATGCAGTGTCGTGACCAAAACCATACCATCAAAATTCCCCCAATTTTGTGTATCCACAATTTAAAAAAATAAATAGAAAGTCACATCAAATCTTTGTTTTATTTTTGATAGTTATAATTTTATGAGATGAATTATACAGTTAAATCGAATGAATGGTGAATTTTTCTCTTTTTTATAGGCTTAGTATTTTATGTAATGTCATTACACTTCTTAGCTTCGAAACCCTTTGCTATATATATCCTGCATAGGGTCTCAATAGGTCACATTTTATTGAAAATTGATTGGATTTAAAGTCAACATTTCAAAAATCATTATTCACTGACACGGTCAAGTAAAGTGCTACTTGCTTCATTTAAGCCAAAAACCTCTACTTGAATCTGTCTTGATTCAAATTTTTGCACGACATTCTTCAAAATATTAACAGAAGTAATATCCCAAATATGTGCATGACTCAGATCAATTCGCACATGACTAACCCTCTCCTGAAAATCAAAAAATTGATAAAAAGTCTCAGAGCTACTAAAGAAAATTTGTCCATAGACTGTGTAGCTACGAATATTGTCTTTAAGTTCAGATGTGACTTTTACCGAGCTTTCCAGTTGATTGATAATAAACAACGCAGAGAGGAGCACGCCAACCATTACGCCAAGGGCTAAATTATGTGTTGCAAGCACCACGATCACCACAGCAATCATTACGACATTAAAAGACATCGGATGCTTCGAAAATTGCTTGACTGATTTCCATTGGAAAGTGGTAAACGATACCATAACCATAATCGCGACTAAGGCCGCCATTGGGACATAAGCCAGCCAGTCTTTTAAGAACATCACTAAACACAACAAAAATACACCTGCAACCAAAGTGGAAAGGCGAGTTCGCGCGCCAGAACTAACATTAATAATCGACTGCCCAATCATGGCACATCCAGCCATGCCGCCCATAAAGCCACTGACAATATTGGCAATCCCTTGACCACGACATTCCTGATGACGATCTCCTTCAGTTCCAGTGACTTCATTGATCACTGTCGTGGTCATCATGGTTTCTAATAGGCCAACTGTTGCAAGGGTGATGGAATAAGGGAAAATAATCGTGAAGGTTTCAAGATTGAAAGGAATTTCAGGAATCAAGAAAATAGGTAAAGTCTCTGGAAACTTACCCAAATCACTCACAGTACGCAGGTCAGCACCTAAAAATAATGCCAAACCACTGAGGACAATAATGCAAATCAGCGGTGATGGGATGGCTTTGCCAATTTTAGGTAGATATGGAAAAAGATAAATAATCGCAAGCCCTAAAAGCATAAAGACATAGCCTAAACTATCCATCTTTGACATTTCAGGTAGCTGTGCGACAAAAATCAAAATCGCGAGTGCATTTAAAAAACCATACACCACTGACTGCGAGACGAAGCGCATAAGTCTTGCGACTTTAAAATAGCCAGCAATGAACTGAATCACACCAGTTAAAATCGTGGCAACCAAAAGGTATTGCAAACCATGATCTTTGACTAACGTGATCATAAGTAAGGCCATCGCACCCGTAGCAGCTGAAATCATTGCTGTACGACCACCAAAAAAGGCAATGGTGACGGCAATACAAAACGAAGCGTACAAACCAACCTGAGGGTCAACCCCAGCAATAGCTGAAAAGGCGATGGATTCTGGAATCAACGCAAGTCCAACCACCAAGCCTGCAAGCACATCGGTACGAATATTGGAAAACCATTGTTCTTTTTTAAGTTGTAACACGGTAACTTTTCATCAAATCTTAAACGCGGCTATGTTAAAACAACTGAGTATAAAAATGCATAACACAGTGACTTGAAATCTTCTTAAATATGGATAATAGTCAATGAGTATATGTGTTTCAGCATTTACGCTTTTTTGCAATTTACAGGTTTGATCACTTGAAAGTTTGACAGAAGAGATTTAAAACATTGAATAGTACATAACAAGGATCAGATATGAAGCTTTATTATTCTCCAGGTGCATGTTCATTAGCATCACATATTATTTTAAATGAAATTAATGTCGATTTTGATTTGGTCCGTGTTGACCTAAAAAACCATAAAACAGAAAAAGGGGTGGATTATTACGAGATCAACCCAAAAGGTTATGTACCTGCATTAGAAATTAACCCAGGTTTGATCCTGACCGAGAACGTGGCAATTTTACCGTTTCTTGCACAGCATGATCCAAAACAAGACTTAATTCCACCATCAGGTTTAGGTCGTGCCAAAGTTTTAGAATGGCTTGGCTATTTGAACTCAGAATTACATGATGCTTATGCCGTATTCTTTGGTGCTCCACTAGATGCAGACGCTAAAGAAAAAGCTTATGCAGAAATTGATCGTTTATTGACATATATCGATAAAGCGATTGGTGAATCGGATAACGACTATTTGGTCGATGATAACTTTGGCCCAGCAGATGCTTATCTCTTTGTACTGACAAATTGGTCAAATGGCATCGGTCATGATTTAACGCCATATAAAAATATCATTGCATTACGCAACAAAGTTGCAGAGCGCCAATCAGTTCAAATTGCGATGCGAGATGAAGGTTTAATTCCTTAAGTTGTGTATTCAAATTGAATTAAAAAAGACCGCCGAAATTGGCGGTTTTTTTATTGCTAGATTGGCATTGCTCAGGTTCAACTTAGTACTCGAACTGTGTATAGAAATCATCAAAGTTAATATTTTTAAGCGTCAGTTGTTGTGGTGCTTTGAAGCTTGACCATTTGGTTTGAGTTTTTGCATCTTCAAACATATTGCCGCCTACAATTTCCTTACGTTTTAAGGTCGAAAAATTATAACTTTTCGATGTTTCTTCACCAGAAGCGCGGTGAAAGCTATTGTAGTCAAAACCAATCAGGTCAAAGCGTTGATTTTGCCAACGGAAGGTATAACTATGTCGGGGCCATTCCCAGCCACCACAAGCCATAAAATAACTAAAATGAACGAGTAAATTGCCTTTACTGATTTGGATGTCTTCTGCTTCAGCAAGTGGATCAAGTAAGCATGAATTCGGTTGCTGAGCGACTGGGATACTGTTGTTTTCTACGATACGTTGATATCCCTTTGCGGTTTTAAAAAATACGATGAGTTGTCGTGGATGGTTATGAACGACTTTGCCATCGTCATCATAGGTCACCACATCGACTTTTTGTTTTTCCACGATCATCGCAATATCTGGCATTTGATCTTTGTTTAGGTCGCCAGTCGTAGCCATCAAAATGTCCCAACCTTGAGGCGCGAGTGATTTGGCTGTGCTGGGCACTTGGGCAGACAGCCAACTAGATGCGACACAAAGACTCAAAGTACAAAATATATGGGATATTTTCATTGTTATCAGGTTTTCAAAATCAAAAAAAGGACTCAATGGAGTCCTCTTTTATACCGTGAATGAGTTCTTATTTAAAGAAGTATCCAGTTTCAGGTGAACTGGCATTTGCCATGCGTTTACGCGGCATACGTCCTGCTAGGAATGCTTCACGTCCTGCTTCAACTGCTTTTTTCATCGCTGAAGCCATCAGAACAGGGTTTTGTGCAGCTGCAATTGCTGTATTCATTAATACGCCATCACAGCCCAATTCCATCGCTATCGCTGCATCACTTGCTGTACCGACACCAGCATCGACCAAAACAGGTACTTTGGCATTGTCTTTAATGATCGAAATGGTGTGTGGGTTGAGAATACCTAAACCTGAGCCAATAAGACTACCTAAAGGCATAATCGCTACACAGCCCATGCTTTCCAGTTCTTGTGCCACAATTGGGTCATCTGAGGTATAAACCATGATTTCAAAGCCATCGTCAATCAATGTACGTGCAGCTTTTAAAGTCTCAGTAATATTTGGATATAGGGTTTTCTCATCCCCTAAAACCTCAAGTTTAACCAGATTGTGACCATCTAATAGTTCACGCGCCAACATACAAGTACGAACCGCGCTGTTCGCATCGAAACAACCGGCTGTATTTGGCAAAATCGTATATTTCTCAGGTGGAACTACAGAAAGCAAGTTTGGCTGGTCTGGATGTTGACCAATATTCACACGGCGAATGGCAACGGTCACAATTTCAGCACCACTGGCTTGAATGGCCTGGTCAGTTTCCGTTAAGTCCTTGTACTTACCTGTACCAACTAAAAGTCGTGAATTAAATGTACGTGAACCAATGATTAGGGGTGTATCTTCCATGGGAGCTCCATTTTAGCCGCCACCTACGGCATGAATAATTTCAATATGATCTTGCTCAGTAATTGGGGTTTGTTCCAATTTACTTTTCGAGATGATCATTTCATTTTTTTCAACAGCGAAGCGTTTGCCTTCCAGTTGTAATTGTTGAACCAATTGCAAGAGGTTGACACATTCGGTTTGTGTAGCTTCGCCGTTTAAATAGATTTGCATTTGCGGATTCCATTCTTGCTGCCTTGCCTGTTGAGTAAGGCCAATTCTGCTGTTGATTATTTTGCGTATTTAAACGCATTCCATGCCAATATGAGCCATCCAGCAATCATCAGCGCTCCACCAATTGGAGTAATGGCACCGAGACTGCGTGGTAAACCTAGAGCCATCACATATAAAGAACCACAGAAGAAGAAAATACCAATTTGTATAAGTAGGAAACTGGCTTTTATTGGAAGTTGGGGAATGACTTTGGATAAGATCGCGAGGGCAAGTAAGCCCAGTGCATGATAAAAGAAATAGTCCGTTGCAGTTTGCCACCAAGCCACTTGGGCTTCAGTCGCGCGAGCTTTTAATCCGTGTGCACCAAAGGCACCAAGCATTACAGCAAAAGCTAAGTTAAGTGCGGAAATGGCAATCCACATGTGCATTCACCTTAACAAAATTTGCGCATAACCATAGCATATTTAGCACGCAGGGTTAAAGCAAAAATGCCCAAAGTTTTTGTGTTGTAGCTTGTCATTCAATACTATTCAGACATAAAAAAGAGCATCGAAATGCTCTTTTTAAGAATGACTGGAAAAGCCTTCAACTTAGTTTGAGGACATTGCGACTTTAATTTTTTCCATCGCATTTTTTTCCAACTGACGAATACGTTCAGCAGATACATTATATTCCGCCGCCAATTCATGCAGCGTCGACTTTTCGTCATCTAACCAGCGACGTTGTAAGATGTTACGTGAACGGTCATCCAACTGATCCATGGCTTCATGTAAAGCTGAAGTGCTTTGTTCTTCGTAATCTTCATCTTCCGCTAAACGCGCAGGGTCGTAACGGTTATCTTCGAGATAAAGGGCAGGAGCGACATGGGTCGAACCTTCATCGTCGTCATCACCTTGAGCTTCAAAGGCAGCATCATAAGCGGTTAAACGGCCTTCCATTTCCAAGACTTGTTCAGGTGTTACATTTAAGTCATTGGCAATCGACTGTGCTTCAGCCAAAGTTAATTTTTTAGATGACTTTTTTAAGCTACGTAAATTAAAGAATAATTTACGCTGCGCTTTAGTGGTCGCAATTTTGACAATACGCCAGTTACGAATCACATATTCATGAATTTCTGCTTTAATCCAATGCACAGCAAAAGATACGAGACGTACGCCCATGTTTGGGTCAAAACGTTTTACCGCTTTCATTAAGCCCAAGTTACCTTCTTGAATCAGGTCACCTTGTGGCAAGCCGTAGCCTGCATAGCTACGTGCGATATGTACAACAAAACGAAGATGTGACATCACAAGCATTTTAGCTGCGTCTAAATCTTGGTCATAATAATAACGTTCGGCCAGCTCTTTTTCTTGTTCGGCCGATAAAATTGGAATCTGATTAACAGTACTAATATAAGCACCAAGATTCACCCCAGGTGCCGATAATGACAGGGGCATCAATTGATTGCTGCTGTCACTCATGTTTTCTCCTTGAGAATTAAAATGGGTAAGCCCAATAACTAAGATTCATCTTAATCCAATATTTCCGTAAATTATGGAAAATTGGGTATAGAAATGTAAACTTTTATTCAATTATGAAGCAATTTAGTTTAACTGAATCTTTTTAAGATTCAATCAAGTAATGAAACTCAGAATCGGAAATTTTGCGCATTTCACAGTTTAACTGATGTATTTGACAGTATCGTGATACATCTTGTTGGCTGTGCGGATCGGATGACTTTAACAATAAAGATTGGTCTGGACTTTTCTTTAAAGCTTTTTTGAGCATCAATAGTGGCATCGGGCAGGGTTTACCCATTGCATCTACAGTTAAAAGCGAATTTTGGCTGTCACTCACGAAGCAGATCCAACATGTTTACATTTCAATGGAAATATTAGCAAATACAGTGCCAAATCCCAACCTAAAATAGGTAAAAATCCTTTGTGATTTATAACTCAAACGATGTGAAAAAATAAGAATATTCAAAAGGAAAATAGATCAAAAAAATCTATTAATTGCGGTAAACCCGTGTTAAGCTCGTTGCGTTGTTAAGATTTTTGTTGGCTGTGAAGCCTCTTAACTCTTGATATATTTGGATGTAACCGGGATTTTGTTGATAGTTTTACAGAATGATTACAAGCTTAGAAATAAAAATATTTTTTTTAACCTTGTTTGGTCTGCTGTTTGCAACACCGGGTGGTCCTTCTTTTTTAAATACGATAAGGATTAACTTATGACAGCTCGTGAACAAGGCGTTGTTAAATGGTTCAACGACACTAAAGGCTTCGGCTTTATTCAACGTAACGGCGGCGACGACGTATTCGTTCATTTCCGCGCAATTATGGGCGAAGGCCACCGTTCACTTCGTGACGGTCAACGCGTAGAATTCAGCGTTGTTAAAGGTCAAAAAGGCTTCCAAGCTGAAGAAGTACAACCTTTAGACTAATCGTCTGAATGTACTCAAAAACGCTCCAATGTAAATTGGGGCGTTTTTTGTTTATAATGCTTCAGCAATTTTGTGATTATTCAATTAGGGCACATCTATATGTCATCAGGTTTTGAAACCTTAAATTTACATCCGAACCTTAAAAAAGCCATTGATGCTTTAGGTTTTAAGGATATGACGCCTATTCAGCAAAAGGTTTTAAAATTTACATTGGCTGGACATGACGCTATTGGTCGTGCTCAAACTGGTACTGGTAAGACTGCGGCTTTCTTGGTCAGTGTGATCAATGACTTGTTGAATAATCCAATTAAGGAACAGCGTTATCGTGGTGAACCGCGTGCATTGATTCTTGCACCAACGCGCGAACTTGCTTTGCAAATTGAAAGTGATGCAAAAGAATTAGTGAAATACACTGATCTCAATGTCATGACTTTGCTCGGTGGGGTAGATTTTGATAAGCAAAAAAATCTATTAAATCGTAATTTTGTCGACATTATGGTGGCGACACCGGGTCGCTTAATTGACTTTGTTGAACAAAAAGAAGTTTGGCTCGATCAAATAGAATTTTTAGTGATTGATGAAGCTGACCGTTTATTAGATATGGGCTTTATCCCATCTGTAAAACGTATCGTGCGCTTTTCACCACGTAAAGAACAACGACAAACTTTGATGTTCTCTGCAACATTTAGTTATGACGTTTTAAATTTGGCACAGCAATGGTTGTTTGAACCAGTAACTGTTGAAATTGAACCTGAGAAAAAAACTAATGCAGATGTAGAGCAACGTGTCTACATGGTGGCGAAGTCTGATAAATATAAATTGCTGGAAGACATCTTACGTGATGAACCAATTGAAAAAGTTATGATCTTTGCCAATCGTCGTGATCAAGTGCGTAAACTTTATGATCATCTCAAAAAAGACGGTTATAAAGTGGTGATGTTGTCAGGTGAAATCGCTCAAGATAAGCGTTTGAAAATGCTTGATCAGTTCAAAAATGGTCAACATAACATCATGATTGCAACAGACGTTGCGGGTCGTGGTATCCATGTCGATGGTGTTTCTCATGTAGTGAACTTCACACTTCCTGAACAGTCGGATGATTATGTACACCGTATCGGTCGTACAGGTCGTGCGGGTACTCGTGGTGTGAGTATTAGTTTCTTGTCTGAAGATGATGCTTTTTCACTGCCTGAAATTGAAAAAGCCATTGGTCAAAAATTACCTTTAACCCGTTTAGACGGTTATTGCTAATTTTGCTTCTAAAAAGCCTGCAGATTTGCAGGCTTTTTTATTTCATGTCGACTATTTCATTTTGAGTTAATGACAAAACAAAATCACAGACTAGCGTTTTAGTTTGCACGGCAACTAAAGGTTAGTACGGTTTGGTAATCATCATCTTTGCTGATGCTACCGCTATTTCCAGTAATGGTGCCAAGTACGCCAGCCGCCGCCTGAATCATTTGACCTGTCTTTTCATCGACCACGCCTTTTAAAACTCCGTTGTATTCTTGCTTTTCATCCACCACGACAGGGGTCGCATTTTTACCACAGGTACTATTTGCAGCTGCAATTGCATTATTTTTTGCCGCTAAACTGGTTTTACCTACGGCAGTCACTTCATATTGATTATTTGGTTTTTGAATCGCTAAAGATTTTGTTGGCGTTGATGTACATGCAGCTAAAAGCACAGTTGCGCTTAGCGTGCTAACAATGGCAACAGTTTTGTTGAATTTTGTCATGCGGTGCCCCGAGTTAGAAACAATTTGATTTATTTGAACATAAAATTTCTTATAGAACAGGGAACTGCTGTACAAGTTATGCGGTTTTTTTATAGTAAATCTGTGAATAAAGCTGACTTAACAAATAAGCACCGAGTCTGATGTAAACATTCTAGAGTAAGTTATTGAGAATATGCTAATCTTGAGCAAACGTTTTAAAGTACAGTGTATAGATGTCAATTCTAAAATCAGCAGTTGATACAGTTCATCAAAATATTCATCAGCGTCAGTCGATTGGTCATTTAATTGAACCTGCGCCGAATGCTGAGCAATTGGAAAATGCGTTTCAAGCCGCTTTAACGGCGCCAGATCATCATCGTCTTAAGCCTACGCGTTTCGTGATTATTCCTGAAACTGAACGTGAAGCATTTGGTGAGTTGCTTTCACATGCTTTAGCCGATACTGGACAAACAGAAGAAGCGCAGTTGGAACGTGTGAAACACCATCCATTTCGTGCGCCACTATTGGTTTTGGCTTTAACTCAATTACAAGATCATCCCAAAGTTCCGCATTTCGAACAAATTTTAAGTTCAGGCGCAGCAGTACAAAACTTTTTGCTCTCTTTACAAGCACAGGGCTTTTCAACTATGTGGCGTAGTGGGGCGGTGGTTGAATCTAAATTGTTTAAACAAGCCTTGGGTTTAACGGAAAACGATTTGATTTCAGGCATTATTTATATCGGTACAGCAGTGAAAGCAATTCCACCGCGTGCTGAAATACAGTCTGCTGATTTTGTAAGCCATTGGCATAAAGCAAACCAATAAAAGTGAAAAATAGGTCGATTGAACAAGACCGATCAGTAAAGAAATTAGGATAAAAGAACAATGTCAGAACTTGATTTTGCAAGTCTTGTTAGCCCTGTGTCAGTAGACCAAAAAACGGCACTGCGTGTTACGGTGTTGGGTGGTGGGAGTTTTGGTACTGCGATGGCCAATACTGCAGTACGTAATGGCTGTGACACCATGATATGGATTCGTGATGAGGCGGTGGCTGCGGATATCAATGCAACACATATCAATAAACGTTACTTGCCAGATTTTCAATTAGAAGCCGGTTTGCTCGCTGTTTCAGATTTAGAAAAAGCAGTATGTAATCGTGACATTATTTTGGTGGCCATTCCGAGCCATTCTTTCCGTAGTGTTTTACAGCAGATCAAACCTTTTATAACCTCACAAGCAGTGGTGTCTTTGACCAAAGGTATTGAAGCCAATACCTTTAGTTTTATGAGCGATATTATTCGTGAAGAACTTCCTGAAGTCCCTTATGGTGTGCTTTCAGGGCCAAACTTGGCGAAGGAAATTGTTGCAGGACAACCAGCAGGAACAGTGATCGCAAGCCAATCTGAGCTGGTTCGTTACGCAGTTCAACAAGCGCTACACAGTGCGTTATTCCGTGTATTTGCCAGTGATGATGTGCATGGCGTGGAATTGGGCGGTGCTCTGAAAAATATCTATGCAGTCGCGATGGGTCTAGCTGCGGCTTATGGTGTCGGTGAAAATACCAAGAGTATGATTTTGACACGTGCTTTGGCAGAAATGAGCCGTTTTGCAGTGAAATTAGGCGCAAACCCATTAACATTCCTAGGTTTATCTGGTGTCGGTGATTTATTTGCAACTTGCAGTAGTCCACTCAGCCGCAATTACCAAGTCGGCTTTGCACTCGGTAGTGGTAAAAGCTTAGAACAAGCCACCAAAGAACTCGGACAAACTGCGGAAGGGATTAATACGATTGTGCAAGTACGCGCACGCTCTGAAGAGCTCGGTGTGTATATGCCAATTACCAGTGCATTGTATGAAGTGATTTTTGAAGGTGCGCCGGCCCTGAACATTGCATTGTCATTGATGAAAAATGGACATCGCAGTGACGTTGAATTTGTCTTGCCACATCAGCAAGTTTAAGTTTGCTGATTAATATGCAATACACATAGCTTTGTCATACTGGCTGTATATAATGTGCGGAATAGAATAAGGAAATTTTATGCAACTGACATTGGTTAGGCATGGCGAAGCTGCTCCGCCAGTAATGGGGAATGATGAAAAGCGTCCTTTAACAGCGCGCGGACAAACTCAAGCGGCAGAAACTGCAGCATATTTGAAAGATATAATTCAACCAGACGTTTTTGTGGTGAGTCCGCTACTGCGGGCGCAGCAAACACTTTCATCTTTGCAAAAACATTTTCCACATGTGCCTGTGGTTATTTGTAATGCCATCAAACCGGAAGATGATGCCAAAGTTGCAGTGGAATGGTTGTCACATTTACCGTATGAGTCTATTGTAGTGGTATGCCATATGAACGTTGTGGCACATATGGCCAGTGTTTTGGTCTCAGAATATTTTAATCCCTATGCTTTGGCAGAAGCGCGCATTTATGAACAAGCGGTCATTGCTCCAGGGTTATCAACACAAATTAAAACGTTTATACCATCAACATAAAAACCAATTAAAACGGCAGAAAAATTAATGTTGTATTTATGGATGCCCGAAGCCAATGGGGTTTGGCAATGGTCAGAAGGGGATTTCTGGAAGCAGTCATCGACACTTGAACAATTGATTCAGGAAATTCAGCCACATGCGGGAAAGGAAGCGGTTGTTTTTTTTCCAAGTCGTGATGTACAAATCATTCAGCAAAATTTTCCAAAAAACCAATATAAAAAACTTGGCCCAGACGGCGTAAAATATTTACTTGAGGAATATGTCATTTTGCCTTTGGATGCAATGAAAGTATTGCATCATTTTCAAAGTCCAGATGAATTAACGGTCATGGGGATTGCGCATAGTACACTTGAAACGATGCAGCATGCTTTGACGCTAATTCCTGTAAAAGTCATTTCGTTATTACCTGACTTTTTGGTCTTGCCAAGCCCAGAAGCTGGGCAACATGTTTTGGCAAATGTCAGCGGTCATTTATTGGTCCGAAATGGTGAATATGTCGGGCAATCCGTTGATGATTTGGCTTTGTACTTAGATTATCAAATTGGTCAGCCGAACTATAAGATTTCAAATCTAAGTTCAGATCAGACGCATAGTCTTGAAGCCGCTGTAACGCATGATCACATTGAATCTTTTCATTATGAATTACCCAATATAAAAAAACCGAAACACCATCCACTGAATGTTTTGCCGAAAGCCAAAGCCAATACGGGTGTGAGTGGCTATTGGAAAGCATGTGCAGCTGTTTTGGTTGCGGCTCTAATTACTCAGTTTAGCTATGATGCAGTTCGTTGGTATCAATACAAAAAAGTGGCTAATATCACTGCGGCACAAGCGATTGATCAGTTTAAATATTGGTTTGGGCAAAGCTATCCTGTCACTGAACAAACGCTGAAAAGCCAGTTCGAATCACAATTGCGTCAGAGTCAAACAGGCAATGCGCAGGCGCTGTCCTTACTGAGCCGTGTTGGTCCTGTTCTAATGCAAAACCAAATTTCTGCAAATCGTGTCAGCTATGAAGCCTCGATGCTGAATATGGAGTTAAAAGCTAATTCAGCAGAAGTGCTACAAACCCTAACCAATCAATTAAAACAACAAGGTTTTAAAGTTGAATTAGGGAATATTCAACCAAGTGCCAACGGCGCGATTGGATTGGTGAAAATACAATAATGACAAAAATGGAAAACCTACAGCAACGTATAGATGGGCAAATTGAGCGCATCACTGATTATTTAGACCAACTTTCTACTCGTGAACGAGTCATGGTGATCTTTACCACGATTTTTGTTGTAGTGGCAGCGATTGGTTCGGCACTGTTTTATATGAACAAAGCTGCAAATTTTCAACAAAAGCGCGTGAATGAACTTAAAGATACTGTTGTTTGGATGCAAAGTAATGCCGTCACGATGAAACCAGCAGGTGATACACAACTGAGTGCGTTGGAAAAAGTTCAGCGTGTGTCGCAACAACAGGGCTTGTCAGTGGCATCGCAACAAGTCGGCGAGCAAATACAGATTGCTGTGATGCATGAAAATTATGCAATTGTGGCCAATTTTTTGACGCAATTGGTTCAAATGGGCTTAAGTATTGAAAAGATGGAATTAAGTTCTGAAGCGGGACAGGTCAAATTAACAGCGAGTGTACAATAATCGGTAAAAATAAAGATCTGCTAAGCATGGTGTTTTATTTGTGCTGTGCCTATAATATGCCGACTTAAAAAGCAGTAGACTTTTATAGATATGTTGTATTCTCTAGCCCGCCCTTTGTTGTTTACTTTAGCACCAGAGCGTGCACATGAGCTGACATTATCGCTGTTGAAATCTTCTCACAAGATGGGAATGATGCGTCAAAACGTGGCGTCTAAACCAGTGACATGTATGGGAATCGAATTTCCTAATCCAGTTGGTTTAGCAGCCGGTCTTGATAAAAACGGTGCTTATATCGATGCGCTGGCGAGCCAGGGCTTCGGCTTTATTGAAATTGGTACAATTACACCACTTCCACAATCAGGGAACCCTGAACCTCGTTTATTTCGTTTACCGAAAGCAAAAGCCATTATTAACCGCATGGGTTTTAACAACGATGGCGTGGATCAGTTGATCGAAAATGTCAAAGCTGCAAAATTTAAGGGTGTACTTGGGATCAATATCGGTAAAAATGCAGTCACACCTGTTGAAAAAGCAGTTGACGATTATCTGATTTGTCTAGAAAAAGTTTATAACTACGCTTCTTATATTACGGTTAATATTTCATCTCCTAACACAAAAAATCTTCGCAGCTTACAAAGCGGTGATGCTTTGACTGAACTGTTAGAGACGCTCAAGAAACGTCAACTCGAGTTGGCGGATGAAAATCAACATTATGTACCTTTAGTACTTAAAGTTGCACCAGATCTAGAACCTGAAGATATTAATTTTATTGCACAACAATTGTTAAAATTTAAAATTGATGGTCTGATTGTCACCAATACGACTTTGTCACGTGAAGGTGTTGAAGGCCTTCCATTTGGTGATGAAGCTGGTGGTCTATCCGGTGCGCCAGTCTTTGAAAAAAGTACGGCATGTTTGGCGGCTTTTGCTAAAGTATTAAATGGTCAAATTCCATTGATCGGTGTGGGTGGTATTTTATCGGGCGCAGATGCTGTTGCGAAACAAAAAGCAGGAGCAAGCCTTGTACAAGTGTATAGTGGCCTCATATATACAGGTCCGACACTTGTAAAAGACTGCGTAGACGCATTGTAAATATCATGAATACCATTGATATCTTTATACTGATTATTTTGCTCATTGGAGGGCTTAACGGTTTGCGTCAAGGATTTGTAAAAGCCTTTGCGAACTTCATTGGATGGATTCTTGCACTTGTCATTGCGGCAAAGTATGCAACCGTCCTTGCACCTTCGATGACATCTTTAAGTACAGATCCAGTGGTACAGAAGATTGCCGCGTTCGCATTTATTGTATTGTTGATTGTAGTCATGACTTGGGTCGCGACATGGTTATTGAACAGTATTTTGAAAACATTAAAGCTCGGTCCGTTAAATCGACTGGCAGGTGGTGTTTTTGGAAGCTTAAAAGGATTGTTGGTGGTGCTGATCACTATGCAGGGGCTAGGTCCTTGGGTAGAAAGTTCACCACATTGGAAACAATCTAAAATGGTTCAGTCATTATTGCCATATGCGCCTTGGGCAACCGAATTGTCCAAAGATGCTGCAAATCAAGCACTTCATCATATTCAGTCTGAAGATGCTCAGAAATCTTCAGACCTACCATCTGAGTCGCAGAACAAGCACGGACGTTCTGGATCGGGTGAGTCAACAAATAATCCTTTTTATTAACCCTAGCTTGTCTGCGAGGTTGCTATGTGTGGAGTAGTTGGTATAGCTGGTAAATCACCTGTTAACCAAATGTTGTTTGATGCGTTAACGATGTTACAACATCGTGGACAGGATGCAGCCGGGATCGTAACTTGTCAGGATGGTCGTTTATTCCTGCGTAAAGATACGGGTATGGTACGTGATGTGTTCCACACACGTCATATGCGTGCATTACAGGGTAATTATGGTATTGGCCATGTTCGTTACCCAACTGCTGGTTCTTCTAGCAGTGCTGAAGCTCAGCCATTCTATGTAAACTCACCTTATGGCATCACGCTTGCACATAACGGTAACTTAACCAATGCTGCTGAAATTCATGATGACTTGTTCAAGACTGACTTACGTCATATGAACACTGATTCAGACTCAGAAGTATTATTAAACGTATTTGCACACGAATTGCAAAAACGCGCAAAACTTACACCAAGTGCTGAAGATGTATTCCACGTGGTATCACGTGTGCATGAACGTTGCAAAGGTGGTTATGCGGTTGTTGCTATGATCACCGGTCAGGGCCTTGTGGGTTTCCGTGATCCAAATGGTATTCGCCCATTGATCTACGGTTCGCGTGAGACTGAAAATGGTATGGAATATATCATTGCGTCTGAATCTGTCGCAATTACAGCGCTCGGCTTTAAGGTTGAGCGTGATATTGCACCGGGTGAAGCAATTTATATTACTGCTGATGGCGTGATGTCGACCAAGCAGTGTGCAGTAGCCCCTGAATATCGTCCTTGTATCTTTGAATACGTATATTTTGCGCGTCCAGACGCAACCATTGACGGTATTTCAGTTTACAAAGCACGTTTGAAAATGGGCGAAAAACTTGCTCAGAAAATTCTACGTGAATGGGGTGATGAGCACGATATCGATGTCGTGATCCCAATTCCTGATACTTCACGTACTTCAGCGCTAGAGCTTGCAAATACTTTAGGTGTGAAATTCCGTGAAGGCTTCATGAAGAACCGTTATATCGGTCGTACCTTCATTATGCCGGGTCAGCAACTTCGTAAAAAATCTGTGCGTCAAAAGCTTAACCCTGTAGAGCTAGAGTTCCAAGGCAAAAACGTACTATTGGTCGATGACTCGATTGTACGTGGTACGACTTGTAACGAAATCATTCAAATGGCGCGTGATGCGGGTGCGAAAAAAGTATTCTTTGCGTCTGCTGCACCGATGGTGAAATATCCAAACGTGTACGGTATCGATATGCCAGCCAAATCTGAACTGATTGCGTCTGAACGTAGCGTTGAAGAAATTCGTGAAATTATTGGCGCTGATCGCTTGATTTTCCAAGACTTGGAAGATCTAAAATCTGCTGTTCGCACCAAGAAAGTCCCTGAGTTACAAGACTTTGATTGCTCGGTATTTGATGGTAAATATGTGGCAGGTGGTATTGATGCTGAATATTTGGCAGCATTAGAGCGTAAGCGTAATGACTCTGCAAAAAATGAAAAGCCAGCTTATATCGATGTTAACATTGATGCAGCTTCTGTGGATTTAACAGGTGTTCGCGAAGAATAATCTGCTGAAAACACACTGAAAAAGCGGGAATTTCCCGCTTTTTTCATTTATGATGAGCAAACAAAAGACAATGTAGCTTAAGGGTATTACATTGAGACGTGTGGGTTATGATTTTATAAAAAACAAAAATATGTTTTGGCCTGTCACCATGTGTATGGCGGCAGTGTTTTTGACCGTCGCAATTATTAATGTAATTGTCGGTTTAATTGTGGATTATTATGATTCCACTCAGTCTATCTATTGGCATGTTCTTAGCCCATTTTTAGTGGCTGCTGTACTGCTGATTATGTTGGTTTCAGTTCTCTATGATTTTTACACCTTTCGTTTAGGTGGTTATTCACTTGCAAAACAGTTAGGTGCGCGTCGTCTCAGTCTGATAGAAAGTATTCCTGAAGAAAGTGTTGCACTGCGTATGACTGAGCAGCTGGCAGATACCTTTCTAATCGATACTCCTGCACTTTATGTCCTACCCGATGAAGTGGGTGTGAATGCGCTCACCGCTGGTTTTAGCCCTCGAGATACATCGATCATTTTAACTTGGGGCGCCTTACAAACCCTAGATGAGATGGAAATGTATGGTTTGCTGAGCCATGAATTTAATAAAATCTTGTCGGGGGAAGCTGCGGAAAATACCCGTTTGAAAATCTTATATAGCGGGTTGACGACCTTTAGTCAGTGGGGCAGTAAAATTGCAAAACGTGGCTTCTATAAAAATGGACAAGCACGGGACAATAAGTTTGAAACCCTTTTTGTTGCGATTGGCGCGGTCATTTGGTTGATCGGAAGCTTAGGTGTATTGATTTCCCGCTTTATTAAATATATCTCTTTGGGTTCTCGAACCTATCGTAATGACCAGAAAACTAAACGTCTGATTCAAAATGATGCCAATATTCAAACCTTATTAAGGATTTATGTGCATCATTCAGGTTCGCAAATTCATAGTGAATATGCGGAATCGATTTCTCATATGTGTTTTGCAAACTCACTCAGTCCGCAAAACTGGATGAATATTCACCCAAGTATTGAACAGCGTATTTTTGAATTAAATCCGGCGCTCATTCATGACCTGCAACTAGAAAATTTAAAAAAACTGCGAAACCAGCCGCTATTTTATTTATTCCGTTCACTAGAAGAAGCTAGTCCAGATGTTGCAACACCATGGAACTCGCCACAACCATTACCTTTACTGCGCTTGTCACCGATTAGTTTTGCGATACGAGATGCAATTAAACCGTTGAACCCCGAGATTCGTGAAAATTGGCAGCGGCCTGAATTGATTCAACGTGCCTTACAAACTGCAACCGGTTCGCGTGAGGTGATGGTTGCGATTTTAATGATTCGTCAGTATCGAGAATTTATTCCGACTGAAGCTGAAGTCAGTCGTGCGATTGTGGATGCCTTATTGAATCTTGATGGTCGTGTGCATATCTCCATTTTTCATGAGGCATGTAAAAATATTGGTACCATGCCAGCAACAATTTCACGGCAGTTCTTAACCAAGCTGGCCAAAATTATTCAAGAAGATGGTGAAATTGGATTACTCGACGCCTTACTACTTGAAACAGTGAAATATGAGTTGAATCTGTTGCCTGCACATACACCTACGTCTTTAGAAGATGTAAAACCGAGTATTGTGCGTTTGATTGATGCCTTGTTGCATGTGCAACAAATTAACAGTGACAACCAACTCGAAGTGCGTGAAAAAATCCTCAATCGAATCTTAACGAAAGAAGAATTAGAGTTTTATCGCGATATTTCTGATGAGCCAATTGATTTGGCTGAAATCCTAAATGATATTTCAGGATTGTTGCTTCGTGAGCGTCTAAGCATCCTTGGGGTTGCAGAAATATGTTTATGGAATGATCGAATTATCACGCAAGATGAGTTGGATGTTTTGCAGCTACTATATTGGCGTATTGGATTTGAATCAGCTGAGATAGTTGAACTAATGCAAAAGAAAAATAGTTTAATGATCGTATAATTATTTATAGCGGCTTGATTTATGAATAAATTGTTTAATTTTAAGTCAAAAGTAGTCTGAGCAAGTCTACAGAATCTTTAAAGAAATAGAGTGGTCTAATTGATTTATAAAAGTTCAGCAAAACAGAGTGAATCCCGTTAGAATAACAAGCCTTGCATAGGTGAAAATGAAAGCATGATTGGGCATCAGCGAAGCATAATGGCGGCAATGGGAATTGATATATGGATTCCTCATGCGGCTCCGTGTCAGCAATTTAGCTCAAATATTTGGCGAGATCAGGCGGCTCCTGAAATAGTCTCTGAAATTCTACTCAAAAATGAGCCTCAGCCAACGCCTGTTTCATCACAGACTGAGCTTAAAAACAACGTTGATGTTGTTGTAAATCAACCTGTAGAAGCACCTAAAGATGAACCAAAGGTTGTTGAGCCTGTTGAAGTTCGTCCAATTGTTCAAATCCCTTCGTTTAACTTAGAAGCCATCTGTTTAATGCACTGTGTCATTGTCATTGATGCCACAGAATTAACTGCAGAGCAGCAAGTTTTGTGGAGCAATATTCAGCGCGCAGTCAGTGCCGATTTCTTTGCTTTACAGTGGCCATTTGGTTGGGTGAATTTGCAAGATGGTCGTGGTGCGGCATCTTATGTGCAGGGTTTTATCGATGCGATGAGCTTGGATAAAAATGTCATTTGCCTAGGCGATATTCCGCATTTAGAGCATGCGAAAGTGTATCCATTGGCATCTTTACAGCAAATGATTGAACAGCCTTTATTGAAAAAACGCCTATGGCAATTTATGCAAAATAAGGCAGGACAAAATACTTAAATTACGTAAATGGAAAATTTATGCAAAAAAAAGTAGTGGTTTTTAGTCAAATAGATCAAGAAATAATCCAACGTTTAGAACAGCAATTTAAAGTTTTCCAAATTAGTCCTAAATTGGGCGATGTGAATCAGCAAATTCTTGAGCATTCAAAAGATGCTGACGCCATGATTGGTGCAGGACGTTTGTTGAATGCCTCAAATTTAGCCCATGCATCACAATTAAAAGTCATCTCAAGTGTAAGTGTAGGTTATGACAACTATGATCTAGCATTTTTAAATCAAAAAAATATCTGGTTGAGTCATACACCACATGTGTTGACGGAAACTACAGCAGATTTAGCATTTACCTTATTGATGAGTGCGGCACGTAAAGTGCCTGTATTGGATCAATGGACCAAACAAGGGCAGTGGAAGCGTACAGTGGGCCCTGAGCAATTTGGCATGGATGTCTTTGCTAAAACTATTGGTATTATTGGCTTAGGACATATTGGTGCAGCCATTGGGCGTCGTGCTCGCTACGGCTTTAATATGAATGTACTCTATCATAATCGCCGAGAAAAAATTGAATTGGCTGAATCGTTATCAGCGCAATATTGCGATTTGGATGATTTGTTGCAACGTGCTGACTTTGTGGTCGTTGCAGTGGATTTAAATGCAGAATCGAAAGCTTTAATTGGTGAACGTGAGTTGGCCTTGATGCAATCGCATGCGGTATTGGTTAATATTTCACGCGGTTCAGTGATTGATGAAGCCGCTTTAATCGATGCATTAAGTCGTGGTCAAATTTTTGCAGCAGGCTTAGATGTGTATGAGCAAGAGCCACTTCAAGAATCGCCATTATTTACATTAGCCAATGTCGTGACATTACCCCATGTGGGTTCAGCAACAGCGGCAACCCGTAAACGTATGGCAGAGTTGGCTTATCAAAATCTAGTGGATGTTTTGGTACATGAGCGTGCGCCACGCTATGTGGTCAATCCAAAATTTGAATAAACAATCACAACAGTTTTCTCCATAATTCACCAAAATTCAATGCTATATTCGATGAAGTACGAATATGAAATTTAGAGAATAGACTTTGAAAAAGATTTTACTGGCATGTGGTCTCGGGCTTTGTTCGACATTGGCGCAGACGCAGTCCGTAGATTTTAGTTCATCCCCACAATTTTCTGTGCCTGAAATTGGTAGTGGCGTCGGTTTGTTGGATCAACAAAAAGAACGTGCCATTGGTGAGAAAGTGTATCGTGAGGTGCATCGTCAACTTCCTGTGACTGAAAATCCGTGGATGGAAGATCGTCTTTTATCTGTCTTTACGCATATTTTGAGCCAAACTCAACTTAATCAACCGGTCGGTTTGTTATTAATTAATGATCCACAAATTAATGCTTTTGCTGTACCAGGTGGCTTGTTTGCATTAAATGCGGGATTAATTAATTCAGCACGTAATATGGATGAAGTGGCAGGGGTGATGGCACATGAAATTGCACATGTATCACAACGTCATTACAGTCGTTCACAAGAAGCCTTTAAAGGGCAAGGTTTATTGTCACTAGCCGGTATCTTGGTCGGAGCCTTGGTGGCCTCACAGGCAGATGGTGATGTCGGTGCGGCTGTAATGATGGGCTCACAAGCCGCTTTGATGGATAAGCAACTAACCTATAGCCGAAACCAAGAACGTGAAGCAGACCGTATTGGGATGCAGTATATGTACCGTGCTGGATACAATCCGCAGAGCATGGCTGATTTCTTTGAAGTGATGCATCGCTCTACGAGTCGAGTGAGCTTTCTGCCTGATTTTTGGTTGACGCATCCTTTAACCACGGAGCGTATGAGCGAAGCTCGCTTACGTGCCAATCAGTTGCCTAAAGTTAAAACCAGTTTGGTTGATCAAGATTTTGAAATTCTGCGTTGGTATAGTCGAGTACTATCAGGTCAGGCGACTGAATTGCAATTAAATGCAATGGTGGCACAAAAGAACTATGCAGCTGAGTTGGCTTTGGTGAGCTTGCATATTAAACAAGGTGACTTTAGTGCTGCTCAAAAGTTATTAAATGAAGCAGCAAAACAAAATGCTTCGCATGCACTTTTTACTATTTTGCAGACCGATGTGCTGTTGGGTCAAAACAAAACAGCCGATGCTGTGAACGCTGTGAAAAGTTCGGCAATCATCATGCCTGAAAATCGTGCATTAAATTATAAATATGCAGAGGCTTTGATTCGAAACAAAGAATATGCGCAAGCACAACTGATTCTACAGCGATTTTTACAAGCAAATCCACGCGACTTGAGTGGTTGGCGACTGATGTTGCAAATGGCTGATGCAGACAAAGATGCAAGCTTCCGTTCGGTCAATGTGCTGCGATATCGAGCTGAAGTAGAGTATTGGGGTGGGGATGAAGAGCGCGCGATTAAATCTTTGCTACAGGCGCAGCGCATCGCCAAAGACTCGAAAAGTCTTGCTGCGAAAATCAAGCTACGTGTAGATGAAATGCAAAATGAACGGAAATTAAAAATATAAAGATTTCAAATGTGATGCACTTATCTATGTCGATTATAAAGTGTAAATTGTAGTTTTAGTGGCTTGGATTAATCAGTGTAAACTAGCTGGATGTAAAATGTTTATGATTAAGAACTTACAAATGAAAAATATGATTTTGGCGGCCTGTCTGTTGGGTTTAGCAACGAATATTGCAGCAGCTAGCGCAGAACAATATGTGATTGCTGTGAATGATATTAACGAAAAATATAAAACCGATGTACGCCAATTTTTTAGTCAGTTAGATCCGCAGCAACAGGGATTTAAAGCAGACCAGCAAGTGAAATACTGCGGTATTGTTCAGACTTATGTAAATGATCTATATCGTGCTGCAGACGAAAATCGTGCATTTTTAGATCGTGAGTACCGTACTATGAATAAGCAGGATGTGATTCAGCAGGTGATCGCATCAAAAGAGATGCAATTATTAAAAAAATATAATGTGCAATGTACCCTAAATTAAAAATAAATTTATAAGCATTTTAAATCATCACGAGAAACTGAATAAAAATGAAACTCAATGATTTTGAGATGAGTCATGGCAGAATCACGCTTCAGTTGATTCAGCGCCACGATGCAAAAGCACTTTATGAGGCGATTTGTCAAAGTATAGAAACCTTACGAATGTTTCCTGCAAGTTTGGCTTGGTCCTTACAAGAACCTAATTTAGATGCTTCATTGGCATTTTGTGATTCGAGAGTGTTGGCTGCGTTAAATCAGGAAAATTTTGTTTATGTGATTCGTGAGCAACAGTCGCATAACTTTTTAGGTGTCATGGATATTCATCAAATCAATTGGATGGAAAACCAAGCTAACGTTGGATTTTGGGGAAATGTTGAATTTAAAGGGCAGGGTTTGATGACAGAAGCTTTGCAGTTATTTGTGGATCAATTATTAAATGGTCTAGGATTTCAGCAATTAAACGCTTTTGTAGATGTGGAAAACAAGCGAGCGCGACGTCTATGTGAACGAGCAAATTTTAAATTGATTGAAATCGAACAAGCTGCAATTCAAAATCCAGTAGATGGAAGTTGGCGAGATATTTGTAAGTATGAAATCGTTAAATAAGAAAGATAGTTATAAATGATGAATGAATTTGAATTATTTTTGAATTTGGCTATTTAAGTCATCAGCGTACTTAAATAGACCAAATCAAACAATATAGATGAAAGATTAAGAGAGTTTCGCTTTAATTTTAGCTGAAACTTGTGCAGGATCGGCACGTCCGGCTATGAGCGGACGTAGAGAGTTCATCACCTTACCCATATCTTTCATGCTAGTAGCTTCTTGCGCAGTAATTGTTTGCGCAATGATGGAATCAAGTTCTTCCTCAGTCATAGCTTCTGGTAGAAATTGAGATAACACCTCAATTTCGGCTTGTTCCTTACTAGCTAAATCATCTCGATTTGCACCTAAAAAGGCTTTAACCGATTCTTTGCGTTGTTTGATTTGCTTTTCAATGACCGCAAGAACTTGCTTATCGTCAAGCTCTATGCGCTCATCGACTTCGATTTGCTTGATTGCTGCCTGTAGACTACGTATTACCGTTAACTTGTCCATTTCTTTAGCACGCATAGCGGCTTTTAAAACTTCAGTTATTTGGTTTTTTAAAGTAGTCATTTATCTTGTCCAGGTTAGTCAATCAATCACAAATTAATCTTAGTAAAGGCGAGTAGTACGTACTGATTCGCGAGCCAATTTCTTTTGGTAGCGTTTAACAGCAGCAGCTTTTTTACGTTTACGTTCTTGAGTTGGTTTTTCGTAGAATTCACGTTTACGAACGTCAGCAAGAACACCCGCTTTTTCGCATGAACGTTTGAAACGACGGATAGCTACGTCTACTGGTTCGCCTTCTTTCAATTTAACTTGTGGCATGAAGAATCCTCATTAAGTTATGGATAAGATCTCGGGTCGAATTACCCTTGATCACAAGTGAAGGTCAGTATTTTACTCATTTACATCTCATATCACAAGTCTATAATAGGTTTCGCAATATTTTGAAATGGGCAAAAGGCAGTTTAATGATCGTTTTAGGCTTGGAAACTTCGTGTGATGAAACAGGACTCGCACTCTACGATAGTGAGCAAGGATTACGCGGACAAGTATTGTATAGCCAAATCAAACTGCATGCAGAATATGGTGGTGTGGTACCTGAATTAGCTTCACGTGACCATGTGCGTAAGTTAATTCCTTTAATAAAACAATTGCTTGAAGAAAGTCAGATGGATAAATCTGAAATTGATGCCATTGCATATACTCGCGGGCCGGGCTTGATGGGTGCATTAATGACAGGCGCATTGTTTGGTCGTGCGTTGGCATTTGCACTGAATAAACCTGCAATTGGTGTACATCATATGGAAGGTCATATGTTGGCGCCGCTGTTGTCTAAAACTCCACCAGAATTTCCATTTGTGGCACTTTTAGTCTCTGGCGGACATACTCAATTGATGGCTGCTTATGGAATTGGTCAATATGAATTATTGGGTGAGTCGATTGATGATGCAGCAGGTGAGGCATTCGATAAAGTCGCTAAAATGATGGGTCTACCATACCCAGGTGGTCCAAATATTTCGAAATTGGCGATCAATGGTGACATCAATGCCTTTGAATTTCCACGTCCAATGCTACACCAAGGTTTAGATTTTTCATTTAGTGGTTTAAAAACTGCCGTTTCAGTTCAACTAAAAAAAGTTGAAGGCGAAGGTCGTGAGGCGGATATCGCTGCATCATTCCAAGAAGCGTTGGTTGATACATTGGTGAAAAAATCAGTGAAGGCCTTAAAACAAACGGGTTTAAAACGTTTAGTTATTGCCGGTGGTGTAAGTGCAAACAAGCGTTTACGTGAGCGCTTAGAAGCTGACTTGGCAAAAATCCGTGCAAATGTGTTTTATGCAGAACCTGCGCTGTGTACAGATAATGGTGCAATGATTGCGTTTGCAGGTTATCAGCGTCTTAAGGCGGGTCAGCATGATGGTTTGTCTGTTACAACTACACCGCGTTGGCCGATGACGGAATTGAGTAATCCAAACGAAGCGTAAAAATCGTTAAAAAAAAGAACCGCATTTGCGGTTCTTTTTTTTAATCTAAATTTGAAAATAACTGCGCGCTGCTGATTTTTCGCATAAATCCTGCACGTTTTAATGCCAATGTCACCATGTTGGTATTGCAAGATTGAATGCCTTCAAAATTACCAAGATCTTCTGTAATGAGTTTCCATAAATCACTTAAATCATTACATAGGACATGCCAGAAAAATTGTGAATCTCCACTAATGCCAAATAGGCAGCGTGTGTTTTTAAGTTCAGACAAGGTTTTGGCAATTTGATTTGCTGCATCTGGACGAGCTTTAATCAAAATAATCGCTTCGGACTTATAGCCCATCAAACTGGGTTCTACATCGACACGAATGTTGAAAATGCCTTCTTCCAATAAATCATTCAATAATTTCTGAGTTTTATGTTCACTGAGTTCGATTTGCTCTGCCAAACTTTTAATAGATGAACGCCCATCAATAGACAGAGCATGAATCAGTTTTAACTCTATTTCAGTCAAACTTCTAAAATTGACGTTTTTATCGCTTGTACCTTCTAAAGCTTTGGGTTTGCTTGCCCAAGTAAATGGTTTTAATACGGCTTGGGTTTCTACGGTTTTAATATCCGGAATATGCGTAACAAAATCATGCATCCAAACAGAGAGATCGGCGGCCTTTTCTAATCCAATTTCAAGAAAAATATCGGCAAGTCCTGTGGTTAGAAAAACAATGCGTACTTCTGGACGGTTTGCAAAAAATTGCGCAACTTCTTTTTCCTTCCCAAATTTCACACTGATCCAGACATGAACGGTGTAACCCTTATTGGCAACCACAGGATTTAATTCAATTGCAGTTCGTATAACTTGGTCATCTAGCAATCTACCTAGACGTCGAGACAGCTTTTTTTCAGGGACATCACTAATCTGGCTCAGTTCTCGCCATGATCCTCTCGGATTGGAGATAAGAGCTTTGATGCATGCAGTATCGATTTCGTCGAAACTAAAAGATTCACTCATGATGATTGACTTGTCCAAAAACTAATTATAATCTAAATTTAAGTCTAGAAAATAAAATACAACCTGTATTTATGTCTAAATATTAAATGAGACGCTTATGGATGAGTCAAAAATGCAAAACTCAATTTCCACACAAGGAAATGTATCACAAAAGAAAGTTATTCTTGCAGGAACTGTAGGAAATGCTATTGAATGGTTCGATTGGACGATTTATGCAACTTTTGCAGTATTTTTCGCGAAACAATTTTTCCCTTCAGATGATCCAACTGCATCCTTGCTTGCGACCTTCGCAATTTTTGCTGTAGGTTTCTTCATGCGCCCACTAGGTGGAATCGTATTGGGTATCTTTTCTGACCGCTATGGTCGAAAAGCAGCTTTGGCCGCAACCATCATAATGATGGCAGGTGGTTCTTTGATGATAGGTCTTTCACCAACCTATGAATCAATTGGTATTTTTGCGCCGATTATTTTGGTATTAGCGCGATTACTTCAGGGTTTATCTTTGGGTGGTGAGTTCGCTTCAGCGGCAACTTATCTTTCAGAGATGGCACCGAAAAATAAACGCGGATTCTATTCAAGCTTTATGTTTTTCAGTTCAGCGATTGGTATTTTGATGGCCTCAGGTCTTGCTTGGGCTTTAACAAGTACTTTAACTGAAACCCAAATGAGCGAATACGGATGGCGTATTCCGTTTATTTTGGGTGCGATTGGCGGCTTGGTGGGTATGTGGATTCGTAAATCAGTACCTGATAGCGAAATGACCCATAAAAAAGAATCAGTAAAAAATCCTTTGGTTGTACTGATTAAACATCATCCGAAAGAAACGCTTCGTATTGTGGGTATTTCTATCTTAACAACATTTGCATTCTATATTTTTGTGGTCTATGTCCCGACCTATGCCATTAAAGTTTTAGGCGCAGAGCCACAAACAGCCTTTGCTGCAAATACTGTTGGCTTAATTATCTTTATGTTGTGTCAGCCTGTATTTGGCTGGCTATCAGACAAAATTGGGCGTAAACCACAGTTGATCGTATTTGCTGTGGGATATTTAGTGTTCTTTTATCCAATCATTAAATGGATGGATGGCACGTTTGCATCAATTTTATTGGTCGAGCTTTTCGGCTTGGTTTTATATGCTTTATATACCGCCATTGGCCCAGCTGTCATGTGTGAACAGTTTCCGACAGAAGTTCGTGCAGTTGGCATTGGCGCACCCTACAACTTGATGGTGGCTTTACTCGGCGGCACAACACCGTATGTGCTAACTTGGCTACAAAGTATTGGTAAACAAGATTATTTCTACTTTATGGTATTGGTTGGCGCATTATTAACATTAATCACGTTTATGAAAATGCCTGAAACGGCAGGAAAAGGTTTGGAAGATATAAAATGAATATTGTGAATTTATCTGCACTTGAGCTTGGTCGCCAGATTGCCTGCAAAAAGATAACTTCAGTAGAGACAGTTCAATTTTATATTGATCGAAACCAAACATTTAAACATCTAGATTGTATTTCGGAATTATTCGAAATCGAGGCTTTGCAACAGGCACAACATTTAGATGAGTTGCTTCAGCAAGGCACTCGATTGAGTCCATTTCATGGTGTGCCAATTTTACTAAAGGATAATCTGGATGTAGCGGGTCATATCACCTATGCAGGTACGGTTTATTTAGATCAAAAAGCGCAAGCGAACTGCAAACTGGTTGATCAATTGCAAGATTTAGGTTTTGTGATTTTAGGTAAAACTAAAATGACCGAGTTGGCTTTTGGTTTGTCTGGTCAAAATCCAATGCAAGGCACACCTAAAAACCCGTGGGCAGAGCAGCAATTTGCACCGGGTGGATCATCTTCAGGTTCAGCGGTTGCTGTGGCTAGTGGTCTTAGTCCTATGGCCTTTGGCGGTGATACAGGTGGTTCGATTCGTACACCAGCAGCATTAAATGGCATATTTGGTTTTAAACCTTCAGCCCATAAAATTGCCGACACGGGTGCAGTACCTTTATCCAAAACTTTAGATACTCTAGGGCCTTTTGCACGATTTGCAGATGATATTAGCGCTTTAGTCAATGTATTGATGGATGTAGATGTTGGAGCGGCATCAAGTCAAAATGTAATTTATGCTTTAGATGAATCTGCATTTCCATATCCGCTTGAGCCTGAGGTATTAATACTTTGGCGCGAAGGGCTAAAACGCATTGAATCATTGGGAATCGAAATTAAAAACTGGCAACCACCTGCACATTTCGATTTTCATGATTTATCGGACCGGACGTCTGACATTATTGCTTATGAAAGTTATTTATATCATGGCGATACAGCTGAAAATGCTGAAACACAGATGTGGGAATTAGTTCGTCAGCGTGTGCTACGCGGTAAGAGTATTTCACAGGAAAAATACGAGTCATTGATTGCAGAGCGAACTGAGTTTCAGCAGACATTTAAAGCTTCTTTAAATGGTCAATGTTTGCTGTTTCCAGTGAGCCCATTCCTTGCAGCTGTGTCAAGCTCAACGGATACCGAGTTTAGTCATGTGGGTGAATACACGCGTCCATTTAACTATTTAGATGCACCAAGTTATGCTTTTCCAATGACTCAAAGTGAAAATGGACTGCCGATGGGTATTCAGTTGGTTTCATATCAAGCTAATGATGTTAATGTGGTAAACACAGTGCAGAAAATTGCCAATGGTTTAGGTATTCGTTCTGTCCTTCCACCTATTTGTCAGAATTAAAGAATCATTTGTCATATTCAATTATAAAGAACCGCTATAGCGGTTCTTTTTTTATTTAGTTTTTGGGCTCTAGGCTTGTTTAAGTTGTTCTGACCCAATCCAATGCTTTGAAAATTGATAAGCAGCACGCCCTGAACGTTGCCCACGACCTTGACACCAACGTAGTGCCTCAGCACGCGCTTCATCTGTCCAAGGCATTGCAGCTTTAGCCAAATAATGTTCAACAATTTCTAAATATAAATTTTGATCCATTGGGTAAAAAGACAGCCACATCCCAAAGCGGTCAGAAAGAGATATTTTTTCTTCAATCGCTTCTTGTGGATGGAGCTCAGTATATTGAGGCACATCTACCTTGGTTACAGGTGTGTTTTCATGCATGAATTCTGGCAATAAATGACGACGGTTACTGGTAGCATAAATAATAAAATTACTTGAACCTGATTGTAATGAACCATCCAAAACACTTTTTAAGCTGCGATAGTTTTCATCTTCAGCATTGAATGCCAAATCATCACAATATACGATAAATTTTTCAGGGCGATGTTCAATTAACTTTTGGATTTCTGGCAAATCAGATAAATCATCACGCTCAATTTCAATTAAACGTAAACCTTGGTCTGCATAATGGGTGAGCAGAGCACGGACGATGGATGATTTACCTGTACCACGAGAGCCAGTGAGTAAAACATCGTTGGCAGGTAAGCCTTTTAAAAACTGTAAAGTGTTTTGAATCACTTTTTCTTTTTGACGCTCAATTCCTTTTAAATCTTCTAAATACATGACTTTGGGCTGTTGAATGGCTTTAAGCTGTTTATCTTGCCATTTAAAAGCGATACTCGAAAAATCGGGTGCTTGTTTAAGCTCAGGCAAACTATGCTGTAGTTGTAAGAGTACAGTAGATAGTGATTGAAGGATGTTGTCAGGTAAATCAATTGTAGCCATGATAAGTCAGCTTGTCGTGTCTTGTTGTTGGTTAGTATATGACAGCAGTGTACATCAATAATGCAGTTATAATCGCCTAAATATGTCAAAGTTAAATGATTGTTCTGGCAGATCAGCGCTATTCGAACAACCAAAAAGTTGTTATAAATCTAGCCGAGTGAACAGTTTAAAATGTGCTGAGGGATAGTCATGTTGTTTACAGGGTTTTCAAAAAGTATTAATCCACATCAGGCATATCGGATAAAAAAATTAAAGCGTCAGCTTGACCGTGCTGAGTGTTATGAAGAATGGCAAGATATCGCACTTAAAATAGATGAAGAATCGGGTGCGCAAGAATGGAAATTCGATAATAGTTCACCGTATTTTGATGCAGAAATTATTACTCATCGTTTAGGGTTACTGAGACGATATCGTGCTCAGAAACGTACCCGAGATTTGATGTACATTTTAAGTGAAGGTTTAACTTATGATGTGGGCAATATTGCTCATCCTTTACTGTTTACAGAAGCCTACGTCGGCACCAAAAAAATTATTGAAGACTATGTTGATGAGGTGAGTCAAAGTTTGGCTTTTATCGCATCCGACGAATGCGTTTGTCTCAATGCTGTACAAAAAATTGAATTTTTTGAACAAAGCCAAAAAGCCTATGGTCAACCTGTTTTGATGTTTTCAGGCGGTTCAACTTTAGGTTTGTTTCATACCGGTGTGTGTAAAGCACTGATGGAACAAGATTTGATGCCAAAAGTTCTGTCTGGTTCCAGTGCTGGCGCCATTATGACCGGGATGTTGGGTGTATCTAAACCGTCAGAATTTACCAATTTATTAAATGGACAAAACTTCTTTAGTGAGGCATTTCACTTTCGTAAATTGACTGAGTTAGTGCAGGGTAATGGCGGTTTGGCAGATGTAAAATATCTGAAAAAATTTTTGGTTGAAAACTTAGGTGACTTAACTTTTGCCGAAGCATATAAGCAATCAGGTCTGCATATCAATGTGGCAGTTGCGCCTTATGATGCATCACAAGATGCACGAATTATGAATGCGTATACATCACCCGATTTGTTGGTGTGGAGTGCAGTGTTGGCATCTTGTGCAGTGCCCATTCTATTTCCACCAGTACGACTGACCAGTAAGCGTTATGACGGGCAATTTACGCCATATATGTCGGCAACGCGTTGGGTGGATGGCAGTGTGCGCAGTGATTTCCCACAGGAGAAAATGGCGCGTTTGTATAATATTAATTACAGTATCGCCAGTCAGGTCAATCCGCATATTGTGCCGTTTATGCAGGATGATGCTTCACGCTTTCGTAAAAGCATGTTGAGTTGGCCTGAGCGGATCGTTCGTCGTCAAGGTAAGGTGATTAGTAAAGGGGTGATGGATTTTGCCCGTGAGCGTGCAGGAAGTATCCCACCTGTAAGACGTTTGCTTGATCATGGTTATGGCGTGGTGGATCAGCGTTACTATGGTGATGTCAATATTGTGGGGAAATATGGCTTAAGACACTATAGTTATATGTTGCAAAATCCTCGACCTTACCTGTTTAAAGTATTGCAGCGTGAAGGTGAAAGAGCCACTTGGCCGAAGATTTCATTAATCGAAACGCAAGCCCGCATTGGTAAGACCATTCAGCATTGTTTGGAATTATTAAATTATCAAAATGAACCCAGTCAACGACATGCAGAATTTATTGCGGTTTAAATCCACAGATTTAGCGCAAACCATTTGCGAGCCAAAAACCAAAACCAAAAGTTTGGTTTTTGGCCGTCGTCTATATCAATTTCAATTCAATCAACAACGTTATTGGCTCAAGGCGCAAGTCAGTGACAGCAGCCCTGAACATGTAGTTAGTTTTGGTCGAGAAATTGAGCTGTACCAGCTATTCAATCAAGCGTCTAGACAAAACAGCATCACGCTACCTTTTCAAGTGATAAAAGAGACGCATCTCAGTATTCAGCAAGAGCCTATTGATCGCCTATTAATACTACCCAATGCTGAGCCTTGGTTCTTACAGCCTGTATCGAATTTGAGCATTGAGCAGGTGAGGCAAGTGCTATGGCAAGCAATCGATGTGGTTGAGCGATTAAGCTTGCACGGTTGGATACATGCAGATTTAAAACAAGAGCATTTTGTGAATTGGCAAGGGCAGTGCAGACTCATCGACTTTGAGCAAGCGCTACCATTAGATTTTGATCAGCAAAATGCCTTAACTGCGACACCACGTTATATGGCTCCAGAACTTTTCCATGGACAAGCAAAATCTTTGCACAGTGATATCTATGCGCTGGGGATTATTTTCTTGGAATGGCTGACATCACAGCGTTTAGAGGCGAAAAACTATGAAGATTGGGCCTTTTTACATTGCCAACGCTTAAAGCTTGATCTGCCGATGCAATATCAAGGGTTTAATCAGCTATTGCAACACATGTTGATGAAGCAAAAAAATGACAGATTGGTGGATTTTTATCGCTTAAAAAGCGACTTAGTTGCTGAATTTGCTTAAGAAAAATACAAAAAAGGCACTATTGTTTTTTATTTAAACAAACAAGATGCTTTTTTATAAAAAAGGCTTGTCATGTAAGGGTGATCTCTATAATATACACAGCCATCGGGGACGTGGCGAAATTGGTAGACGCACTGGATTTAGGTTCCAGCGCCGCGAGGTGTGAGAGTTCGAGTCTCTCCGTCCCCACCACTGAATTACTAAACATGAGTTTGGTAATGAAGGTCACAGAGGATTGGTGTAATGGTAGCATGACGGTCTCCAAAACCGTTCGTCAAGGTTCGAATCCTTGATCCTCTGCCAAGTTTTAAAAAGTCTGACATTGTCAGCAACCCTGTTGGGGACGTGGCGAAATTGGTAGACGCACTGGATTTAGGTTCCAGCGCCGCGAGGTGTGAGAGTTCGAGTCTCTCCGTCCCCACCACTTAATTTATTAAGTTGCCAAATAAACAGGTTTTTAAAACAAATTAAAGTCTGACATTGTCAGCACCCGAGTTGGGGACGTGGCGAAATTGGTAGACGCACTGGATTTAGGTTCCAGCGCCGCGAGGTGTGAGAGTTCGAGTCTCTCCGTCCCCACCATTAGATTAAGCAAGGTTTTATACCTTGCTTTTTTGTTTTTGAAATGCGAAAAAATCAGTGTCTTAAACATGGTCTTTTTTGAAGACTAATTCTAATAAAAAAATCTAATGAAAGAATGATGAACGAAGAGATACAGCAAGATGTCTAATCTTGCTTTTTGATTGTCTAAAATTTCTCTGGTTAAAATGAGTCAGTAAAACAAAGGTGAAAAAAAGCCCGAAAATACGGGCAAATTTTGAAATGCGGATTCGAATCAATCGAATTAAATCATTTATTTCTAATCGTTCGAATAAATTATAAAGAAGATTATGCCTTTAAATGATCTTCAAACTCTTCACCGAGCTGCATGGCCAAAGCATTACCAGACAAGTCTACAGTCACTAGACCATATTCTTTTTTAAAACTGAATGTAAATCCACGATTATCTGCCAGTGTACGAACAGAATATCCTAACTTTTCTAACCAAAGACGGAAGGCAACTAAATTTTTTGCTTTAACCACTTTTTTCACGAGCGAACTCCTTATCAATCATTAAAATATTAAATAGGGGTGTCAAAATATTTTTTAAAGGGGGAAATGAAAAACTTTTATTTAAAATATGAAATTTTGATGGATAAATAAACAGATTATCGGCTTGTAAACGGTATAAACTCATTTAACTTGCTGTTTTATAAAAAGCTAAACTTAATGTAAGTAAATATAACGTATTTAAAAATTAGGTTTTTGGCAGTTGGATTAAAATATATCCTATGTGCATAGAGAAGCTGTGCGCAAAATAAACGATTGCTTGGCTTAGAATGCACAGCTGTTTGGGCATGCAGTTGTGGATTGCAAATAACAGCTTGTTCAAAGCCTAATTCGCTGGATAGGTGAGCTTGCAATGCTATTTCTCATCAAGATTTATCGAAAAGCTTTTATACTATGTTTTATTGGTATAAGTAGATTGAACGCATGCAGAACATTGAGCACGCTGTAAAAGCAAAAATTGAACAGATGCAACAAGCGGGACAGACGCCTGTTGCGGTGATGCTTGGACATGAAGATTGGTTGGTCTTTTCGGAGCAATCCAAAGTGGCATATACACCATTTGGTAGTGCACGACGTTATCAACCGGCATTAGGTGGTTTATTGATGGTACGTATCGATGAAATGCAAGCCGTACGAGTTGTGACTCAAGCTGAACTGGATGAGTTTGCTGCAACCAATCAAATTTTATAAACATAAAATGATAAATCGGCCCGAAACATTCATCACAAATAAAACAGTATATTTGTGATGAAATCTTAAATTCATTAAACTCTCAATCCAATTAAAAATTGTCTTTAAGTTCTCTTAAGCGCTGAAACGTTTCAACACTTTCTGCGCGTAAAAATGGATTGGTTTCTAATTCTAATTCAATACTGCTTGGTAAAGTACATTGTCCGAGCATGCGCATTGATTCAACCTCATCAAAACGCTGTTGTATGGCAAGGTTGTCAGGTTCAACATGCCGCGCAAACTGAGCATTTGATAGGGTGTATTCATGAGTACAATACACTTGAGTTTCAGCAGGGAATGCGGCTATACGGTTCAAGGAATCGTACATTTGTTGAAAAGTACCTTCAAATACACGTCCACAGCCCATAGCAAATAATACATCGCCACAGAACAGTGTATGAATGTCATCGATAAAATATACGATATGACCGAGGGTGTGGCCGGGCGTTGCTGTTATTTCGACTTCAAGACCATGAAATTCAAAACGGTCATTATGATCGAGAGGATAATTCACCCATGGAATACGGCTTAATTCTGCACGGGGACCATAAACGGCAATGTCTTTATCCTGAATAAGTTCCGGTACGCCACCGACGTGATCTTTATGCCAATGCGTTAACCAAATTTGTGTGAGATTGAGTTGATGTTCCTGACAATAGCGCTCGACTAAGGCAGCTTCAGTAGGATCTACCGCAATGACATCATGGCTTTCGGTGTGTTCAAGCAGCCAAATATAATTTTGCAGTGAATTTTTGACATCCAATGTATTTATTTTAAACGCCATATCCATTCATTCAATATTTAAAATTAAGTTAAAGTTAGCATGAAAAAGCTCAAAACGGATGATTATCCATTTTTAGCCCTAGATAAACGACATATCTCACAGCGCTATTTTAGTCTGATGCCTCGTCTACAGATACAGGATTACCAATGGTATAAAAGTGCCCGCCAGCAACATGGTGTAGGCTTTTCCATTCATCTTCTACTTCATGATAATACCAATGTCCGTTACGGAAGACGCGGTCATCAGCATAGGCAGCAATGACTTCGCCAATAAACAGATCGTGCGCTTGTTGATTGTGAGGTTCAGGAATAAGTTTGCACAGTAGCCAAGCAGCACAACCTTCAACCACAGGAATATCTGAGTGATTAAATTGAAATAATTCCACGCCACATTGGCGTAATTTTTCTGGCGCATCACGTTGGCTCATCATGCCAAGTGCATAGACCAGTTTGAGTTGTTTTAGTGTCGGAACTTGTAAGGCGAAATAGCCTGAATTCTCAATAATCTCACGGGTTTTAGTTGATTTATCCAGTACTACTGTCACTTTTGCAGGATTGAACTCTAAGGCGCATGCCCATGCTGCAGTCATGACACCAGTATGGGTTTGGTCTTTAGCAGAGACGAGCACAGTCGGCCCATGATTTAAAAGTCGGTATGATTTTTCTAAAGGAACAGGGTGAATATGCGTTTTCAAAATTGTGCCTATATTTAAGTTCATCTAAAACTTAGATGTTTTATTAAAAAGTGTTGCTACATAGCATATAACGCATGAAATATTTTCAAAAGCCTTTAATATAAATCACTAAATCAGGAGTTCAATCAATGAAAATGTATCAAGTAGACGCATTTACCCAAGTGTTATTTAAAGGCAACCCAGCGGCGGTTTTGGTGTTGGATGAATGGTTAGATGAACACTTGATGCAACAGATTGCTTTGGAAAATAATCTGTCTGAAACTGCATTTGTGAAAAAAATTGACAGCAGTAATTATGAAATTCGTTGGTTTACACCGACCACTGAAGTGGACTTTTGTGGACATGCGACATTGGCCAGTAGTTATGTGCTTTTTGAGTTTTATACGGCTGAAAAAAATATCCAATTTCATGTCAAAAATCTCGGTATTTTTAGCGTAAATAAAGCTGAAGATGGAAAAATTCTGATGAATTTCCCTGTGCGTCGGGCACAGGTCGTGAGTGAATATCCTGAAGAGCTACGTCTAGGGTTGAGTCAACCTTTTAAGCAGGTTTATCTGAATACGCAGGCGTATATCGTGGAATACGAAACGGCTCAACAAGTTTTGGACGAACAACCGAATTTTGAAATTTTAAAACGTCTTGGCAAAATCCGCACCGCCATCACAGCGCCGGGTACGATCACTGATGTTGCAATCACTGCGGCAGCCCAGCAATATGACTGCATTTCACGCTATTTTGCACCGGGCAATGGCATCAATGAAGATCCTGTTACAGGTTCTATTCATACTGGAATCGTGCCTATTTGGGCAGAACGTCTAGAAAAACGTCAAATCTTGGCGTATCAAGCATCGAGTCGTGCTGGTGAGTTACACTGTCAAATGCTTGAAAATGACCGTATAGAAATCTCAGGCTATGCGTGTTTGTATATGCAGTCTGACATTTATATCTGAACATAAATCAAATACATGCTGTCTCATTCTGCAGCATGTATTTAATAAAAAGTAACTATTAATCCAGAAAAGCTCAGCATAAAATCAAAACCAATCTGATCGACAGCACTGCGCTGATCGATGCTAAATATAAAGGACACTTGAATTACATGCGTATTAAACATTTAACGCTTTCACTTTTTTTTGCAGGTTTAAGTACAAGCCTCTTTGCTCAACCTGTATTGGTTAAAACTGAACAAGCCATTGAAGAATATAAATTAGACAACGGTTTTCGTGTGGTTTTGGCGCAAAACGATAAAGAAAGCAAAGTGTTTATGAATACGGTGTATTTCACGGGTTCATTAAATGACCCTGAGGGCAAAGGTGGTTTAGCGCATTTGCTTGAACATTTGGCTTTTAAAGGCACTGAAAATGTCAAAGGTGATGAATTTCAGCGTCGCTTAGACCAATTCACGCTGATGACCAATGCCAGTACGGATTATTATTCAACGAAATACACCAATGTGATTCGTCCTGAACAAAGTTCAATCGATCAAGTTTTGCATTTGGAAGCAGAACGGATGGATAAATTGGTACTTCAGGAAAAATTTGTACCGACAGAAATTGATATCGTTAAGCGTGAACGTGAAATTCGTTTAGATCAGCCATTTTCAGTGTTAATCGACCAAGTTTTAAAAGAAGCCTATGGCAATCAATCTTTAGGCCGCTTACCGATTGGTGATTTGAAAGAACTTCAATCGATCAATATGAACGAATTAAACCAGTTCTATCGCCGTTGGTATGCGCCAAATAATGCAGTGATGGTGATTTCTGGTAAGTTTGATAAAGCGGCTGTATTAAAACAAATTGATCAACAATTTAGCCCAATTGCCGCACGTCAAATTCCTGAACAGGCCAAAGTCCCTAAATTAGATGGAACGAAATTAAAGCAACGCGAATTTACTGTTCATAAGGGTAGTGACTTTGGCAAATTTAATATTTATTTAAATGGTGCAGTCGAACCGATTAAAACTGCTTTGGCGGTATCTCCAACTTTGTATACCTTACAGCCAAGTGGGCATTTGTATCAAAGCATGGTGGAAACAGGGACAGCAACCGCAGTTCAATCGACCACATGGTTAGATAAAGATTTTAATTTGGTGTTTATGGGGGCGATATATGGCCCAAGTCATGATGCAAACAAAGTGGCAACCAGTCTGGCACAAGGTGTAGAGCAGAATAAAGCCTTTAATGATGTTGAGCTAAACCGTGTTAAAAGCTTGACTCGAAATATGGCTGACAATGTCAAAAATAGCGCAACAGCACTTGGCGAGCGTCTTAGTTCTTATACTGTGGCTTATAACGGGGACTGGTCTCAATATTTCAGAGACTTAGATAAAGTACAAAAGCTGAGTGTAAGCGACGTGAATCAAGTGTATAAGGATTTTCTAAAGCCTGAATACCGTGTCACAGGAAATATTCTACCAACACCTGAAGACCAGAAGAAAGCACAGCAACAGGCTGCGTCGAAACCTGCTGAAACTTTAGATCAGCAAGCGCCTGCAGAAGAGCCGTTGAAAGATGCGAGTGTTTATCGTGCTGAAGTGAAGCAATATGTTGCAGAGTCTAAGCAATATTTAAATCAGAAAGAAAAGCAGATTCAGCGGGCTAAATTTAAAAACGGCATTCAGTATGCATTGTTCCCAACCAAAACTCGTGATGACAAGACCTATGCAACAATTGCATTGGATTTTGGTACAGCACAAAGCTTAATGAATAAAGGGGAGTTGCTAGATTTAACAGCTTACCTTATGTTCCGTGCATCTAAAGATCAAAGCTTGCAGCAAATTGCCGATAAAATTATTGATGTCGGTGGCGGCGCAACGGTCAGTGCAAATGATAATGGCCTCATGATTCAAGTGGTTGCTCGTAAAGAAAAATTTGCTGAATTTTTGCAATATGTCATTGATGTTATTAAAGCGCCAGCATTTGAACAATCACAATTTGATTTAATCAAAGCGCAAAGTTTGTCGAGCTTGGATCGACCTTATACAGAGCCAGATACCGTTGCAGCAATGACTTTGTCGCGTATTGTCGAGATCTATCAGCCGGGGGATATTCGTTATCACTTCGAACCTGAACTTGCGAAAAAACAAATTGAGTCAGCTACACGTGATCAAGTGCAGCAGTTACATCAAAAATTCTTTAAAACACAGCATGCACAAATTGCGGTAACAGGTGATTTTGATACCAAGCAAATAGAAAAAATTCTGAAAAAAGAATTTGCAGATTGGAAAACCAGCGAACCTTATCAACGCTTAGAGTCTACGTTTACGGCATATCCTGCACAGAAAGTGCATGCATTGTCTGAACAGCGTGAGTTTGGTAGTTACCAAGCCATTATGACTCTACCTGTAGGTGTAGAGCATACCGATTCTCCTGCGTTACAAGTATTACGCCACATACTCGGTGATTCACAGTTGTCTTCACGTCTAGCTCAAGAGTTACGTGAAAAGAATGCACTGGTTTATGGTTTTAGTGCAGACATTAATTTTGATGAATGGGTGAATTCAGGTGTACTGAGTATTGATGCAAACTACACTGCGGGTAAATCAGCACAAGTTTCTCAATCTGTTCATAAAGTGTTGCAAAACTTATTGAAAAATGGCGTGACGGAACAGGAAGTAGAAGCAGCCAAAGCCAGTATTTTGAAAAAGCGTTTAACTGCACTTGAAGATGACCGTCGCATTCATAGTATGTTGATTCCACAGTTAGAAAAAGGTCGTGATTTAAACTATCGTGAACAGCGTGATCAACGTATTGCTAGTTTGACCAAAGCGGATGTTAATGCTGTCATCAAAAAATATATTCAACCTGAGCGTTTGGTTGAGGTGATGGCTGACCAATATGGTCAAGCTGTAAAATCTACTCAAAAATAAAATTAATAAAAAAAATCCTCCATCTGGAGGATTTTTTTGAGCTGCATTGTATGACTTGATTGTAAGATTATCTTAACGAACTTATAGGCGGTAGAACTGACGGGCATTTTGTTGGAAGACTAAAGTCAGTGCATCATGATCATAACTCACGACCGCATCTGAAAATGCGTCAATAATATTCACCAAGGAGGCACTCACACTATCCATCGGGAAGTTAGAGCCAAACATCACACGGTATTTCCCAAAGCATTGTAGAGCATGAGAAATAAGCGGAAAGGCGCAATCGAAAATCTCTTGTTTGGATGCAAGGCGTTGTTCTTTATGAAACTGATGACCCAGTACAGGCATGAATAATCCAGACATTTTGGTATAAACATTTGGGCAACTTGCCAGTTCAGCTAAATCATCTTTCCAACGAAACAAGATATTGTCACGTGAAGTTTGGGTTAAGCCTGTATGTGAGCCGACAGGTCCAAAGGCACCGACAGGTGTCCCAAAATGATCCAGCACGATAGATGTTTCAGGGAAAGCACGTGCTAAAGCGGTTAAATCACGAATTTGGTCTGAATAAACCCACGCATCAAAACTTAAGTTCATTTGAGCAAGAGCTTCAAAACCTTTCATAAATTTTTTATTGGTATAGAGATGCGGTTCATTGGTCCATGCATGAACTTTCGGGTCTTCATGTACAGCTGCCATTTTTCGTATGCCACGAAAATGTGGGGAGGCTTGTTTATGCATTTTAAGAATTTTCTTAAAACTACTGTCACTTGGGTCTGCAGTGCCGACTATGGCGCCAAGTTTAATTTTTTGAGCGTTAAAGTCTAAGGATTCAATGAACTTGGTTTCACCAACTACCCCTTTGCCTTTATGGTCATGCCAGCTCGCTTCTACATGTACGATTTGATCGACCTGATAATGTCCTGCATCTTGCTTATAATTTTCAGGCAAATACGGTGTCGTCACATGTTTGGTCAATCCAACAGTGTCAATTAACTCTTGCGGCTTAACTAAGCGCATCATTTTGTCGAGCAAGTAGGGATGTTTACCCAATAATTTCACGGCAAGTGAAGCGGCATGTGGGGTATTGTATGGATCCCATTGATGTATATGTGAATCTACGATGGCAAAATCGAGCGTCTGCATTGCTATCCTTGTCCTTAAAACCATGTCCATTTCTTGCGTATTTCATTGTATTTCCGAATACGCGAGGCACTGAAAATAGCATGAATGATGAAAATACAACGTTATGACTAAATATTAAATCAAAGCTTTGTGAAAGAGAAGTTGTATAAAAAAAGCCCCGAGGGGCTTTTGATTAATGCTGATGATCGTGGTCGTGATCATGCTTATTTGCATGGAATTCTTCGTTATGACGGAAGCGAAGATAGTTTTCAAACTGTTCGCAATATTCATCATAATTATCTTCAAGCATCATTTGAAATTGTTGAAGAATATAAGACATCACTTGATCTTTGGCATCACGCATTTCTTTGCCATCTTTGAAGCCATTTGCAGCAACCCAAGTATTAAAACGAGCGGTACCAAATAACATGGCAGCGCTCACTTGACCGCGCATTTCTGCCGGTTTGACTTGAGAACCCTTTTCAACACGACAAAATTCATTGGCTTGTTTAATAAATTCATCCGCACGTTCAAAGAAAGCTGCATTCAACGCTTCTTCTTCGGTTACATCAGTAGCTTCAATCTTTTGAACCATGAATGTGTCCTAGCATAAAAATCTAATGCAGTATTATAGGCAAAGCCTTGCAGAAACTAAACCTTTGACTTAATCTAAAAATAGCCTAAGTAGAATGGAATGCTCCATGCAAGATGCAATCGCAGTGCAAAGTCTGAAAAGTGATATTGGATTACTTCGACAAAATATTTGGCCGCCCTCAACCTTAGCCAATGTAGAAGGGCTGCCCATTTATTATGGTACACAATCTGAAGTAGCCGAATATTATGCGCAGTGGACTGGCTTAATTGAACGTGCTCAGGAATTATTTCAGCCCTTTATGGAAGATGAAGTCCTCGATGCAGTCCATTTGCCGAGTCATTTGAATCTGCCGCTTTTTTATTTTCATGTGGATCGTATTCGAATCAACAAAACACGGGCGAAAGAATCTAAAACCTTTCGGGGTATTGCCAGCTTAGTTGAAAAATGTGGGCAATTTGAAGCAGATCAAATTCAAGCGATGCGGCTATGGCTAGACAGCGATGATACGGCAGCTTTGGTCGCACACCGTGAATTTATTGACCTCAGAACCTATGTATTTCAACATGGACAAAGTGAATACACCCGTACCCGTTTTTATGTGAATGGCATTGTACTCAGTGTCGAAAACGACTTTAAATTGGTGGATGCCCGTGACAAACCACGTAAAGCCCGTAGTGATAGCTATAGTGACCCTTTAGCAGATAACAATACGTGGAAAATCTTTGGGAAATATCGTTAATCAAATGTTTTGACGACATTTGTTAGAGCGTGGACTTAGTTCGCTGCACAAGGAAGCTTTGGATTATTTAATCCACGCCCTAATGTGAAAATAGCCACTATGGCGAAGGCGACAAAGATCATCACCGAATACAATAAGGTATTGGCATTAAAATGATCGACAATATAGCCGCCAAATAGAGAGCCACACGCAATCATGAGTTGGAAAATACCAATAAACAGCGGCATGCCTTTTTCAACAGCTTCAGGGGCATGTACAAACATCCAGATATTGGCCGTTGTAGGAAATGCACCAAAGGCGAAACCCCATAATGCGGTTAAAAGATATGCACCGAATAAGTGAACTGCAAAGTGTGGAAAGCTAAAAAATACCACGATAAAACTGAAGGCGACAAAAACAAGGGTATAGCGGACATTGATGTTGCTGCTATAACCTGCAAATAAATTACCAAAGAAACCGGCTATACCGTAGATCAATAATAATGAACTGATGGTGGTCGCATCAAAGCCTGCATGATTCTTAAAAAATGGGGCGAGATAGCTATAAGAAGAAAAATGAGCAAAACCAATTAATAAAATAATAATCAGGCCTTTACGTGCTTTATCATGTTGAATCAGTGCAGGTAAATCACTAAATCGAATAGCCGATGTCGGTGGAAGTTTTGGGAGAAATTTGATTTCTAAAACTAAAATGATGATGCCAATCGCTGCAATGATTTGAAACGCACTACGCCAACCTAACCAGTCACTCAGCCATGTACCTAATGGAACACCTAAAACCGTCGCTAAGGTAACTCCTGCCATGACGATCGCAGTGGCTTTGGCAATGGCGAGATGACTGGGTGCGACACGTCCACTCAAGGCTATGGCTGTTGCCCAAAATCCACCGATAGCAATACCCAATAGAAAACGGCTAAACAACAACAGCGCAAAGCTTTCTGCGAAGCCAGTTATAAAATTAGAAATGACCATAATCACGGTTAAGGCAATCAGTAAGATACGACGGTCAAGTTGCTTCACAGCAACAGAAAGCAGGGGCGCTGCGATCGCACCCATAATGCCAGGGAGGGTAATCACCCAACCTGCGGTACCTACACTAATATTTAAATCTTGAGTAATGGCATTTAACACGCCAATGGGTAAAAACTCACTGGTGACAAGGGCGAAAGCTGTAATGGCAACCGTGAGGATTGCAAACCAATTCCCTTGATTGGGGGAAGATTCATCAGGCTGCTGCGTCAACTGTTTATCTGGTTTTAAAGCTGTAGCATGCGGATTCATAGCGTTACACCTTAATTATTTAATTTAATAGTGACTGTTATAAAAATAAATTATTTGATTAAATTGTGAGCGCCAATTATTTTATTAGTGAACGTTATAAAATATAAATGTTAGCTTATGATGAATGATTCAAAGCAAGAAAATCAGCACGCTAATCCAGCCGATTCGGTCAAGAAGCGTGGACGACCTAAATGTTTTAATGAACAGCAAGCCTTGGAAAAGGCGATGATGTTGTTTTGGCAATTTGGCTATGAAGGAACGTCCATCAGTGATTTAACTCAAGCTTTGAATATCACCGCACCTAGTCTATATGGCACATTTGGCGACAAAACGGCGCTTTTTGAAAAATGTATTGAATACTATAGTGAACACGAAGTTCAGCCTGCAGAAAAAATTCTACAAGCAGGTCAAACGGCTAAAATTGCGATGGAGCTCTACCTGTACGACAGTATTCAGCATTTGGTGCAAACTAATAAACCTAAAGGTTGTATGGTGGTAGTGGCAACAATGAATTGTTCACAGCAAAACCAAACCGTACAAGAACAGCTCAAACAACGTCGTGCCTATACCAAAACAAAAATTATGGATCGGCTCGCTATAGGCGTGCAAAATTCGGAAATTGAAAGTTTGGCTCATGCAGAGCAATTGACTGATTTTTATATGACCTTATTGCAAGGGATGACCATACAAGCACGTGATGGTATGGCCTTGACGCAATTACAGCGTATGGTGAGTAATGCGATGAAATCATGGGGATTATTAGCACAAGGTCAAATCAGTATGGATTATGAATTAAACCCCCAATAGCAGCGTAGCCTCAAGGCAATTTTCTTAGTTTTTTGAATGACTGTTATACAAAAACAATTTTTCACGCTTATTTGCAGGGATGAATTTTAATGTCGCCCAATTCCATCACACTGATATAACCATCAACCGCAATTAAATTGTCACTTTGACTCGATAGAGTTAGACATTCTCCAGACTTGACGCTGGATAGTAGCTGACCTTGCTGCGGATTCAAGTTCATACTGTAAATACTCAGTGTGCCAGCATCGGTTTTGATTTGGTAAGACTCATCACCATAGTCCTCATTATTATTGCGCAGGACTTTAAAGGTTCGTCGTGTCTGATCAAAGTTTTGAGTTGGAGAAAGCGGCTTTTCTACTTGTAAGGATGCCGTGCGCCTTAATTCGGTGCTTTGCACAGGCTTATGTTGTTCACTACAAGCACTCAGTAATGGGAAAAGGATAAATATAAGTGAAAATGAAAATAGGGGATGAATTACAGGTATGTGACTATTCAACATAAAACCACCCTGAATCTAATTTTTCAGATAGCTTATTTTAAAAGTTTTTATCCAGAAAACAAAAATAATAGCTTCTCAAAATATTTCAATGTAACTGAGTCAAACTAAAGAAATGATGAATTGAAATTAGCCGACTTTGAATCTGAATGTTCAACAAATGAATATCTATATGACAATGTGGGATGCAAATAAAAAGGGAGACTCATTGAATCTCCCTTTTGATTTTACTTAATGAGTTTTCGACTCACAAGGAATTGTTCTGTCGCTTCTAATAGCTTATCAGCATAAACCTCTAGTTTTGCCGTTAACCAGCCGAGAACAAACCAATCGCTTGCTTCCAGCTCTGTTTGCTGAATATATTGTGCAGAAGAGGAAAGGACTTGGTATTCCTGAGCTGCGACTTGTGCATCATTGAGTGCTTTACTGTATTTCTGCAAATTTTTTACATCATAAATAGACGTCAAAATTGGGAAGCTAAATTTAAGCTCTTGTATGCGTTGAGAAAGCACGTCTAAGCTTTCAAAATTGTTAATGTCGGCATCATTTAAAGCCTCTTGGAGGGCTTTATATTGGTTTTGCAGGGTTGTTTGAGCATACCATTTAAAATCATGTTGCTGCGGTGCATCATCGAATTTCAAACTAAACATTAAAAGCTCAAGATAATGATGTACATTTTGAGTCGATTTAACCAAATTGCCTAACTTCTCTTTGGCATACAAAATATCTTTGGTTAAATTTTCTGAAGTCGTTGGGTTTTGTAAAAAGCCACCCAAGGTATTTTGCATGTGTTCAAAATGGTGTAATTGTTCAAATTGCTGCTTAAATGCGCCTAATTGCACAGCCCATTTTTCAACGATATCACTGTTCCAATCTTTAAACAGCGAAATGGTTAATTGTAAATGATGGAGTGCTTTCTGAGCTTGTATAATGTGCTCTGCCTGAGCAACGCCTGCAGAAATTGCGGCAATATTAGGCAGAAGGTGTTGCATTTCCTGTGCAATTAAAAGTCGTAAGTTTTTTGCGGCAGTATCTTTTTTACTGAGTTGAAATTCTTTAGCCTCAACTGCTGGACTCACAGTTTGATTAAACGCCAGCAAATTCCCGATTTCCGCTTTACTGCGGACATCTAACCATAAATGATACTTTTTAACCCATTCGAAACTAAAGGCAAGGAGTGATTGAATAGAGCCACTTTTAAGCTCAAATTCAACTTCATGAACTTCTGTTTCTGTGCTGTTGCTGCGGATACAGCCGACATCTAAGCAAACTTCGATCTTGGCATCTTCAAACTCTATGACGCGATAAGTTCTCATAATGTCAGTTTCAAATTGAAGTTGTAGCGAATCTTGCTGATCACCTAAAGTGGTTTTTAAAACCGATTGAACTTCAGCTTCATTGGCATAGACCGATAAATCTAGGGCAGGGGCTTGTTCATGCTCGCCCAAATCTAAGTTATGTTCAAACCGTTCAATGTGACTTTTACCTGCAGCTTTCAGGGTTTGAATCCAGCGCGTTCCTTCTAAACGTTGACGCAAAGCTGCATGCTGCTGTGCCATTTTTCGATCTGGGGTATCAAAATATTTAGCTTTAAGTTGAATTTGTTCCGATTTTTTTGGATCGAGTGCTTTTAATAATGCAGTTCGACGTGCTTCTGGAATCTGGAACTTTAATTCAACTTCAACCATGGTTTTCTGTCCTGATGTTACAACTTCATAATCTGGCATGAAGCAATCTCTAAATTTTTATAAAAATGAAAAACTAAATCGTACGTAAATTTTCTATGAGCTAAACGCGTTTCGATTGTAGCGAAAAACAGTTGAGAAGTAAGACTTGACTGATTTGAAAGCGCTGATTTTGGCCAAAGAAAAGTTTTAAAAATGGATATTCCATCAATTGTATAATTCACAATAGTTCAATTTTCATTGGAACAAAATAAAATTTTACGCCTTTAAAGTGGGCGAGTTTTGAGCTATGTTGATTAAAATAAGTTCAGGATGAGCACAAAATGAATTCACAAGTACAACCCGAGTTTAATCGAGATTTAAAGCCCGAATTTCAGTTGCCTATTCGTGACTACTCGCAATTTTATCGATTTTATTTGACTGAACATCGAAATATCATGAGCCGACGTTTACATGCCACAGGCAGCAGTATAGGACTCTATTTCTTTGCAAAAGCAATTTTAAAAAGACAACCGAAGTATTTTGCTTATGGCCTGGTTTCAGGCTATGCCTGTGCATGGGTCGGACATTTTTTCTTTGAAAAAAATAAGCCAGCTAGTTTCAAGCAACCTTTGTACAGCTTTATTTCCGATTGGCGCATGCTGTCTGATATTGTGAAGGGGAACTTAAGCTTAAAACACCGTAATTTAGATAAGATTGATAGTTAATTGTTTATTAATCAAACGCTTAATTTTTATGGATATGGGTGTGATTTTTTTGAGTAAATGACTTGCAAAATTAGAGTGATTAGTCTAATAATGTTCATATTGTTTATTTAATTCTTATCTAAAACATGAATAGTCGATAAACCCCAGTTTTCCGAGCCTAGAGTGACCTTCTCTAGGCTTTTTTTATGGCCTTAGAAAAGTCTATTGTTTGAAAGATATAACAATAAAAATTTTCATAAAATAGGCTAGACTTTTTGATGCTCTGAACGCTCCCCAAAACGCTTCTTACCAAGCACCAAAAAGTCTAATAGGTTACACATTTTTATTTTTATAAAAGTGTTGTGTTTTTATGCGCTGCGTTTTGAGTTCTACTGGTGCACTATTAAATAATTTGTATCAGTTTTGTTCTATACCTGAAAATAGGTATTTTTTGCCATTTTCTACAGAAAATTTAATTAAACATTTATATAAGTAGTCCTGTGAAAAGGAATATAACTTTCTCAGCAGCAAAGCATTAAAATTTTATGTCCCAAGCAACATTTCACAGACCTAATCGTTATAATATTCAAAAGTTTTAAGTTGTGATTGAACTATGCGTGGTTTATACCTCATTACCAATGATGATCCTATCGAATTGCTTTTAGCCAAGCTTGAAGGCGCGATGGCAACTTATGAAGTTGCTGTTTTGCAATATCGTCGTAAAAAAGTGGCAAAGGAAGATCAGGCTTATGAAATTGAATACATGAAAAATATGTGTAATCAGTACAAAGTGCCTTTTGTCATTAATGATGATCTCGAAACTGCAGTTCAATATGGTGTGGGTGTCCATTTAGGGCAAGATGACGGTTCAATTGCTGAAGCTGTAGCACGCTTACCTAAAAATGTTTTGATCGGTCGAAGCTGCAATAACTCTTTAGAACTGGCTGAGCAGGCAATTGCAGACGGTGCAAACTATGTGGCTTTTGGTGCCATTTTTGCAACTGAAACTAAGCCTGAAGCAGGCAATATTGGCTTAGAAACGCTAAAACAAGCCAAAGCGAAACTAAATGTACCTATTTGTGCAATTGGTGGTTTAACTGTAGAAAATTCAGCAGAAGTCATTGAAGCAGGTGCTGATCTTTGTGCTGTGATTAGTGATGTATTAGGTCGTTCAATGTCTGCTGTTAGAAGTCGTGTTTATGAATGGTCTGAGCTTTTTGCTGAACAAGCTTAATTTTATTTTTTAGATTGAATAAGTAGAGAATTTTTATGAGCTTATCTGCTAAGCAAGAACAATTATTTAAACAAGCCAGCAAGCATATTCCTGGCGGTGTAAACTCTCCTGTACGCGCATTTAATGGTGTAGGCGGTACACCGGTATTTATCGAAAAAGCGCAAGGTGCATATCTCTATGACGTAGACGGAAAACGCTATGTCGACTATGTCGGCTCTTGGGGCCCAATGATTTTAGGTCATGCGCAGCCCGACATTATCAAAGCAGTTCAAGACGCGGCTGTTGATGGTTTGAGTTTTGGTGCGCCAACCGTTCATGAAACAACTTTGGCGGATATTATTTGCGAAATTATGCCGTCTATTGAATTGGTTCGTATGACCAACTCAGGGACTGAAGCAACGATGACCGCCATCCGCCTTGCTCGTGGCTACACCGGCCGTGACAAGATTGTAAAATTCGAAGGCTGCTACCATGGCCATTCAGATTCGCTTTTAGTGAAAGCGGGTTCTGGCCTACTTACTAAAGGTGAGGGTGAAGCGACTTCTGCAGGTGTTCCAGCTGATTTCGCCAAACACACTTTAACACTGCCGTATAACGATATTGCGATGCTTAAAGAATGCTTTGCAAAATTCGGTTCAGAAATTGCAGGTGTAATTGTCGAGCCAGTTGCAGGCAACATGAACTTGGTGAAACCTATTGAGGGTTTCTTGCAAGCAATTCGTGATGTCTGTGACGAGCATGGTTCTGTTTTCATCATTGATGAAGTGATGACAGGTTTCCGTGTCGGTCTTGGCGGTGCGCAAGCGCATTATGGCGTAAAGCCTGACTTGACTACTTTAGGCAAGATCATTGGTGCAGGCCTGCCAGTTGGTGCATTTGGCGGTAAACGCGAAGTGATGGAATGTATCGCGCCACTGGGTAAGGTGTATCAAGCGGGTACATTGTCTGGTAACCCATTGGCTATGCGTGCCGGTATTGAGATGTTTAAACATTTGCGTCAGCCGGGCTTCTATGAAACTTTGACTGAAAAATTATCAGGTTTACTTGCAGGCTTACAGGCTGCTGCAGATGAAGCAGGCATCCCGTTCTTTACCCAGCAAGTGGGCGGTATGTTTGGTATTTACTTTACAGATCAAACTGAAATTACTGGTTTTGATTCAATTTTGAAATGTGATGTAGATGCTTTCCGTACCTTCTTCCACGGCATGTTACAGCGCGGTGTAAACTTAGCGCCTTCAGCATTTGAAGCCGGTTTCTTCTCAAGCGCGCATAGCGATGAAGATATTGCATTTACCATTGAAATGGCGAAAGAAGTTTTTGCCGAAATGAAGTAATTTTCATTTAAATCGGTAAATTCTGCTTTAGAATAAAGCCCGCAGCCTGCTGTGGGCTTTTTTGTTGTTTTAAATTCGGCTTTTTAAGAAAAGGATTTTTAAATGAAAACCAAGCATTATTTAACTTTGGCAGATGCAGAATTTTTACTAAACACAGCACATGCTTATGCAGTTGAACAAGGTTTTAATGTCAGCATTGCGGTAATGGATGATACAGGCAATTTATTGGCGATGAAACGAATGGATGGTGCAGCGCCAATGACAGCAAATCTATGCTTAGAAAAAGCCAAATGTTCAGCCATCAGTAAGCGCCCATCTAAATTGTTTGAAGATTTGATAAAAGGTGGGCAGATGGGTTTTTTAACCATGCAGACGTTTAATGGCATGCTGGAAGGTGGTGAGCCGATTTTGTATGAAGGGCAATTGGTGGGTGCAATGGGCGTGTCTGGGGTAAAGTCATTTCAAGATGCAGAAATTGCACAAGTGGCGATTGAGAAGTTTTTCGCGCAGCAAAACTAAGCATGATCTTGAGTGAAATAGATAATTCAGCCCAATCGATATGTTGGGCTTTTTTTTATTTTGATTTAAATGTCTAGTAACTTCGCCCATAGCATTAAATCGAAATTTTCTAAGATTGAGCCGAAGCATTCAGCATGAAATTGATAAATGCTTTGAGTTTAGAAGACTGATAGTTAGACTTTGGATAGAGTAAATAAAAAGGCCGAGTTGTTTGGCTATAAGATTTGAGAACTTCCACTAACGCGCCGCTTTGTAATTCTTGCTCCACTGAAAAGCGGTAGACCTGCATCAGTCCCGCACCTGATTTAGCTAAGATTAAGGTCGAGAGATAATCATCTTTACAGGTAATTTTTCCTTGGACATCAACCATAATTTTTTTGCCTGCATCCATGAGTGACCACGGTCCAGACTTACCTGAACTCGGTAATTCAAACAAAATACATTCGTGATGCTGTAAGTCTTGGATGTTCATAGGTGCAGGGTGCCTTTTCAAATATTCAGGTGTAGCCACAATGCATAATGCAGCATCTTCAAGTTTACGTGCAATTAAGCCAGAGTCGGTTAACTCATTACCGCGAATCGCAATGTCATAATCATCAGTCACTAAATTTACATTATGGTTGCTGACATGAATCTCGAGCTTAATATGTGGAAACAGTTCGGTAAACTTAGCCATTTTAGGCAGCAGACGATAATGTGCATAAGCTGTGGGCACGCTAATTTTCAGTAAGCCGATGGGGTGTTCCTGTTCACCGCTGATTTGCATTTCACCTTCGAGTAGGCTGTTAAGGGCTTGTTTGCAAAAATAATAATAATGCTGCCCAGCATCGGTAATTTTAAGTTGGCGTGTAGTGCGGACAAATAGCTTTACCCCAAATTTTGCTTCTAAGCGTGATATCGCTCTGCTGACTGCGGCAGGAGAAATGCCTGCTGCAATTGCTGCAGCAGAGAAACTTTTCTTTTCCACGGTTAAACAAAACAATTCAAGACTGCCGATTTGTAGATCATCATAGTGACGCAGCATAATATTTCTATTTATTAATTACACGATGTAATAAGTAAATTAAATTTGAAGGTCTTTTTCAAGAATTTATTTTCGATAAAGTGGGTTTAACAGCTGATTCAGCACTGGCTGAGAGCAATTATTTATACAACTCCACAACGAATATCGGAGATACATATGGCGATTCTCAACTACGAAACAGGCCCGATTCAGGCAGAAGCAGCGTTTACTTCAGACTTCCCAATTGCAAGTGAAATCAAGATGCATGATTTAGTGAATATGCAGGAAATTGAACGTCGCAGCATGGATGTGCGCCCGGGCATGCGCCACAAATATATGCCACTTGGTTTTGACCGTTTTAGTGGTGCGCTTTGGACTGGTGGACGCTACTTATTTGATACTTGGGAAAATGTAAAAGATTATGAGCGTTTCACCAGTGAAGAATTGGAATTTGAGCCGAATGTAAAGTTTTGGAGCCGTCCATTTTTCTTGAATGTACAGCGAAATATTTGGCGTGTTGCTGGTGCTCATGATTTTAAACCCTTAGCAACATCACATCATGTTGTGCGTTTTGAACGGTTTTCTACACAGCATGATCAGTTAGATCAGCTGCTAAAAGAGGTTTGGCCGACTTTGCGAGAGCATGCGCAGGCGCTAGGTTTGTCCAGTGCTTGGCTGATGTTTAATCAAGATGAAAAGCAAGTCAGTATTGTGACTGTGGCTGCCAAAGTGGATACAGGTAATGCGGCTGAAGATAGCATCAAGGCTTTGGCTAAACTTGAAAGCATGAGCTCTTTGAGTGAATTGTTACCTTCTGAATTAAAGTTAACTCCACTATTTGATCGAACCAATCCAATACTTGCACAGTGGCTGCCTCTGTCTCGTGTTGCAGGCGGTGAACCTTCGGTACATCCGATGTCACCACCTTTGGCTGCACTGAATGTCGAACCTCAGAAATAAACACGATAAGCTGACAGGAGTACTGCTCTTGTCAGCATTAACATTTAAGAAACTTGCCCAGCAAATCTTGTCGTTTGAAGTATCAGGGTTTATTAGGGTACTATCAGTGCTAGTTTTATATGCTATGTAATATACTGATTTAGGAATTACATTAAATAATGTAATTCTTGATGCGATGTATATTAGGGATGAGCTGCAGCGATACATATATTTTACAATGATGAGTATTGATGTATCTCGAATATTGTTTGGGGATGAAAAGAATATTAAAGAAATTATCGTAAAATAAAAAAATGATATTTGAAGAAAAATATCTATATTTGAAAATTTTTTATGCTCATTTAAAAAAAATGGCTGTTATACGAAACTAAAATAAAGGGAAAGGTATGGACTCAAAAGAATTAGCTCATCTGCTCAAAAAAGGAATTATTAACGAAAACCTAGAAATTTATAAAGGATTGTTCACAGACTGCTCACCATCAGAAATAAAAGATCCTTATTTTATTGAAGCAATAAGTTTTTTTAATACTTTGCCAGACGAACATAAGAGAATTTTTTTCTCAATCTTACGACAAGTAATGATTGATTCAATTAGTAATGTATTAGGTGTTATTGATGGCAGCTCAAGTTTAGAAGAGCACGATGGTGATTTTTCTTTGCTGTATGAGGGTAAATCACTTGAATATTTACAAGATTATTTTTTATCCGAATTTGAATAAAACCAAAACTTAGGTTTATCTAATAAACTTAATAGAATTAAAAAAATCTATAAGTTTAAAGTTGACCAAAAAGTAAATTATCAGTAGCCGAAAGTCACTTTCAGATATGATTCTGCGTTAGCATATCAATTGTTCCAACTTGAGTTATGTACCGAGTCTGTATGCTTTATCCCATGCCTAAAAAAATCCAATTTGCACCATCTCAAGCAAAATGGCAGCTGTCATCAACACAGTCAGTATTGGTACTGGTTGGCTTACAAAATTTACGCATGCAGCAGGGTATACAAGATACGCAGTTGATGGAAAATTTGATCCAACTGACCAATAAAGCCAAAGCTTTAGAGATTCCAATTGTCGATTTATATGGTGATGATTTACTTCAAGGCATGCAGCAACTTGGTGAATATGCAACAACACACCCGCAGCTGATCTTTGCAGGGCAAATCACGCCTATGCTGAAACAGATCTTGCCGCATCTATATAGCGTAACAGAGCAAATCTGTATCGTTGATGACGCAATTGTGCTGAGTAATCAGGAACAGCATATTCAGTGGGTGGACTCCATGTCAGGCCAAGGTATACATCATATGAGTAGTTATAATTTGATGCGGCTTTGGAATCTGTCAGCACCAACGGAATTCGTTTTGTCAACCAAAGGTATTTTATTGGCTATTGCAGAGCAGCTAGATATGGATGCATTGGAAATAGATCCCTTAACCGATTTACGCAGTTATGGACTCGATTCCGTTGCCATGGTTAGCTTAATTGGGTTGTGGCGTGCCAATGGTGCAAACATCCGTTATGAAGACTTTTTAGATGATGCGAGTCTAAAAGCATTGCTAGAAAAATTGCTCAGTACAGACTAAACAAAGCCAATTGGAATTATTTTTGTTCTAAATCGGAAAATACGTCGGGAAATATGCCTTTGTGCATTGTAATTGTTGGCTAAGCTTTTTATTATTGCCGCCTTGTTTTTCGAGATCAGAACTGGATTGAACTTTGAGTAATTTTCTAACCGAACACCTGATACATCGTGACACTGACTTTATGGTCATCCATAAACCAGCAGGTTTACTCACAGTTCCGGGAAAAACAGCAGATTTACAAGACTGTGTTATCAATCGATTATTAAAAATTGAACCGAATACCTTGCTCATCCATCGTTTGGATCGTGATACTTCAGGTATTTTGGTTTTTGCATTAACCCGTCAAGGGCAAAATCGAATTTCACGCCAGTTCCAAGAACGTCAAACTTCAAAAACATATCAGGCATTGGTTGCGGGTACGCTCGAAGGTGAAGGTACTGTTGATGTACCCGTCGTGTATGACCCAGAACATCCGCCACTGCATATTGCCGATCCTGCACATAATAAGCCCGCACTTACGCATTGGAAAGCCACTGAACATTTTGAGATTCAGGGTCAAGCCGTAACACGTGTAGTGTTAACTCCTATTACCGGTCGATCCCATCAGCTTCGTGTTCATATGCAATATTTAGGTCATCCTATTGTTGGTGATACTTTGTATGCAACACCTGAGCAACAGAAGCTGATGCCGCGCTTATGTTTACATGCTGAGCGTTTAAGTTTTAACCATCCTGAAACAGAGCAAACAGTGGAATTTCACTGTCCTGTCCCATTTTAGGAAAATCATTTAAATCCCTAAGAATTCTGCTCACTATTTAGTGGGCTTTATGTCAAAATATATTGCTTTATGGTCTAGATTTTTGCTCAAATAACGTTCACAGTTTGAGCATAATATTTTCAGACCGAACTTGAGAAAAAGGTGGAAAAATTGCAGCAGTTTGCTATTGGTCAACGTTGGTTATCAGATACAGAAACGGAACTGGGTTTAGGTGTTCTTATTGATGTTGATGAGCGATCGGTCAGCATTTTATTCCCAAAAAGTGATGAAACTCGTGTCTATGCCCGTCACAATGCACCTTTATCTCGTATTGTTTTCAATGTAAATGACGAAGTCCAAGACCAAGAAGGTCAAATTTGGATTGTCGAATCTCTTGAAGACCGTGGTGGCGTGGTTCGTTATAACGCGGTACGTAAACTTGCCGATGGCACAGAAGAGCGTAAAGCACTGAATGAAACACGTATTGGTGCAAGTATTCAGTTAGCAAAACCATTAGATCGTTTGCTTGCAAGCCAAGTGGACTATAAAGAATGGTATGACCTGCGTATCGAAGCACTGCTTCTTCAAGCCAATATGAAGTCTAGCCCTCTACGTGGCTTGGTAGGTTCACGTGTGGGTCTCATTCCACACCAACTGTATATTGCGCATGAAGTGGGTAAACGTTTTGCTCCGCGTGTATTACTTGCTGACGAAGTCGGTTTGGGCAAAACCATCGAAGCAGGTCTGATCATTCATCAGCAACTCAAAACGGGTCGTTCAGAACGTATCTTGGTCTTAGTACCTGATTCATTGCAATATCAATGGATGATTGAAATGCGTCGTCGTTTCAATCTTGAGTTCTCATTATTTGATCTAACACGTACAGCATCGATTAAAGAACACGATCCAGACCTCAACCCATTCTTAACAGAACAATGCATCATTGCGAGTGTCGATTTGATGATCGACCATGATGACTTGCGTGAACAAGCCCTTGAAGCTGGGTTTGATTTGCTCGTAGTCGATGAAGCTCATCATTTAATGTGGTCAGAAGAAGAAGGCGGCAATGACCGATATGACCTTGTTGAAGAACTTGCTGAAAAAACGCCGGGTGTCTTGTTACTAACCGCAACGCCTGAACAATTAGGTGTGGAAAGTCACTTTGCACGTTTGCGTCTGCTCGATCCACAACGTTTTAGTTCGCTTGATCGTTTCTTGGATGAAGAAGAGCAGTATCACCAAACAGCTAAAATTGCTGAAGTGTTGATGTCTGATCTGCCACTCGAAGAAGGGCATTTGGCAGCGATTGAAAGCCTATTAGGTCATCGAATTACTGACGAGCCAGAACAACGCTTCCGTGCCATTCACGAATTATTAGACCGTCATGGTACAGGCCGTATTTTATTCCGTAATACACGTGAAGCGATTCAAGGCTTCCCAGGTCGTGACTGTCAGCCTGCGCCATTACCTGCACCAGAAAACTGGTCTAAAGATGGCAAGTTACGTGAACAAATGTGGCCAGAAGAAGCGCAGCTTGATGGCTCGTGGATGGAAACAGATCCACGTGTGATGTGGTTGATGGAACGTCTGCGTACAGACCTGAAACACAAAAAAGTGTTATTGATTGCACGTAGTGGTCCAGTGGTTGAATCTTTAGAAAATGTACTTCGTTTGCATGCGGGTATTCGCACTGCGATGTTCCATGAAGGCATGAGCTTATTAGAGCGTGACCAAGCAGCAGCTTACTTTGCTGAAGAGTCATACGGTGCGCAAATTTTACTATGTTCAGAAATTGGTTCTGAAGGTCGTAACTTCCAGTTTGCATCGGACTTAGTTTTGTTTGACTTGCCTGCCAACCCGGACGTACTTGAACAACGTATTGGTCGTTTGGACCGTATTGGTCAAGAAAATCGTATTCAAATTCATGTGCCTTATCTGGTTGGTACTGCTCAAGAGCGTATGTTCCGTTGGTATAACGAAGCATTAAATATTTTCTGTAATATCTCCCCGACAGCGCAAACTCTCCAAGAAAACTTTATCGTCAATCTGAAAGATTGTTTGTTGGCAGATAAAGGCCAAGAGTTTGAAGATCTGCTCGAAGCCGTAAGTGTGCAACGTGAAGCGCTTGAAGCTGAACTTCAAGAAGGTCGTGACCGTTTACTTGAGTACAACTCTTGCCGTCCAATCGTGGCACAAGAAATTGTGACTGCACTTGAAGACTACGACGACAATACTACGTTACCAATGTTCATGAAGCGCTTTATGGCGTCTACAAACATTGATTTTGATGAGCAAAGTAATGGTACCGTGATTATCAAGCCAACGGATCAAATGCAAGTTCAAGGTCTGACTTTGGACGAAGAAGGTATGACGGCGACGTTCTATCGTGACCAAGCACAGATCCGTGAAGATGCTCAATATTTAACACTTGAGCATCCATTCACTGAAAGTGTGATGGAAATGATTAATACGCAAGGCTTTGGTAGTACCAACGTTGCTGTATTGAAATCGGCCGCTTTACCGCAAGGTTCTGTGTTAATGGAAGTGTGGTTTAAAGTCGATGTCGTTGCACCGAAAGCATTGAATTTGCCGTCAAGTTTGCCACAACAGTTGGTTCGTGTATTACTGAGCGAAAAAGGTCAGGATTTATCGCAAAAAATTGCACCTGAAATTTTACGTCCTTATTTACATCATCTTGATGGCAACAGTTGCCGCCAAGTGGTTAAGGCGCGTCGTGATGTCATTGAACAGCGTTATACGCAAGCGCTTGAAATTGCTCGTGGTGCATTACCGGGCTTTAAACAACAAGCTAAAGAAATCTACGGTAGCAAATGGCAATATGAAATTGACCGTTTAACTTATTTGAAGCAGTTCAACCCAAGTATTCGTGAAGACGAAATTGCACGTTTACAAAAACTGCAAAAAGAAGGTTTAACACTGCTTGATGGTCTGGCGGTTACACCAGAAGCGATTCAAATTATGGTAGTGGTTAAGCCATAAGTTAAGAATCTTAAAAAAGCACCTTAGGGTGCTTTTTTTTATGGCTAAAATTATAACTGTAAAATTAATCACGACAGATTTACGCTAAATCTAAGTTTTGTATTGTTTATTTTTAATCTAAATTGTCGACATCGGCATAAAAAAGTAACTATTCTTCAGCAATTCTACGGCTTGATCAAAATCTTCATGTTCATCCAACATATAAAATATGCCATCAAGCTTTGTATAGTCAGGATGATTTTTTGCTAACTGAATTAGGATCGTACATCGGTCTGCTTGGCTGCGTGTTGCATAATGAGCTGTAAGTAAATCAAAGTTAATGTCATTGCATAGCGGCTGTTTTAAAGCGATTGCACCACAATAAGCATGTATTTCAGGCAATAAGCGTAAGACTAAATCTGCCTCTTTGCTTTCCGCCACGATGAGCTCTGGGGCTGCAGTCTTACACAAGGCCAGTATTTCTGTTAATAGGGTTGAGTCATCAAGTGTATGGTCTAACACGATGACTTTTGCGGTTGGGTTAAATCAAAGTCATTTATTAAAATCATAAAACCTCCTGAAAATAGAATGGTTATGCTTTATTTATCTGCGCTATTTATATGAAGTTGTGCTACGTATTGAGTCTAAATATTTACTAAAAATGGTTTTGAATAATGTGTTTAGTCTAAGAACGTTCTAAGGTTAATCATGTCGTAGAAACACACCTTGTTCTGATTCGAAGTTCAGTTAAATACTGAAATTGTTAATATAGGGCGCTACGCTTCATGCTCATTGCTATACCCAATATACAAGATTTGATTAATAAAAGAATCGGCATCGCGACATAAGTTGTCGTTATTGATGTCGATTGAATTATGAAAGTGAAATGATTAAATGTATTCGGGCATATAGCGATAGCATCATAATCAAATGATTGTTCACGAACTGTCTTAATGTCGTGTTTTGATGCTTTAGTTAAGTAAAGTTTTGGCTTGGTTAAATTTATACGTCGATGCTAGCGAGTTGAGGGCAGTTCCGTTAAAATGCTTCAAATTTCAGCAGTTCGTTAGAAGAAAATAAAAATATGAAATCCTTAATTACCTTAGGTAGTAAAACGTCACACGGTGGTGTGGTTTCAGAATGTGAACCTTCATTTGTGATTAATGGTATTGCAGTACATTTAAATGGCATGAAACATTATTGCCCGAAATGCAATTCGACTGTGGTTGCGATCGCGGCAGATCAAAGTACAACAGTAAAGGGGCGTGGTGTTGTGGTTGCTGGGGATAAAACCACTTGTGGCGCAACATTTTTACCGAATCAATCAATGGTCGGTTCACAAAAATAATCTGCAAATTGACTTTGGGGTCATATAGATAAACTCATTGAGTCCTGTTTTATTTGCTTTGATCACTTTATGATGGGTCATCATCAGCTGATTAGATGAGTTTTAGGTGAAAAGCGCGATCCATTTTACCCATGCCAATGGTATTCCTGCCGCGAGTTATCGAAAGTTTTTATCCTACTTTGCACCGCAATTTGATGTGAAGGCGATTCCGCTTATTGGTATGGATGAGCGCTATCCGATCACCAAAGATTGGCGATATTTGGTCGATCAAGTCATAGCAGATATCGAGCACCAATTTCCAAAACAACAAGTGATTGGGCTTGGACATTCTTTTGGTTCTTTAGTCACTCTTATGGCGGCTTATAAACGTCCAGATTTGTTTTCACAACTGATTATTATGGATCCACCTTTCGTAATTGGTCCTAAGTCTGCCATTTTTGAAGGTATGCAAAAATCAAAGCTCAAAGCTGTCGATAAAATTACCCCAGCGGCAATTACATTGAAGCGTAATGACCATTGGCCAAATTTGGATGAAGCCTATACGGCACTACGGAATAATCGTTTATTTAAAAGTTTTGATCCGCAATGTTTTGAGGATTATTTTGCACAAGGCATTCAAGCTGATGAAAAACGCGGTGGCGTGACCCTCAGCATTCCAAAAGCCGTGGAAGCGCAAATCTTCCGTACAGTGCCTGCATGGTGGTGGCGTACTCCACGTAAAGCCCCTCAAATGCCTGTACACCTTATCACCGCAGATAACAGCCATTTTTATAAACAAGGTTTGCCTGACGGAATGAAGAAAACCTATGGTATAGATTATAGTGTAGTTGAAGGTGGGCACATGTTTCCACTTGAGCAGCCGAAACAGACAGCGCTACACGTCATGCAGTACTTACAGCATTAGAAAAATAAATTTTGCTCATAAAAAAGGAGACCTGAACGTCTCCTTTTTTTTGACCGTTAATTTTTATCGAATCTGGGCTTCGTCTAAATGGCGAGCACCTTCCAGGATCATGCGAATCATAATCATGGTTTGTTCGGCAACTTCTTTGCGTTGTTCTGTCGGTAGATCAATGACTTTCGCACCCATGTTAAACACCAATTGGGTAATACCACGTGCCACGATGTCAGGATGAGCCAACTTACTCTGATTTAAACGTTCTAGTACGATTAAATCTTCTCTTAATTCTTGTTGGAAATAGTTAAGTTGACGCTCAACTGCATTTTTATAGGAATGCGAACCAGTATAGCCTTCACGAAGTAAAAGGCTTAAGTTGCCTTCATCGGCATCTAGTTGCTGAATAAATACTTCAACTGAACTACGAATAATACTGCTTTGGCGTGATGCCTGAAGGCGTGCTTCATGCAAAATTTGACGTAACACACCACCAGCTCGATCAATCAACTCAATGGCTAATTCATCAATATCTTTGAAGTGACGATAAAAACTATTTGGAGCAATGCCAGCTTCACGTGCAACTTCACGCAAACTCAGTGATGAAATACTTTTTTGTGGACCAATTAAATTAAGCGCTGCCTGAAACAGTTCTTCCTTGGTAATCGTTGCTTTACGACCTACAGTGCGAACTGCAAGTGGAGTTTCAGCTTCAGAATGTAATTCTTCCTGGTACATGTTAACCATATTCGTCTGTGCAGACTGAGTCATATTTTTTAATAGATTAAAAACATTAACATATTATAGCGTCTGCTAATAGCTTTTGTGAAAATGTCGATTAAATGCACAAGCGTATATACAAATATATATACATGTGTATAATAATTAAAAACCTCCCATGAGTTGTATTTGATTATGCATGTACTCGAAAAAGCAAAAAAGCCTTTAAACGCACTCAAAGACAGTGTTATAGACGTCAATGCGGTGAATTTCTGGTTGCAGAAATTTAATCCGTTATGGTCTGGTAATCAGGCACTCGGCAAAATTGTACAAAAAGAAAATGCAGCAAATGAGATGGTCAGCCTAACTATACAGGTGAACCGTTTGTTTAAAATGGGTGAAGCTGGTCAGCATCATCCTGTTTTTGCTCGTGTAAATGGGATCCGTTACGAACGTACTTATAGTTTGACTCAGTTAGATGATCAACACGTATTACTTAGCGTAAAAAAAGTGAATATGGGTATTGTGAGTACTTGGCTCGTAGAACAAGCGCAAGTGGGTGACATCTTAGAATTTGGTCAGCCTTTTGGTGATATGACTTTGGTGTCAAATTCTGCGCCGTTGCTACTATTGGCTGCGGGTAGTGGTATTACGCCAATGTTAAGTTTGTTGAAAGCGATGAGCAAAACTAAGCAAATTGCGGAGCAACCAATTCAGTTAATGTACTGGGTTAAGTATCACGATGATGCCGCATTCAAATTACGCTTCGAAGCTTTGGCAAATGAATATCCAAACTTTAAATTTCAAATTTTCTTTACCCAAGAAGAAGTTGCTGATCCACGATTAAATGCCGCTCACGCTGCTCAAATTGACGACATTGAGCACAGTACTGTGTTTGCATGTGGTCCATCGGGTTTCGTCACTCAGGCCGAAGCGTTATTTGATCATGCACAATGCTTTATGAGTGAAGCATTTAGCATGAGTCCAATTGCAACGGATGACATTGGCTTTGTGAATGTCACGCTTACGCAATCCAATAAAACCGTCAGTATTCCAAAAGGCCAATCAATTTTAGCCAGTCTTGAACAACAAAATATCAAACCAAATCACGGTTGCCGTATGGGCATTTGTAATAAATGTGCCTGCAACAAAGTTGAAGGTTCGACTAAAAATATGGTCAATGGTAGCCAAAATAAAGAACCGGGTAATTTACTCAAAATTTGTGTGAACTCAGCACAGTCAGATCTCGTTATTGATTTATAAGGTAGAAAAAATATGAACATGCCTGTAAAAATTGAATATTTTAAAAATCCTAAAAACCGTGAGTTAACCCAATCGCAATTAGATGAACTTGCGCGTGAGCTTGACGCGATTAAGCAAGAAGTTTTAGATGACTTAGGTGAAAAGGATGCGAAATACATTCGCCGTGTGTATTCGACCATTCGATATTCATCTATGGCGGGTCGTGCATTATTGTTTGCAGGTTGGTTTCCGCCAGCATGGATTTTAGGCACAGGTCTTTTAGGTTTTGCCAAAATCATGGAAAACATGGAATTAGGTCATAATGTCATGCATGGTCAATATGACTGGATGAATGATCCTAAATTCAATGGTCAGACTTATGAATGGGATATCGTGGGTACTGCAGATAACTGGCGCCAAACTCACAATTTTAAACATCATACCTATACCAACATTAAAGGTATGGATGATGATATTGGTTATGGTCTCGTTCGTTTATTCCCAGAACAGCGTTGGAAGCCGGGCTATCTATTACAACCGATTTATAGCATTCCATTTTGCTTATTGTTCCAATGGGGTGTTGCCATTCAAAACCTTGAATTGGGTAAATACTTTAAAGGTCGCAAAACAAAACAGCAGACCAAAGAAGAATGGAAGCCAATGCAAGCCAAAATCGGCAAGCAATTATTTAAAGACTATGTGTTTTTCCCGCTTATTGCAGGGCCTGCAGCATTACCTGTGCTTACAGGGAACCTCGTTGCGAATGGTCTTCGTAATATTTGGACGTTTAGCATTATTTTCTGTGGTCACTTCACCAAAGATGTTGAAGTTTTCCCGAAAAAAGTACTTGAAAATGAAAGCCGTGGACATTGGTACATGCGTCAAATCCGTGGTTCTTCAAACCTTACTGGTTCAGAAGCATTTCACATTTTGACAGGGCATTTAAGCCATCAGATCGAACACCATTTATACCCTGACGTTCCTGCACGTCGTTATCGTAAAATGGCGCCAAAAGTGCAGGCGGTCTGTGAAAAATATGGTTTGAACTATAACAACGCAAGTTTAGTGAAACAGTACGGCAGTGTACTAAAACGTATTGTGAAATATGCGTTTCCATTTAAAAAGTAATAAACGCTACACTAAATTTACGGGAAAAAAAGCCATGCAATTGCATGGCTTTTTTATATTAACTTTGGGGAAAATATTTATTTCAATTTTTGATATGTAATTTGAGGATCTTAATCAAATTCATATAATTTCCTTTTTTAGCCATACGAATGACCAATTCAATTTCTTCTTTCGTCCACATCTGGCGAGTGGCTGAGAAGGCAAATTGAGCAAGGAGTACAAATGGATTTTCGCCAAATTTAATATGGAGGCCTTTGACATATTTCGGTGGATTGAATTGATTCATATTCTTTTCCCGCTTTTAATATTTGACCGCATTATTTCTAATTAATGAGAAAAATAGCACACTATAAAGTCAAAATAAAAGCAGAATTTTCAAAATTTAATCATATATTAGAGCGACTTAAATTTAAGTTTGTGATTGTTAACTTTGATTAATAAACCAAACTAAATCACTCGACTTTAGTCGAGTTCAGGTAGGCGTTTATCCTTTCCATTCATGAAATGGTGGGTGGCCAATTCGAACATAGCGAGGTCTTCATCGCTATTTCCATAGGCATAAACATGCTCATAGTCTTGAAGGTTAAATTGCTCCAAAACGCGATTTTTCTTTTGCTCACCACTACAGTCTAAGGTTTCATATAAACCAGTCAGTTTTTGGTTATTGGTTGCAGTTTCAGTACAGATCAGTTTGACCCCGAGCTTTTCAGCCACAGGTTTAAGATATAAATCGACGGATGCAGAAACCAATACGACTTCATGACCGCGTTTTTGGTGTTGCTGTAATTGTTCATACAGTGAAGGATTGAGTTCTGCCATCAAATGTTCAGCATATTGCGCTGCTTGATTTAAAATGTGCTCATGATTGGCTTGGCTAAACATTGCGGCATATAGGCGAGGACGCATTGCATGTGCAGGATATAGCTTGAGATAATAGCCTTGAATCCAAGGGAGAATTTTAATCCCTTGGCGCACGATATGCCTTTTAGGCAGGGAATAGAAGATGAACCCTGTAAAACTGTCTTTATTACACAGGGTTCCGTCAAAATCAAATAAGGCTAAAGTTTTAGGTTTTTGATGCGGCGCATGCATGTTTGATAACGTCCATCGACTCGTGTGGCAAACCAATTGGTATTGTAATCACGGCTTAATTTTGGCCCCGAAATTACGACTTCAGGCATCATGGCATAAAACGGTTCTTTACCAGTCTTTTCTTGGTACAACTTTTTGACAGCTTTATACGTCAAAGTATCTTCAAAGTCCTGATCTTTTTCTTTTTTAAGATCTGAACGAATTTGACGTGGCGTCGCGATCACATTGTTTTCTGCAAAAACGGCAATCAGCGCGGTTTCAGACTGGCTTTTTGCAGAACGTGGAGAACCATCTTTATTATAAAGTAAGAGGTCACCATCTAAGCCGAGCTCAGCAGGGGTCAAGTCATTCAACATGCTTTGGAATGCCGCATTACGACTCGAATAACGACCCGAGTTATAATCTGCAAAACGATAAATCGGTTTGTCATACTCAGCCGGATACATCATTAAACGGTGGATGCCATAATACAAACCGCCATATTGGCTATACATGTCTGTGCGTAGTGCGGCAATATTTCCACCTTGGCGTTTGTGGTCTTTGGCATAGCCTATATGGACTTGCATCGAACCCAAAGTGGTAATGGGGTTGAGCTTTTCACCAATATCTTGTCCAACCAATTTCGCCGCGCCTGTTAACGCACTCACGTGATAGTGTTTAGACATATAGTCAAAAATTTCACGATATAGCTCGTCTAGCTCACGTTCAGTTTGAACGCGGCGCATTTGGCTCAAATAGTTATCTTCAGGACTCGGCTGATTTTTTAACACATCTTGGAAATAGCCAGCGACTGTACCACCGATGCCTTCACCCAATTTATCTTTAAACTTTTCTTCAAGACGATCTTGAACTTCTTTAACGGCTTTTTCACCGAGCCCCGGCACATGCGGATCAGCAACAAAATTGGACTCTTGATCGACCACAGCAACAATCGTACAGACATTTTCTTTCGTGGTCGGAATACCGAGCTGATCACTAATGTCGTAGATATCATTGGCCCATGACAGACGATCATTCACGCGAGGTGGAATGGCTTTTTTAATCTGTTCCGCTTCCATAGTGGGTTCATCTTTGCTCCACCATGAACCATTACCACAAGCAGCCAAGCCAATGGATAAAGCCAGTACAGAAAGGGATTTAAAGCATAATGTGGTCGAAAAAGTTTTGTTCATATTTTCCAATAAACTCAGCCATATGGGGGCGACAAAGCAGGAGCAGTATACTATGCAAAATACATAAGTAATGAATAAATATGTATATGCCTCATAGGGGACTGTCAATCTATTTATGGAGATCTACGCGTGTAAAAACAAGCAGTTCTGTCAGGATGATTGGAAAAAGAATGCTTTTTGAGCTAAATAGATGAATATTCCAATATCATTTTCAACAGATTATAAAAAATGAAGGTATATACTAGCTGAAATCCATAATTTTTAAAGGGGATTGTTATGCCAGCTAAATTTTTCAGTCGTTTCTTAGGTTTGATTGCGTTAGTTATGGTATTGGGGGCAATCGTTATAAACTTTGTTGTGGCTAAACCAATGGTGGAATATTGGATCTTACTCTTACTACCTTGTTTTGCAGTTCCAATTTTAACCTCAGTGATGATCACAAAGGATGAAAATCTTTAAGATTATCGTTCAGTAAATTTATATTTCAATCCAATAGATGATGAATACTCAGTCTGTGCAAAAAAGCTCACATCGGGTGGGCTTTTTTGTGAATTAGCCAAAAGTCTTTTATACTATGTAAATGAGAAGGTCAAAACGTCAGCAAAAATTAACAGCTTCAAAAGTTATTTGGTCAACTGAACAAGATGCCGAGTTGATCGAACATGCAGACTTAGCAATGCCTGAGTTAATCCAGCGCTTGGGATTTTGTGAAGAAGATATTTTGCAAAGAAAAGAAATATTAGGTTTAAACCGGCGGGCACGTCAAATTCAACGTTTATATTTTAAATAATTGAAGTCAAAATCATTGAAAACGGCGGAACACTTAAAATGCCTGTGAATTTAAAAACCACACAAACTGTAGGTTTTTAAATGTTTACTTAATTATTTTGCAACGGCTTCAGAAGCAGAGGCTACTTCAGTCGCGTCCTGAGCAACTTCAGTTGTTTGAACTTCAGATGCAGCAGCTTCAACTTTTTGTTCTTCAGCAGCAAATGTAGTTGCAGCCGCCGTAGAGATAAGTGCAGCAAAAAGTGCTTTATTTAAAGTTTTCATGATTCAATCTTCAGTCTATTTTTGGAAAAAACAACTTAATGTATTAATCATGATAAAAGTGTAATTAAAATGGGTTGTTATGTGGCTAGATTGTGAACTTTTACTAAAAATTTATCACAATAAATCAATAGCTTGAAATCCATCACAAAATAATATGTGTCATTCAAATATCGTTTAATATTTTAAAGACTTTAAAAAAAAGAAAAACCCGAATAAATCGGGAAGTGTATTTTACGTTGTTATTACAGCGAAACTTACACACTTTTCGCTTAATAACAATTTATCGCACAATTATGACGCCATGATGAAAGGGAGGTTATTCAACAGGGCATTCAATTTTGAGTTTTTCTTTGTAATAGTCCTGTGCGATCTTCAAATCATTCAACATTTTATCTTGAGTATAGTCTTGGGCTGCGAGTTTGAGCATGGCAGGCATGTAGTTAGTTTTATATTCATGAGGGTAGTCATGACATAAGACTTGTGTTTTTTCCTTGATCGATGTGCTTGGGGCATCTAAAACATCAAGGTATTGACTGATTTGCGCATCTGACTGCTCAAATTGTTGAGTCGCTTGTTCCGTTGTTAAATCAGCGTTTTGACTTTCAGCTGCAGCTACCTCGTCATTCGGTTGTTGGCAGGCAGTCAATATGGTAGCGAAAAATATAAAAGAGAGAATTTTCAATTTTTTCATAAAGTTCAACTCACTGATGTGAATTTATAGATTTAAGTTTTCAATGATTTTAGCAGTATCCCTCTATAGTAACACCTGTACGGGCAAATCTGCTGAAAGTCTGATGTTGAATCGATAGTGTGTTAGCTAGAAGGTATATGCATAACTTTCAACGACTCTTAAGCAAAAGCGTAGAAATTTTTGTTTGGAATTACTAAACTATCGCATTGCAAATTTGCCGTCCAATTCCGAAGCTTTAAATTCCTCAATTTAAGCGTTGAACGATGTTGATGTTCATTGTCATCATTCAATTGCATAATCATTGCCATGAAACGTTTTTACGCTCAACAGATTTTGCGAACATACATTTGAATTTAGCATTGTTAAAAGTGGATTCGAAGATTTCGAATGTGGTTCGGGTATCATTTGCTAAATATAGCTAGAGGTTAAAACATTGAGTCAACATCCTGTCATTCAAGAATTATTCGATCGTCCCATCGAGAGAAAACTGTGGGTGGCACCTATGGCAGGTGGGTTAGATTACGTTACTATTTACAATAACATCCAATTTAACGAGCATCAAAAGTGCATTATCTAACCAAAATTATTAACGGAATAACAATTTGCTTCCTAGCATCAGTGAACTGCTATGCTAAAGATGAACCATCAAATGCTCATAATGTAATTGAATTTAAATGGTACGAAGCCAAAAATAATTACAACAGAATAATCAGAGAGTCTAGAGAAGCCAAAAGGAATGATAGTAATTGTGAGGAAAAACTGGATATCTGTGATAAAGATATGAAAAGCTATCTTTATTACCGGAAACCATTAGCTGCCGCAAAAGCTCGCTTAGATGCAGCTGAAAGCAAGCTATATGAGAAAATGTCATTAGAATTTGATGCAGATAATGTTGGTGTTCAGAAAGATTAATACTTTTATAAGAAGCGGCGTAATCAGAAAAGTCTTGTCGCGTTAAATAATAGATATTCTTTTCAGAAATATCTAAACTAGTGATATGCTGTAGTGCTCCTGTTTTTGTCCTAGCAAAACTGTCCGCCTCATCCAAATACTGAAATATGAATTCTCTGAGTGTTTTTGCTTAAGTTGCACCTCAGGGTTCAACATTTTTTCAGGGTGCAATTCAATTTCTGCCTCTGCGCGTTTAATCCACTCATCAGCCAAAGACTTTTAGCTAAATGTTTTGGATTGCTTGAATTCTGGGTAGCCTTGAAGTTGTACGCGGACTTGAGCTCTATACCGAGTTGTACCGTCTTTTGTTTGTCGCTTAGTGACTGTACCTATAAATTTGCAACATTGAAATTTCGTGGTGCAAATAGGTTGCAACTAAAGAGCATTAAAAGTCAATACGAAGCGACTAAACGAAGTTAAACGAGGTTAAAAGATTTTGAGTAAAAACAATGTCATTCAAGAATTATTCGATCGTCCCATCGAGAGAAAACTGTGGGTGGCACCTATGGCAGGGGTTACAGATCGCCCATTTCGTACACTTTGCAAATACTTTGGCGCAGGTCATGCTGTCAGTGAAATGATGACGGCAGATAAGACCTTACGCATGAGTAAAAAGAGTCTTTATCGTGCCAATTTTGATGGTGAGATAGCACCTATCTCAGCTCAAATTGCAGGGTCAGATCCAGCTGAACTGGCTGAAGCCGCTCGCTATCAAGTGGCAAATGGTGCGCAAATTGTCGACATTAATATGGGATGTCCGGCGAAGAAAGTTTGTAATAAGTTGGCAGGTTCTGCGCTGCTCAAAGATGAAGATTTGGTGGCCCGCATTTTAGATGCTGTGGTTGATGCAGTTGATGTACCCGTGACTTTAAAAACCCGCTTGGGCTATCTCAATGGTCATGAAAACATTATGCGCGTTGCGAAACGTGCCGAAGAAGCTGGCATTGCTGCATTGGCACTTCATGGTCGTACACGTGAAGATATGTATCTGAATACGGCGCGTTATAGCTTAATTAAAGATGTGAAATCGTTGATCAATATTCCAGTGATTGCCAATGGTGATATTGATACACCTGAAAAAGCCAAATATGTACTGGATTATACTGGTGCTGATGCAGTCATGATTGGTCGTGCAGCTCAAGGTCGCCCATGGATATTCCGTGAAATAGGACATTACCTGACGACAGGTGAGCATATGGCGGCGCCAAGTATTATGGAAGTCCGTGACGTATTGCTTGGACACTTGTCTGAATTATATGGTTTTTATGGCGAATATTCAGGTTGTCGAATTTCACGCAAACATATTGCTTGGTACACCAAGGGTCTACGCTCTAGTAATGAGTTCCGCCAAAATATGTATAAAGTTGAATCTACAGCAGATCAATATAAAGTCGTCGAGAACTATTTTAATCACTTACTTGATCATGGTCAGATCATGAGTGATGTTCAAGTTGATCAGGTCAACTTGCTTGAAACCAAATAATTTAAAGCCAAACGAAATGGATCTGCACAATTTGATGCAAAGTAGGCTGCTTTAAGTTAGTTAGATTGATTTGAAATAGATTTAACTAACTTGATTCAAATGATCTGAAACAATTCTTGAATTGTGCATCGATGATGGCCTAAATTACATATAAAAAGCCCTCAATGTTGAGGGCTTTTTTGTAAGCATTCATGTTTGAATGTCGCGTTGAGCGAGGCCTTAGTTAAAGCGCATTTCTAAAACCAATTGATTGATCAAGTCAGGTGCTTCCAATTCACGTATTTGAGAGACATTGGTTCCCGCCCAAAAAGCACCATATTCATGTACACCATGCTTGCTAGCAGCGGCATGTAATTGTTTGCCTAAATCATAGCTATATGGGTAAGCCGGGACGGTCGGGCGAGTCGGTGTGTCAATATCTGTGTGCCAGTTATTGATAATGCCACGAGCAGGGCGGCCTGAAATACTTGATGTAATCTGCGTGATGGGTGCATCAAATAATGCTTTGCGATAAGCTTCATTGGCATTTGATGTTTTGCATTGCACAAAAGCAGTGCCCAATTGAACAGCATCTGCACCCAACTCCATAATTTGATAGGCCTGATGTCCATTCATAATGCCGCCAGCAGCAACAACGGGGCATTGAATATGGCGTTTCAAGAGCTGAACCAAATCACGAGTCTTAACGCTGCTATCAAAGTTTTCATTGAAAATGCCGCGGTGACCACCAGCTTCAATACCTTGAGCAATCACGATATCAATGCCTGCAGCTTCGATCAGTTTAGCTTCTGCTAAGTTGGTTGCAGAAACTAGAGTCAAAATACCCGCTTGTTTCAAGGCTTGGATTTGATGTGGATGTGGAATACCAAAATGGAAGCTTACCGCTTTAGGGCGCGTTTCCAGTAAGAGGTTTAGAAAATGGTCATTATCTTTAAAGCTTGGATAAATACAGTTCAGTGCTTCTGGAGCTTCTGCATTATATTGAGCAAAGCGTGATTTAAATTGCATGATCCATTTGGCAGCAACTTGTTCATCGAGTTCTACTGTGTCATGACAAAAAAAATTGACCTGAAAGGATTGGTCAGTAAGTTCTTGAGTTTGTAATATTTGCTGACGTGCATTCTCAACACTGCTTGCACCTAAACCCAGTGAACCAAGTCCACCTTGATTTGACACTTCTGCAGCAAGTTCAGGTGTAGAAACACCTGCCATTGGGGCAAGAAATATAGGGTGTTTGATGCCAAGTTTTTCTAATAAAGTCATGTGCATACTCCAATCACTCTAAATACTTTGCCCAAGCGAGTGAAATTAAGCAAATAATATTCGTTATTTCTTATCAAAATGGTCTTGAGCCTACAAAATGCTGTACTTAAAAATTAAGCGACACCTCGTGTCGTAGTAATGATGTATGACCCGACTTTTAAGGTGGATCCTTTTAAAATAATGCTGTATTCACTTTAAATTTTATAATTCTCCCATGTCTGAACGTATCCGTGAAAAACTGCAAATTTTAGCCGATGCTGCCAAATATGATGTCTCATGTTCTTCGAGTGGTAGTAAGCGCCAAAATAAAGACAAAGGTCTGGGTAATACTGGAAACGGTATTTGCCATAGCTATACTGAAGATGGTCGCTGCGTTTCGTTATTAAAAATTCTATTTTCCAATGTCTGTATTTTTGACTGCGCATATTGTGTGTCCCGTCGAAGTAACGACGTAAAGCGCGCAGCATTTACGGTACAGGAAGTGGTCGATTTGACTATGAATTTTTATCGTCGGAACTATATTGAGGGGCTATTTTTAAGTTCGGGGATTTTTAAATCGGCGGATTACACCATGGAACGTATGTTGCAGGTGGTAAAAAAACTGCGTTTAGAAGAAAATTTTAATGGTTATATTCATCTGAAGACCATTCCGGGTGCATCTCAGGAAATCATTACCGAAGCAGGTTTATATGTCGACCGTATGAGCATTAATTTGGAAATGCCGACAGAAGATGGTTTAAAAAAATTTGCACCTGAAAAAAGTCATGTTGAAGTCCAAAAAGACTTAGGTATCGTCCGAGATCGTTTGATTCAATTCAAAGATGAACGAAAAATAATACGTACAGTCCCTAAATTTGTACCCGCAGGACAAACGACGCAAATGGTGGTGGGCGCACATCAAGAGTCTGACCGTGATGTCATACTGATGGCAGACCGTCATTACAAAGAGTTTAAGCTCAAGCGTGTGTATTATTCGGGTTATATTCCAATTAACGAAGAGGAGCGTGCGCTGCCAGCTGTGGGGTCTGCGCCACCTTTATTACGAGAAAATCGGCTGTATCAAAGTGATTGGTTAATGCGTTTTTATGGATTTGAAGCGACAGAGTTGGTCGATGAAGAACATCCAAATTTAGAATTGGATATTGACCCTAAATTAGCGTGGGCACTGCGTCATCCCGAGCAATTTCCCGTGGATATCAATCGTGCTGAATATCAAATGATCTTACGTGTGCCGGGCATCGGTGTGCGTTCTGCTAAAAAAATTGTTCAAGCACGACGTTTTGGTAAAATTCATATCGACCAATTAAAACGTATGGGTATTTCCTACAACAGAGCACAACATTTTATACGCTGTGAAGATTCACCTAAATTTATTCGTGAACAACAGCCTCATCAAATAAGACAGCAGATTTTGCAAAGTGGCCAGTCGAAATATACGCAGCAAATTTCTCCACAATTGAACTTCGGTTTTTAGGATACAGTCGTGAGTATTTATGTCTTTGATGGCACGATGACAGGATTGTTAAGCTGTGTTTTTCGGGCCTTTCAATTTAAGCAATTTGACGTTCAGATTTGTACAGATGGGCAAGTGCAGGCAGGTCTTTTCGCCGAAGTCATTGATGTGGCTAGTCACGATGAACAAGCACAGCGGGTATGGCAAGGATTAAAGCTTAAAGCATCTGAAAGTGCTTTGAAGCAGTTTTATTATGCGTTTTTATCCGAGCAGCAGCAGGCTTTTCAACATTGTTTTAATTTTGCGATTTATGTGTTCCAGCAACAGCGTGATGTGTCTAAAAACTATGGTCATGCTGATGTATTAGGGATGAGCCAGTGGGCGAAGCAAGTGGGGCGTGAAAAGCACCGAATGGAAGCTTTTGTGCGTTTTAAAAAATGTCAGGATGGCTTGTTTATCAGTTTAGTCTCACCTGACTTTAATGTATTGCCTTTGATCGAACGGCATTTCAAATCACGCTATCAAGATCAACGTTGGCTGATTTACGATGAAAAACGCAATTATGGCATTTATTATGATTTAAAACAGGTGCATCAAGTGGATATGGATGTCACAACCATAGATAGGCAAATACAATCAGGCCATAGTCAATCCTTTAATATTGAACTGGATGATGATGAGGTTTTGTATGATCAGCTTTGGAAAGATTATTTTAGAAGTGTCAATATTGAAGCCCGACGTAATATGAAATTACATGTGCAGTATGTGCCACGTCGTTATTGGCGTTATATGAATGAGAAAGCGATTTAGGTGCGAATCATCTAGCAATTTTCGGGCATAATGATTGCGCTTTTGATTGTTTAAGTGAGACTTTGATGAAATTATTTCTTGTTACAACCGTTCTGACGGCAATGACGCTCACGGCGTGTTCTGCAAATGAACAAGAAAAGAAAACATTCAATCCGCAAAGTTATCAAGTTGCCGATACAGCGGGATTACAACAACGCTTTGAACAATTAAATCAGACTCTAGCAGCTGATTTCAGCCAACTAAAAAAAGTAGAAAGTATGGCTTTTTCAGATCAATCCGCTTTAGATGTTCATAACTTAAAAACTTTAAATCAGCATTTTGTTGCCAACACCGCTTTAAAAAGCTCAAAAATTGCCTATTGCGAAGTAATGAATCATTATTTTTCTGAAATGTATCATCTCGGACATGTGAACTTAGCTTTGGTGAAAGACGTTAAACTGCCAAATGCCGCAAACGAAGATTTGAGTCAGGTATTTGCGAATACAGACCAATTTTATGATTTTATTATCAACCGCTATACCACATACAAACAGGCACAAGAAACCATGCAATATGGTTGTAATCTAAAAGGCGCACTGAAAGATTAAAAAAAGCCCCTCATTTGAGGGGCTTTTTATTTCACAGAAATTAGCAGCCTGTAAGTTTTTCAGGTTGTGGACGTTCGCCAGGGAAGAAGATTGGACGTAGTTTGACGCCGATACCGTTCCCAATGAAGGCAAATACTAACCATAACCAGCCATGCAAACTACCTGAAGCAATACCGCTGAAATACGCTCCAATGTTACAGCCGTATGCTAAACGTGCGCCATAACCTAACATCAAACCACCGATCACAGCCGCTAGCAGTGAACGTTTTGGAATATTAAAGTTTGGTGCAAATTTGCCTGCTAGGCTCGCTGCAAGTAATGCACCGAGCATGATGCCGAAATTCATCATCGACGTGATATCAAACCATAATGATTCGGTGAGTGCTTTGGCATTTGCAGGTTGCTGCCAATATGCCCAAGATGCAACATCGATCCCCATAACACTTGCTGATTTTGCGGCCCAAACGGCTAAGGCAGAGGTCACGCCCCAAGGACGGCCTGCAAGTGCGAGTGTGGCAAAGTTCAGTAAAGTTAGGATAATTCCGCCCCAAACCAATGGCCATGGTCCACGTAGAAAACGTTTCCAGCCGTGTTGCATTGCTTGCGGCTCAACCTCAAGCTGACCATGGCGTTTCTTTTCAAAGTAAACTGTTGCTGCGGCAATCAATATAAAGAGCACAAAGTTTAATGCCAGTGCAGGGACTACACCAAAGCTTTTGACTAAAGAAATCGGCTCAAAGTGGGGAAGGTCAAACCACCATTGAATATGCGAAGTTGCAATCAATGAACCTGTACAGAAGAAGATCAGCGTTACAATCATACGTGCGCTACCTGCGCCCACAGTGTACAGGGTCCCTGATGCACAGCCGCCGCCAAGTTGCATACCAATACCAAAAATAAAGGCACCGATCATCACGGACATTGAAACAGGATTAACGTTACCTTTGACTGGGTTGCCAAATAATTCACCTGCACCTAAAGCAGGGAAGAAGAGCAGTACAGCCAAAGCCAACATGATCATTTGTGCACGCAAGCCACGACCACGACGCTCTTTAATAAAGACACGCCAACTTGAGGTAAAACCAAAAGATGCGTGATAAAGGGTCATACCCAATGCGCCACCAATTAAAAATAGCAATGCTTGGTTAACGCCCACAACCAGATAAGCACCAATGGTGCCTAAAATTAATAAAACAAAAGCCACCCAAATCGATACATTGGATCGATTGGCTGGCGCAGCAATAAAAGACATGGAAAAAAAAGCTTAAAAAATGTATCTCTATTTTACGGTTTTTATATATTGTAAAAATTAATATTGTTTAGAATTCACACAATCATTGCTGCGTATAATTGATTTAACATATATAAAAAACTGATAAAGCGAGCGTTAAACTGGATTTACATTAAATAAAGAACCAATCCAACTAGAAAAAAGCATGGCTGCAATGCCCCAAAGCGCAACACGTAGACTGCCTTTCAACATAGAAGTACCTGCTGCATAACTGGCTAAAGCACCGAGGAGTGCTAGGGAAATCACGCCAACGGCCATAACAGTTTTTTCAATATGCATGTCAGCACTGATCAAGATCGCAACCATCGGAAATATTGCACCAATTGAAAAGGCTAAAGCCGATGATAGCGCTGCTTGAACGGGTTTTGCTGCGGTATTGTCATGGATTCCAATTTCATCTCGGGCGTGGGCTTCAAGTGCATCATGTGCAGTTAATTGGACTGCGACTTCATGGGCCAGTGTAGGCTCTAAACCACGTTGAATATAAATTTGGGTAAGTTCTTTAAGTTCTAGCTCAGGGTTCTTTTGCAGTTCTTTATGCTCCATGTGAAGATCTGCTTTTTCGACGTCTTCTTGAGATTTCACAGAGATATATTCGCCCGCCGCCATAGAGGTTGCACCAGAGATGAGTCCTGCAATGCAGGTAATGAGTAAGGTATGGCTAGAAGCACCACTTGCAGCCATGCCCATAATTAAACTAGTGACGGAGATAATGCCATCATTTGCACCGAGTACAGATGCACGTAGCCAACCCGTACGTTCCATAAAATGTTTTTCGGCATGATGTGAGTAAGACATTATTTTCTCTAAGTTTGTTATTTATATGACCTCATAAGATTGACCTGACATCGGTTAAATTTCAAGTTAAAAATAGATTGAAACAGTAAGTTGAATAAAATACAGATATAAAAAAAGCACCCGAAGGTGCTTTTTTTATAAAATGCTTATTGCTGCGCTTTTTCTTTCACGTCAGCTGCACCTTGTTCAACAGCACCTGCTGTTGCAGCAGTTGCGTCTTTAGCTGCTTCTTTGGCATTGTGTGCAGCAGCTTCAGCATTTTCTGCAGCATTTTCGGCTGCTGTCGCAGTTGCAGTTGCAGCATTATCAACAGCAGTAGCTGTCGCAGTTGCCGCATCTGAAGTTGCATCAGCGATGTCATGGCCTGCTTGGTCAGCAGCGTTTTCTAAGTGTTCACCAGTTGTTGCACCTGTTTCTGGCGCTTTGTCTTTATTACAGCCAACAAGTGCAACAGTTGCAGCCAAACCTAAAGCAACAAGTATTTTATTCATTTTGATCTTTCCTTTTTTTGTTATGCCCGTAGCATGGGCTGAATTTATATTAGCTGAAAAAATATTCAAAAATCGATCAAAAATTGTTGATTTAGTGTAATTTTATCTAGCTTATTTTGTAGTTTGAAAGGCTTTATATCTGCTTATGGCGTTAAGGGTTTTGAGTAAATAATTCTTCAATTGAGTTAACAAGTAAATAGATAAATTCACTGTCTTCATGGCGCCATAAATATATTTCTTCCCCCAATTGTGTGTCGTCTACCGTACGCAGCAATAAATAATCGCCATCGCCGTTATGTGCAATAGCAATGCTGTTTTCAGGGAAGTCTTCAATTTCACTTATGGATTGATGTTCTGCGGCTAGATGATTCGTTGTACGTTTTATTCTTTTCACATCGCTGGTGTCTTGGAAAGGAAAAAGCCACCAAGCTTCGATGTCATCACCATCTTTAAATTCATCCGCACTAGAAAAGCTAATGCCGAATTCGCCACCATTTTCAATTTGCATTTTGGCTTTATATTTTTCTGGAAACTTAAATCCTAATTGTTCTTCAGTTGCAGTAATAAATTTTAAGTCTAATGGAAAGGGCATGATGTTGTTCTTAAATTATTTTGGTGTTTTATGAATAAGCTAGGCGTAAATTTTAGTCAATATTTTTTACACTCGTTATTTTTATCCTAGATGTTTTAGTTATGGACATACGGGCCATAAAAAAGCCTGCAATCAATGCAGGCTTTTTTGGGAAATTAATCTATTAAGATTAAAGACCAGCAGATGCTTTAAGCGCTTCCACTTTGTCAGTTTTTTCCCATGTAAATGCGGTATCAGAACCTTCACGACCGAAGTGACCATACGCAGCAGTTTGTTGGTACATCGGTTGGATCAAGTTCAACATACGAGTAATACCGTATGGACGTAAGTCAAAGTGTTCACGTACAAGTGCAATAATCAAATCTTCAGATACTTTTGCAGTATTGAATGTGTTGATCGAGATAGAAGTTGGTTCTGCAACACCAATCGCATATGACACTTGAATTTCACATTTGTCAGCTAGACCAGCAGCCACAATGTTTTTAGCAACATAACGGCCTGCATAAGCAGCAGAACGGTCCACTTTTGATGGATCTTTACCAGAGAACGCACCACCACCGTGACGAGCCATACCACCGTAAGTATCTACAATGATTTTACGGCCTGTTAAACCACAGTCGCCTACAGGGCCGCCAATGACGAACATACCTGTTGGGTTGATGTGGAATTTAGTGTCTGCATGGAACATTTCAGCAGGAATCACTTTTTTCACGATTTCTTCAATTACCGCTTCTTTTAATTGAGCTTGGGTAATTTTTGGATCGTGCTGAGTTGAAAGTACAACTGCGTCTAAGCGAACTGGCATGCCATTTTCATAAGCAAATGTTACTTGGCTTTTTGCATCAGGACGTAACCAAGCAAGTTTGCCTTGTTTACGTAGTTCAGCTTGTTTTTCCATTAAGCGATGTGCATATGAAATAGGTGCCGGCATAAGCACATCAGTTTCACGACTTGCATAACCAAACATTAAACCTTGGTCGCCCGCACCTTGATCTTCAGGTTTTTGACGGTCAACGCCCTGAGCAATTTCAGGTGATTGTTTCCCGATCATGTTGATCACGGCACAAGTTGAGCCATCAAAGCCAAGATCTGAATGGTGGTATCCGATACCATTTACGGTATTACGAACAATCGCTTCAAAGTCAACATTTGCAGTTGTTGTGATTTCACCGGCAAGTACAACCGCACCCGTTTTTACAAGCGTTTCACAAGCAACCCGTGCATATGGGTCTTCTTTTAAGATTGCATCCAAAATAGCATCACTGATTTGGTCAGCCATTTTATCCGGATGGCCTTCGCTTACAGATTCCGAGGTAAATACAGCGTACTCGCGCATAAGTCCTATCACAGTTAAATTTAAAGACGCAATATGTTACATCGAGAAAGCGTTTAGGACTAGCTCAACATGACCAAATTGGATGAAATTAATTCATTTCAATGACTTTTTAATTGATATAGGCATCTAAAAAATTGATATAAGCTATGGATTTATCAATTTAATTTTTTATGATGAGATAAAACTGAGATATTTTGTTTTGGCACAAGCAACAATGTGATTAGGCGTTAAAATGCCTAAAGTGGCATTTTAAGTGAATCAATTATAAGAAAAAATCAAATCAATATCCTGAGATTTATCAATAATGAATGTCATGAACTGCCAGAATATGACTGTAAACGACAATTATTCGTTTAATTTGAAAAATAAAACACAATAAGTATGCGCTTTTGAGACTTGGTACGCAAATTGCCTATTTGTCATTACGTTGAATGGGGAAACGTAATGAAACAGTCTGGTTATACACTCATTGAAATCATGATCGTGGTGGCAATTATCGGCATTTTGGCTGCAATTGCTACTGTATCTTACAATGGCTATGTCGCTCGGGCGCAAGTAGCTGAAGTATTAACAATGATTTCACGCTATAAAATTAAATTGATGGAAAATTATTCAGAGGAACAAAGCTGTGTAGATTTGAATACAGCGCTGAATGAAAGTATCAGTACCAAATATATTGCGAGTAGTGACATTACTGATGTGGCAGGAACGTGTTCAGTGGTTTTTACGTTTAAATCAACAGATGTCAATTTTGCTCTTCGCTCAAAGCAGATCTATTTTAATATTCCTGATGGTTTAAATGGTGCTTGGAATTGTCAATCGGATGATATTTCGCAGCGAAATTTACCTGCTACATGTCGTGGGATCTAAAGTATTGAATGTGAAACCGTGAGTATATTGGATCAGTACTGATTTCACAGGGATGAGTATGCTCTTAGAGTTTCACAAACATTCATAGGTTTCTTTATTGAATATATTTCATATTTCTAATGGTCATTTATCTGGATCGTCTTTGGCTGCTATTTATATTCACAATTTCCATTCGATGTATTGGACTTTTATCAATTACGAAGCGTTTGCTTTCGCCACTTAACTCTAAATATGCATTGCGCTGTCATTGATTCGCCATATAAAAGCGTCACTGTATACAAAATAAACGACATGCATAGGCTTGAAATTGTGCAATAAGCGCCCAAAATACAGGTGGTGCAGGAATAATTAGCGAAAATTTGCCCCTGAGGCTTTACCCATTCCGCTTTTTTTAAGACAATATACGCATCTTTGAATTCTTATTCATCTTACTCTTTTAAACCATTTGTTTGGACTCTGACCTATGACAACCCCGCTTAACGAACGTCGTATTGCAAACGCAATTCGTGTATTGGCAATGGATGCTGTGCAAAAAGCAAATTCAGGACATCCAGGTGCTCCAATGGGGATGGCAGATATTGCTGATGTGGTATGGCGTGAATTCCTCAACCACAACCCTGCAAACCCACAATGGGCAAACCGTGACCGTTTCGTATTGTCAAACGGCCATGGCTCTATGTTGCAATATGCGCTATTGCACTTAACAGGTTATGACCTGTCTATTGAAGATTTAAAATCTTTCCGTCAATTGCATTCTAAAACTCCAGGTCACCCAGAATTGGGCTATGCACCGGGTATCGAAACAACTACGGGTCCATTGGGTCAAGGTATTGCAAACGCTGTAGGTTTTGCACTTGCTGAAAAAACTTTAGCGGCTCAATTCAACAAAGAAGACATCACAGTTGTAGATCACAACACTTACTGTTTCTTAGGTGATGGCTGTTTAATGGAAGGTGTTTCTCACGAAGCATGTTCATTGGCTGGTACTTTGGGTCTAGGTAAATTAGTTGTTTACTACGATGACAACGGCATCTCGATTGACGGTGAAGTAGAAGGCTGGTTCTCTGATGATACAGAACAGCGTTTCCTTGCATACGGCTGGCAAGTACTGAAAGTTGACGGCCATGATGCAGATGCAATCCGTGCGGCAACTGTTGAAGCAAAAGCTGAAACTGCGAAACCAACCTTAATTATCTGTAAAACCATTATTGGTTTAGGTTCACCAAACAAACAAGGTAAAGAAGATTGCCACGGTGCGCCGCTTGGTAATGATGAAATCGCTTTAACTCGTGAAGCTTTGGGCTGGGCAGAAGGTCCATTTGAAATTCCTGCTGATGTTTATGCAGCTTGGGATGCAAAAGCCAAAGGTACTGCTTCTGAATCTGCTTGGAACGACACATTTGCTGCTTATGCTGCTAAATATCCAGCAGAAGCAGCTGAACTAAAACGTCGTCTTTCTGGTGACCTTCCTGCTGACTTCGCAGCAAAAGCGGATGCTTATATTGCTGAAGTAAATGCTAAAGCTGAAACAATCGCTACTCGTAAAGCGAGCCAAAATGCCATTCAAGCATTTGCACCGCAACTTCCAGAAATTCTAGGTGGTTCTGCTGACCTTGCAGGCTCTAACCTGACTTTATGGAAAGGCGCAGAAGGCGTTGAATCTAACCCAGCGGGTAACTACGTTCATTACGGCGTACGTGAATTCGGTATGACTGCGATTGCTAACGGTGTTGCACTTCATGGCGGTTTCGTTCCTTATGTAGCAACATTCCTGATGTTTATGGAATATGCGCGTAATGCAGTACGTATGTCTGCATTGATGAAACAGCGTGTGATTCATGTGTATACCCATGACTCAATTGGTCTAGGTGAAGATGGTCCTACACACCAACCTGTAGAGCAAATTGCATCTTTACGTGGTACACCAAATCTGAACACTTGGCGTCCATGTGACACTGTAGAAGCGTCTATTTCTTGGAAATCTGCGCTGCTTCGTTCAGAAGGCCCTACAGCATTAATCTTCTCTCGTCAAAACTTGCCATTCCAAACTCGTACAGCAGATCAAATTGCTGACGTTGCGAAAGGCGGTTATGTACTTGCAAAAGAAAAAGGCGAATTGAAAGCAATCATTATTGCGACTGGTTCAGAAGTTTCATTGGCAATGGATGCTTACGCACAGCTTGACGGCGTACGTGTTGTTTCTATGCCATGTGCTGAAGAATTCGTAAAACAAGACGCTGCTTACCGTGAAGCGGTTCTTCCTGCTGCGATCCGTGCGCGTGTTGCTGTTGAAGCTGCGCATGTGGACTACTGGTGGAAATTTGTAGGTCTTGATGGCCGTGTAATCGGTATGACGACTTACGGTGAATCTGCTCCAGCAAAAGACTTGTACAAACACTTCGGTATCACAGCTGATGCTGTTGTTGCTGCAGTGAAAGAAATTACCGCTTAATCTATAAAGATTAACAGTAAAAAAGACGCCCCAGAGAAGGGGCGTTTTTTATTGCAGAGATTAAATATATTTTTTAATTGTGAAATAACGATTTGTAACGAATGAATTAAAGCATTGGTTTAAAATTAATTCATTCATGCAGTATTCAGCCACGGGTGCAATGTTGCCCCAAGTGAGGAAACGATGAGCCTTTACGATCAGATAAATGATGAAATTGTACTGATGGATGCTGGTGAACAGAAATGGATTGGCACGGACTTAGAGCTTGAAGCCATGGTTGCAGTAGAATTGATGTTGCAAGATTTGCAAGAAGACAAAGTGATTAAGATTCGCCGTAAGAACCATGAAAAGCATACAGGTTTAAAGCAGGTAGATCGGATCTTGGTTGAAAAGCTATAAGCTGAATGGTTAAAAAGTCCGAATCTTCGGGCTTTTTATTTGTCTATTGTATTTATAAAACAGATAAGAAAACGTTCTTTCAAGACTCATCATGTTTAAAAAGAGCGCATAAAATACAGTGTTTTCAACACAAAAAGCTTTATTTCAGTTATAAAAATCCAGTGATCATTTAAAAAAGACATTGAACGTGCAAATACAAATTAAAAATTTAACTGAAATTTCAAAAAGCCAATGGCAGCCGCTCTGGGAGCTGTATTTAGAATTTTATAAAAGTCAGGTGGCGGATGCAGTGACCGAGCGAACATGGCAAAGGTTACATGCTGCTGAGTGCGAACATATGTATGGCTTTGCAGCCGTAATTGAACATCAAGTGGTTGGGATCGTGCATGTCATTGAACATGAGAGCTGCTGGACATTGCAGCCTTATGCCTATTTGCAAGATTTATATACGCTTGAAGAATATCGCGGGCAGGGTATTGGCAAGGCGCTGATCGCGAAAGTGAAAGAATATTGTGATCAGCGGCAGTGTGACCGTGTGTATTGGCTTACGCATCAGGATAATGAAACTGCGCAAAAACTGTATGATCAAATCGCGAAAAAAACAGGATTTATCCAATATCGCTGTCATTAACTCAATGTAAAAGGCTATTCTAAATAAACAGCAGCTCTTGCGTGAAGAGCTGCTGGATCTGAGCATTTAAGCTGAAACTTTAAAGTTTTTAGCTGAGTCGGCTTCTTGCTGAATGATCCATTCTCCACCTACGCGGAATGATGATGCTGAGGCGTAGGTGTCTTCCATAAATTGGAAAAAGCTGATTAAACCGTTTTGAACTTTGGCTTTGATTGAAAAAGGTGAGGTGAAAGTATTTTTGGCATACACTGAGGTGTAGGTGAATTGACCAAATACAGCTACGGTTTCATCTTCAGCGATCATATCCGTGATTTGAAAGTCGTCGATATTCCAGTACGTGCCTACATTGGCAAAGGTATAAATATAGATGTCTCTGCCTGTTCCAGACCCAGCCCACGGCTCAATTTGTTTCAGTTCTGGGTTGCTGAAGTTTAGGGAAACATACGCCGCGTCTTCTGCAACCAACAGCTGAGTTGCATTTTCGACGAGTTCTTTTGAAGTATTCATAAGAAATGCCAAAACGACATCTTTGGGTGTTTTAGTGTTTAAGGCTTTTTCAATAGCCAGCGATTGTTCTGTCATTTTTGGGTACTCAGATTTTTATGATGTCTAAAAATCTTAAGTGGATTTGTTTTGAAAACCTACGACTCAGATGGGTTGATGTTTCCTAAATTTAGGATAAATAGCTCATGGATCAATTAAATTTTTAATTATTTGAAATATATGGGAAATTTAATAATTGAGAGTGGTTGTAGATGCTGCTACAGATTTTACAAAACTATCGTTCTAAACATGCAACAAAACGTTTTATCTTTAAAGCTGTAATACGGCTAAAAACCTATAGACTTAATAGTATTCGATAGTGAGATAAAAACATGAACTTTAAAGCATTAACAATCGGTTTGGCGGTAGCATCAGTTACAACAATTTCTATGGCAAAACCTGTTGCCTATCAAATTGATCCTACTCATACAGCAACAGTATTTACTTGGAATCATTTTGGTTTCTCAACGCCTTCTGCAAACTTTAGTGACATTCAAGGGACAATTAATGTCGATAATGCAAAACCTGCAAATTCGTCTGTGAATGTGACGATTCCATTATCGAGCTTAAATACCAATGTCAAAGCATTAGATGATCATTTAAAAACAGCTGATTTCTTTGATGCTGAAAAATATCCAAATATCACGTTTAAAAGTACAAAAGTTCAAGCGATCAGCAAAACTAAATACAAAATCACGGGTGATTTAACAGTTAAAAATGTGACTAAACCAGTGGTATTGGATGCTGTATTGAACAAGCAAGCCGTTCACCCAATGACTAAGGCGGAAACGATTGGTTTTAATGCAACGACTTCTTTTGATCGTTCAGCATTTGGTGTTGGTGCATATGTACCAAATGTAGGCGACAAAATTACGGTAAATATTACGACTGAAGCGGCTGTGTCTACAGCAAAGGCAGCAGCGAAATAAGATTTAGCTTCCTCAGCTAAGTTAGGAAAGCATCCATTTGGGTGCTTTTTTATGTCTCGTAGATGAGTATTTGATGAGTGGTCAATCGCGATTGAGCAGCAATAGGCAGCCAAAACTGATGAAAATTCCACCGGTAATGGCGTCAATTTTTTTACTAAATTTTTGATAGTAATGGGTCATTTTAGGTGCTGAGAATAAGACCGCAACCAATGCAAACCAAATCAAACTTTCAATAAAGACTAAAGCCAATAAAGAGCTTTGATCAAAAATGCTGACCTTTGCACTGATCCCAATGGAAAATACATTAGTGAAATAAACCAATGCTTTAGGATTGGCCATATTGGTCAAGAAACCTTGGAATAACAGCGTCAAAGGCGATTTTTTCTGTACAGCTTGCTCGGTTTATTTCGTTATTGTGCCGAGGTCTTTACTCCATGCAGATTTTAATAACTGAGAGCCTAAATATAAAAGATATAAGCCACCCAAAATCATGAGGCATTGTTGTAACCAAGCCATTTTTTGAAATAGAAAATGTAAGCCACTTATTGCACAAATTGACCAAACTAAAATACTAAGTGAAATACCTAATGCGGCAAATAATGCATGTGATCTGGATTGTCGAATAGCACTTTGAGTGACAAAAAAGAAGTCTGGGCCTGGGCTGATGAGAGCAAAAAAGTGGATGAGCGCAATGCTGAGTAAGAGAGTCATTCTAATGGCTTATACGTTTTGAAGTGCAACCGTTATAAGCCATTTAGCTTTAAATTAATAGCTGTTTTAAAGCTCAAGCTGTTGTAAGAATTGTTGCAAAATAAGGGGAGCAACACGTTCTAAATGAGGTGCATGTTGTTGGCTTTCCATGCGTAAATTTGGGATGTTAATTTGTGCTTTATGCAGTTCACATGTATGCCCAATTAGCCATTTTTCCATGGCCTGTGTTTCTGCTTCAATATGAAACTGTAGAGCTAGAATATTGGGCCCATAGTTAAAGGCTTGATTTGGATAAATTGCTGAGCTGGCGAGTAACTGTGCATTTACAGGTAAATCAAAGGTATCACCATGCCAATGCAGTACAGGCACTTGATCTAATGGCGCTAATATATTGTCAGCAATAGCATCAAGTTCTAAGTTACTCCAACCGATTTCTTTGCTATGACCTGCATAAACTTTCGCTCCCAATGCATGCGCAATTAGCTGAGCACCTAAGCAAATGCCTAAAGTCGGTAAATTAGTCTCTAAACGTACTTTAAGTAAGTCTATTTCTTTTTGTAGGAAAGGGTAGTCATTAGTTTCATAAACTCCGATCGGGCCGCCCAAAATGATGGTAAGCCCTGTATGTTGCATAGCTTTACTGAGGTCATCGATACCAGCTTCGAAGTATCTCACCCGATAACCCAGTTGATAAAATACATCTTCCAATGAACCCAAATCTTCAAATGCAAGGTGTTGAATGACGTAAATGGTTTCGTTTAATGCAGTACTCATAGGGATTTTTCAGGATTAAAATTTCAAAATAGAATGTAGCTTGAATTGTCGGAGATTAAAAAGGAAAACTGTAAATTTTTCACAATTGCGAAAAGAGATAAATATAGAAGTTGGCTGAAGCGTATTGTTTTTTTCTTTGAATGATTAGGTCTGAAAATTGAACTTAGCATTTAAAACTTTTGTACTGTGAAGTAAGGGATTCTCGGAAGGCTTTATTGGCAAAATTTATGAGAAAAAGTGCATGAAATTTTGATAAAGCTTTGGTTTGCTATAAAAAAAAGATGAAAAACCAATGGAAAAGCGTTTAGAGATGCGTATGATGAAATCTTCGACAAACAACAGTTCATTTTTCTTTTAATATCATCAAATAATTAGATAACTGATTTTAAAAGTAAAAAATATAAGCCAGGGAACTTGTATGCAGTCAAAACATAATCGAGATGCCAGTCTCTTGCATGCGATACATAAAATTTTATTGAAGGAATGGGACCCGTTAGGGATTCGCCGTATTCCTGCTTTACGTGATGAATATGATGATTATTTGCCCAATATTTTTAAATTAATCCAAGAGGATTCAAGTGAATCAGAAATTTTTGAATATTTATGGTGGGTTGAGCAAAAGGTCTTAGAGAAAAAAGGGCGGAAGGAACATACCCTAAAAATTGCGAAAATGTTGAAGGCAATTGAGCGCTAGTTTGCGGTCGTGTACGCATAAAAAAACCGATTCGTTGTCCGTATCGGTTTTTTATTTTAAATCTCTTAGAAGTCTCTTAGAAACGGTTTAGAATTTCTTTTCTAAGGTAAACATAAAGCTTGGAATTGCTTCATTAATACGAGATTGGTATAGCGCGCCAGAACTTTGTTCTCTTAACACTTCTTTATAATCTGAGCTGAGAATATTACGTGCATTGATTGATGCAGACCAATTTTGATCAAAGCGTTTAGTAAAACTCACATCCATGTTGACACGTTCATTGCTGGTGCGATTGTAAGGTTCCTTACTCAGCGCACGTGTATATTCAGGGGTATAATTGAGGTTCACACTTGTTGCAATACGCCACGGTTGATAGTTATAAGATAAACCAGCACTTGCGGTATAAGGTGCAACATCGCTTGCCAAACGGTCAGAGCCGTCAGCTTCTTCAATTTTTGCACGTACAGTTGAAAGTTGAGCATTCAACATAAATGAATGACCATTCTCCGTTTGCTTTAGTGCATAACGTCCAGCAATTTCCACACCATAGGTGGTTGCACTGTCTTGGTTATAAGGACGTTCGACAAAACGGCAATCGGTATTTCCTGTTTCGCAACGACCGCCTGTAGCATTTTCTGACAGGATCGATTTTTCGATATAGTCATTAATTTCTCGATAATATGCAGTGATATTTACGCCGCCAGCAGGGGTGTTATAACCTAGGGTTGTTTCGTAAGCATTAATAGTTTCAGGTCGTAAGTCAGGATTACCCCCACGGTCAGGGTTGTTTAGTGTCCCTGCATCGCTATCTGTAGAAACTGAAACAGTCGGCATCAATTGATTGCTACGTGGGTTTTTAAAAGCCTGACTCAAATTGGTTTGGAGTGACCATTGGTCATTAAAGTCAAAACGGTGTGCTAATACAGGACTTAAATGCTGATCTTGATAATCCACTAAACCTGAACGATCAATCCACTCTTGGCGTACACCTAAAGTTAAGGTTTGGCGCGGCGTATATTTCCAACTTCCTTCAACATAAGCAGCATACAATTGTTCATCTAAGGTCTCTGCAATATTGCTTTCAAGTTCATTGCTTCGTAGGTCGGTACCAAATTTTATTTGGCGTTTTGAATCGAACTTTCGGACACCGTCGTAGCCTAAACCATATTCATTAATTTTTTCATCAATATATGATTGGGAATCTCTATACTCTGTTAATTCTGTTTCATTTTTCTGCTCAATTGATAAGCGAATTTTGTCGGAATTACCTTGGTCTTTACGCTCATATCGTGTGTTGAGTCTAATACTGTCATTTTTATCTTTTTGGACTTGGGAGCCACTTGTGCCTTCGCTTTCATTGTTGCGATAAAACATTTCAGCGACCAGTTTTTGTTGATCATCAAGTTGATATTCAACACGTGGGGTCAGCATTTGCGACGTACGATTGGTGATGCGTTTTTGAGTTTTCGTTCCTGTTGCATCTTGTGTACGGATGAGCGTATCTGAATCATTCCACATTTGGCTCCCAGATAAACTATAGATCCAAGGGTCTGAACGACCATCCATTTGAAAGTTTAAATTAGTGCGTTCTTCTTCACGTGTATTTGACTTTGTTAGACCATAACCAGCACGTACAGAACCACTCAAACGCGTGCCATTCAATGGTTCTTTTAAAATAATATTAATGACAGCAGATGAAGCAACCGAGCCTTGAGCTACACTTGGTTGTTTGGTGATTTCAAGGCGTTCGATCATTTCCGGTGTAATGCTATCAACAACTGACATGCCCCCACGAGGACCACCTTGTACAGGTTCACCATTGATTAAAAACACGGGTGCGCCACCACCACGAAAGCGCATGCCGCCAGCACCTGCACCACCACGTGGACCAACGCCAGCACCGGGTAGTTGAAACCCTGCAGCACGGCGCAGCGCATCATTGATTGACTGATCGCCAAATTTCAACATTTCATCACGGCTTATAATGGTTTTTGCGACAGCACTGATATCTGGGTCTTTGGGCTTAGTGCTTGCTGTTGGAACTTCAAATGTTAAAGTTTCCATTTGCTGAACTGCTGCAGATTCTTGAGGATTTTGAACAGTATCTGCGGCCCAAATTGATGTTGAGATCGTAATTAATGCGTAACTTAAGCTGGTCAGTTTGAGTGTGGTGTGCACGCCGTGCATTATTTGGTTGTCCAAATGTAATTTTGGCAAAGAATAACGGAAAATTATGGAGAAAAATTGAGGAAAATTGGCAAGATGAGCATTTCATCAGATTATTTTTTAACAGGTGGGTGAGAGGTCGTGTGGCAATAGGGGCGGCCTTATTCGTTAGGGAGAAATTAAGGCCTATTAACGTCGCTACAATATAATAAATAACAGATGTTACGCAGTAATATCAGAAGCGTACTTTGCTTCAAATAATAAAGATACGCGGTCATGTCATCCGCAATTGTTTGAGACAGGACGACTTCTAATCAAAATGTTTTTTAATACTTTGAATAATTTGACGGTAGTGAACGAGTTTTGTCTGTGAGGTGCATTGCGCCGCAAGATGGTTTCCTTGCGAAGCTTCGCATCTCATTTTGCCGAATGAGAAACAATGTTTCGTAAGCGTACCTCCAGCCGAAGAATCCCTTTATTTAATCCCTAAATGTAAGACTCCGCCGAATAGATTTTAATTTATTTTAAAAATGCGAAATGACTTTCATGTGCATAACATGAGTAAATAAATCTAAAAATAAGCCTTTGAAGAAAAATTTAAACATAAAAAAACCCTCATCGAAAGATGAGGGTTTTTCGTATTCTGGAGCGGGAAAGGAGACTCGAACTCCCGACCCCAACCTTGGCAAGGTTATGCTCTACCAACTGAGCTATTCCCGCAATGAGGTGAATTATAGAGAATTTTACACAACTGTCAACTCTCTATGCTTCTGTTTGCTTAATTAATCAGCACGGCGCCAAATAGTACCTTGACGAGTATCTTCAAGGACAACACCTTGATCTAACAAAGATTGACGAATTTCATCTGCTTTGGCAAATTCTTTGGCCTTTTTCGCATCTTTACGTTGTTGAATTAAATCTTCAATTTGCTCTTCAGAGAGACCTAGAGCTTCCTGACCAATATCTGATTTTAAGAATTCATCAACATTATGCTGAACCAAACCTAAAATATTGGTCAAGTGACGCAATGTCGAATAATACACAGCCGCTTGTTCAGCATTTTCATCTTTTACGGCACGGTTCAATTCTTTGTTGACTTCAAACAATACCGCAATTGCTTCTGCGGTGTTGAAATCATCACGCATAGCGGCATTAAAGCGCTCAACTAAAGCATCATCCAAAGTTTCTACGGTTTTTTCACCATAGACTTGCTGATAAGCTTTAAATGAATGATAGAAACGGGAAAGGGTATTTTTCGCTTCTTTTAAAGCAGTGTCAGAGAAGTTTACTGGGCTACGGTAATGTGATGACACAATAAAGAAGCGAATCACTTCAGGGTGGAATTTATCCATCACATCACGAATAGTGAAGAAGTTACCTAAAGACTTCGACATTTTTTCGCCATCGACATTAATAAAGCCGACATGCATCCAGTAATTAACATACTGTTCGCCAGTAGATGCCTCAGATTGCGCAATTTCATTTTCATGATGCGGGAAAGTTAAGTCTGAACCGCCACCATGAATATCAAAATGGTTGCCTAAGCAGCAGGTCGACATCGCTGAACATTCAATATGCCAGCCCGGACGGCCATTACCCCAAGGTGAAGCCCAAGAAGGTTCATTTTCTTTGGCATGTTTCCAAAGCACGAAGTCAAAAGGATGTTTCTTTTCTACTTCTACATCAACGCGTTCAGAAGCACCAGCCTGCATATCGTCAAGTTTACGACCCGAAAGACGACCATATTTGGCAAACTTTTCAACTTCAAAATAAACATCGCCATTTGCAGATGGATATGCTGTACCTTTGTTGACTAAGTTACCAATCATATTCTGCATTTGATCGATATAGTCTGTTGCACGTGGTGCTTCATCAGGTGCTGCACAACCTAAATTGGCAGCATCTTCGTTCATGGCCTTGATAAAGCGATCGGTTAAAGCAGTAATGCTTTCGCCATTTTCATTGGCACGGGCAATGATTTTGTCGTCAATATCGGTAATGTTGCGAACGTATTTAACGTTCCAGCCCTGACTGCGCAGGAAACGGATAATGTAGTCGAATGCAACCATAACTCGAGCATGACCAATATGACAGTAGTCATACACGGTCATTCCACAGACATACATATCGATATGTCCTTCTTTGCGAGGTACGAATTCTACTTTTTTACGTTGCTCTGAGTTATATAGAACAAAAGGTTGCATAGGTCTTCAAATTGTTTCTACCAAAAGATGGCTCATCTTAACCTAAGCATTTTTATTCATAAAGTTAAAACCCAAAAAAGCAGATATTTTTTAATGATTGATGTTTTTGCGTTGCTAAAAATAGCGTAGAAGGTTAATTGGGTTCGGTCTGAATCTCATTCGATTGCTGAATTCAATTTATCTGTCCGGAAGATAAAAATGAAGAAATGCATCTTTTCTGCATAATTCATGAATTCTTATACATTTGGAAACGTGCTATTTGCATAGATATGATAAAATTGTGAAAATTTTTTATTTTGAAAGTGAGAGCGCACCTCTCACGGCTTAAGGTATAACAACTTTGAATCCACCAAATATGCCGAATCAAGTCGATTTTCAGAAAGTCGCATTAGAAACTTTGCGTATTGAAGAGCATGCTTTACAAGTATTAGCTACGCAAATAGATGATCGTTTTAGCCAAGCCTGCGAAATCATTTTACAGTGCAAAGGGCGTTTAGTGATTACTGGTATGGGCAAATCGGGTCATATCGGTCGTAAAATGGCCGCTACGTTTGCCTCGACAGGTACGCCATCTTTCTTCATGCATCCGGGTGAAGCTGGACATGGTGATTTGGGCATGTTAGTTAAAGGTGATGTGCTCATTGCAATTTCAAACTCAGGTAAGAGTGATGAAATTATGATGCTGATGCCATTGATCAAACATTTGGGCATTCCTCTAATTACCATGAGTGGCGACAATAAAGGCCCAATGCCACAAAATGCCGATGTCGCATTGACCTTGGGTAATATTCAAGAAGCATGCCCTTTGGGTCTAGCTCCGACCTCAAGTACCACTGCAACATTAGCCTTAGGTGATGCCCTTGCAGTTGCATTATTGGATGCACGTGGCTTTACCTCAGATGATTTTGCACGCTCTCATCCTGCTGGAGCGTTGGGTAAGCGTTTGTTATTGCATGTAAAACATCTAATGCATACAGGTGAAGACTTACCCAAAGTTTCGCCAGAGACACCAATGAATAAAGTTCTCTACGAAATTTCAAATAAACGTTTGGGACTCACCACGATTGTCGATGAAAACGATACCTTATTGGGTATCTTTACCGACGGTGACTTACGTCGTTTGATTGATAAACAGCAAGGCTTTGATGTGAATATGAAAGTCTCAGAAGTGATGATTAAAAATCCTTTGACCATTTCACAAGAAGAACGCGCGGTACATGCTTTAGAACGTATGAACGAAAAGAAAATTACACAATTTGTAGTTGTTGATGATGTCAATAAAGTGATTGGGATTATCAGCATGCATGATTTGATTCAGGCTGGGGTAAATTAAGAAAATGGCATCGTATGTATTGCTAGAACAAGCGCGTCACATAGAAGCACTGGTACTGGATGTGGATGGAATTTTAAGTGATGGATTTGTAACGTTGACCAATAGCGGCGATGAAATCAAATCCTTTGATATTCGAGATGGCTTAGGCATGAAGTTGGTGCAAAAAGCGGGTATAAAAGTCATCATTATTACTGGCCGTAAAAGTAATATTGTTGAAAAACGCATGTCTGACTTAGGTGTGGACTTGGTTTTTCAAGGTCGTGAAGACAAAGGTGTTGCACTGACTGAAGCCTGCGCACAGTTTGGTATTGATCCTTCAGATTGCCTATATATGGGCGATGATTGGCCCGATCTTTCAGCCTTTGCTATTGCAGGGATGAAAGTGACCGTACCAAATGGACATTTAGAAGTACGTCGCCGTGCAGATCTTGTTACTCAGGCGATGGGTGGACGTGGTGCTGTTCGTGAAATCTGCGATATGCTTTTAGTTTCTAAAGGTGTATACCAGGAACTACTTGAAAAATATGCAAGTGCACCTTATTAATAAATTGATGCAGTCATTGGATTGAATCTCCGCTTATGGATACTAAAGTTTTATACGTGACAGCTGTGGTCATTGCTGCAGTAAGCGGTGGTTTTTACTATTTCGGTGGAAAGGGTAATAAGCTTCAGGCGGACTCTTCGAAAAGTATGACTTACTCAGCTGAAAACATTAACCTGACGCAGACTGATGAGCAGGGAAAATTGCATGTTCGTGCGCAAGTCGATCGACTTGAGCAGGATTTGCAAAAGCAAACTTCTCATTTGGTCAATCTGAAAGCATCGACCTATCAAGATGGTGCTGTCGATGCCACGTTCTTTGCCAAACAAGCCAATGGTATGGACGATAACCAAAAAGTCGTACTGAGTGACAATGTGGTTGCGACAAAATTGATGCGTGAAGGGCAAATGGAGTTTCGTACTGAGGAACTAACTGCTTTTCCAAAACAGCGTGAAATAGAAACGGACAAGACTGTAACGGTGATTTCACCACAAGCCGAATTTGTCAGCCAAGGTTTAAAAGCAAATTTAAACGACGGTCAATACGAATTTTTTAATATTCGAGGAAAGTATGAACCATAATTTTAATCGAAAAACTGCAAAAACTTTCCTAAAACGTACAGCGCTACTCGGTTCACTGGCGTTATGTTCAGTTGCAGCTTTTGCTTTGCCTTCAGATCGGAATCAACCGATTTCATTGGTTGCCGATCGTGCAACATTTAACGAAAAAACCGGGATTACGACGTATACTGGTAATGTCATCATTGAACAGGGTTCGATGAAGCTTCAGGCAAACTCAATCGTTGCGAACTTAAACAGCAAAAAAGAGATCAGTACGATTACAGCAACGGGTGGGCCAGCACATTTCCAACAAAAAACTGACCCTGCCAAAGGCTATGCAAAAGGCCAAGCTCAGAAAATTGTCTACAATGCTGAAACGGGTATTATCACCATGACAGGTGGTGCTTTGTTACAACAAGATGGTGCAAGTATTCGGGGTAATAGCCTGAAATACAGTATGAATAAAGGCGATATCGTAGCTGAAGGTACACCAAATAAATCTGGATCTTCTTCAGGTCGTGTACAAATCGTGATCCCACCATCAAGCACTAAGTCCTTCCCAGGAGCACGTGATTAATGGAGCAAACCTCGCAAGTTCAAACTTTATGTATTAAACATTTAGCCAAAAACTACAGTAAGCGTTGGGTGGTAAAGGATGTATCCTTTAGCATGCAAAGTGGTCAAATTGTGGGTTTACTTGGTCCAAATGGTGCAGGTAAAACCACAAGTTTCTATATGGTTGTTGGCCTGGTGCGTATGGATAAAGGTGAGATTCATTTAGATGATCTTGATTTGTCTGACTTGGCAATGCATGAGCGCGCACGTAAAGGTATTGGTTATCTACCTCAAGAAGCATCTATTTTTAGAAAATTAACGATTTCTGAAAATATCATGTCGATTTTAGAAACCCGTAAAGATCTAAATAAGCAACAACGTCAGCAACGTTTAACGGAATTGCTTGCCGACTTTAAAATCACACACATCAAAGATTCTCTTGGTATGAGTGTGTCGGGTGGTGAGCGACGCCGTGCGGAAATCGCGCGTGCTTTGGCAGCAGATCCTAAATTTATGTTGCTCGATGAACCTTTTGCAGGTGTCGATCCTATTTCGGTGGGTGATATCAAAGACATTATCCGAACATTGAAAGATCGCGGTATTGGTGTATTAATTACCGACCATAATGTGCGAGAAACCCTTGCGATTTGTGAGCATGCTTATATCGTGAGCGAAGGTTCAGTGATTGCAGAAGGTACTCCAGAAGAAGTCCTTGCGGATGAAACTGTACGTAAAGTTTATCTTGGTGATGATTTTACCGTTTAATTGAATAAAATAAGAAATTTCCCGTTGAATGGCGCTAGTTTCATTCAGCGGGTTTATGTTATTGTCTGAAATGACAAAAACTGAGCGATTAATCTAAAAAATTAGCAAGAATTCAGTATACTTTAAACTAAAAATACGACCTGCAAAAATCATGCGATTACGAAAGATGAATGGTCCAGAAGTTGGGCGTCCGCGTAAAAATAAGTGCAATTTCTTTTGTATATTATTATTACCCTTTTCCATTGGTTCAGTGTATGCAGCAGATACCGGCACTGCACAAAGTACCATTCAAAAGACATTAGATAAGATTTTTTTACCTAATAAGCCGAAACCTTCTGCCGAAAAAATTAACATCACAGAACTCAGTAAATATAATTTAGATACCTCACGTGTCCAAGAAATGCCAGCCGTTGCTTATGGTCGAACGCAACAAGGCAGCTATAATCCAAACACAGTAGCGAAGAATCTAAGTTTTATTGATGCGATACATATCGCCGTCCAAAGACGTCCAGAAATCACACAAAGTATTGCTACAGTCGCATCGCAAAACGCCAATATTGACCTTGCGAATGCTGCATATTATCCCCAAATTTCAGGTGGATTAAGTACCGCAGATCTGACAAAAGGCGAGCGTGGACGTCAGTTGGTGTCTTTAAATGCGACGCAGATGTTATATGACTTTGGTAAAACCAAAAGTGCTGTCGGTATCGAAGAAGCAAAAATGTTACAAGAGCAGGCTAATGTACTTGTAAATTTAGATGAAGTTTCTTTTGATGTTGCAAATGCAATTATCAACATTAAACGATATCAAGAAGTGGCTAAAATTGCGCAGCAGCAAATTGCCGGTGTGAGTCGGATTGCTGAGATTGCTAATTTACGTGCAACCGCAGGGATCAGTAGTCAAGCAGACCCTATTCAAGCCAAGTCAAATTTAGAAGCTGCAGAATCAAATTTAATCGTGCAAGAAACTCAACTTCGACAGTATCAACAGCGACTTCGTACCTTGTTAGGTTTTGATGTAAGTCAGATCAATTGGGTGATACCCGATCGGATCTTAACTGCAGCGGCTTTATATGAGGATCCAGACTTCAAGATGATTCCGAGCATGATGCAAGCACAGGCTGGGGTTGAAATTGCCAAATTGCAAAAGCAACAGTCAAAATTAAGTGCTTATCCAACACTTAATGTCAAAGGCAGTCTAAGTCAGGCGGTAAATGGTCGTAATCCAAATAATGACGAAGATGATGGTTTATATAGTTCAATCATGTTGGAAGCGACCAGTAATTTTTACCAAGGTGGAGCAATCGCAGCGCAAACACGTGCCGCAAGCTATGCTGAAGAAGCAGCTAAAGCACAAGTGAATACAGTATATTTGGATGTGATTGATCAAGTCCGAATGATTCGAGAACAAATCGAAAATAAAAAGCGTCAAATGTCGATATTGGTGCAGCGTCGTGAAACAACTGTAAGAACTAAAGAACTGTATCAAGAACAATATAAATTAGGAACTCGAACGGTTGTCGATCTACTGAATGCAGAGCAAGCCATACATAGTGCCGCACAAGAAATTGTGACATCACAATATGATATCTACTCAGCACTTGCACAGTACATCCAAGTGACAGGGCGTTCACGAAATATTTATGAACTTAATAATATATCTATTCAGGGGTTTGAAGTTCAGCCATGAGTAATACAATAAATTATCAACCGTGGCTGCAAGCGGTTCTGAATATTGCAAAGCATTATCGAATTGAACCCTCTGAAGAACGTATACGGTTGCAGTTGGATTGGGATCAACACAAAAATGCCGATGAACTGGTTGCAGTCATGGCACGCCAAATTGGATTAAGTGTTCGAAAAAATAAATATGACATAAATCTGCTCAATCCATGGCGCTTACCGGTATTGGTTGAGTTTGTTAGTGGTGAAGTGGGTGTGGTAGAACGCATCGACGTAGACGGTAATGCCAGTGTTCAACTAAGCGGTGATGAAGGCCTATCTCAAGTCTTCTCTATTGAGCGATTAAGCCATGGCGTTCGCAATATTTATATTCTGCGTCCAGAGTCATCTGTACCCGATGCACGTGTTGATGAATACATCAAGCCGTTTGAAAAAAATTGGTTCTGGTCGATCGTTTTAAAAGACTGGAAACGCTACATCGACATTATGTTTGCTTCATTAATGGCGAATATTTTGGCTCTAGCCACTATTTTGTTCTCAATGAACGTGTACGACCGTGTTATTCCATCTCAATCTGTGCCGACCTTATGGGTACTCGCGGGTGGGGTGTTAATTGCGGCGATATTTGAGTTTGCATTACGCGTTTCACGAATTTATTTGTCGGATATTATTGGTAAACGTGCCGATTTGAAAATTTCCGATCGTGTATTTGGTCATGCATTAAGAATTAAAAATAACGAACGCTCAAAATCTACAGGTACTTTTATTTCACAGATTCGTGAATTAGAAGGTGTACGCGAAATGGTCACTTCGACGACTGTTACCGCCATTGCCGACTTACCGTTTTTCCTCTTGTTTCTGTTCATCTTCTGGTTAATTGGCGGCAATCTATTTTGGGTCATGCTGTTGGTGGTTCCTTTGATGATTATTCCAGGGATTTTGGCGCAAAAACCATTGGCTAAACTTGCACAAATGGGTATGCGCGAGTCTTCGATTCGTAATGCCTTATTGGTTGAATCTGTGCAAGGCATGGAAGATATCAAATTACTTCGTGCGGAATCACGCTTCCAAAACCAATGGAACCACATGAATGAAGTGTCTGCTGATGTCAGCATGCGTCAACGTAAAATCGTGGGCTTAATGTCGGCATGGACACAAAAAATTCAGGGTCTAACGTTTGCAATCGTCGTACTTGTCGGCTGTTTTGCTGTGATGAAAGGTGAAATGACTACAGGTGCTTTGGTTGCTTGTTCGATTTTGTCCTCACGAATGTTAGCACCGATTTCTGCATTGGCAGGGGTATTAGGTCGTTTACAACAGGCAAAAGTGGCGAAAGCCGGTCTTGATGAGCTCATGAAGAAACCTGTCGATCAACCGGATTATTCTCACCTTATTCATCGACCATCAATTAATGGTCATTATGAACTCAATGGTGTGTCATTTAAGTATGGTGAAGATGATCCACGTCCAAGTCTTTTAATTCCAAAACTGGAAATTAAGGCAGGAGAAAAGATCGCAATTTTGGGCCGTAACGGTGCTGGTAAGTCGACGCTACTCCAATTGTTATCGGGTATGCAAACGCCAGTACAAGGCAAAGTTAAATTAGATGGGATTGAACTGTCTTTAATCGACCCCGCAGATGTGCGTCGTGATATGGGGCTATTGAACCAAAATTCACAGTTATTCTACGGTACGATTCGTGAAAACTTGACCTTGGGTGCTCCGTTGGCTACGGATGAACAATTGATTGAAGTACTGAAAATTACGGGTGCAATTCACTTTGTTCAAGAGAAAAAAGAAGGGTTAGACCATATCATTTTAGAAGGTGGTGTAGGCTTCTCTGGCGGTCAACGCCAAGCCTTGCTGCTTGCACGCTTATTGATTCGTCAACCCAATATTCTATTGCTTGATGAACCTACAGCAGCGATTGATGACGTATCTGAGAAACAATTGATCGATCATTTAAAAGATTATTTACAAAACCGAACTATGGTGGTAGCAACACATCGCCGTGCGGTACTTGAGTTGGTTGACCGCATTATTGTGGTGAACGAAGGTAAAATTGTCATGGATGGGCCTCGTGATCAAATTCTGAATCAGAATGCTCAGAAAAAAGTAGCTGGGGCTTAAATCATGAGTGAAAATAAACAAGAAATACAACGCTCGACCAAAGTCAGCTTTAAAGAGCCACCATTACCAAAATCGAGTTTAATCATTTGGATTATTACGATTGGTCTGGCAATCCTTTTAGTTTGGGCTTGGTTATTTAAATTAGAAGAAGTCTCTACAGGGACAGGTAAAGTGATTCCATCTTCGAAAGAACAAATTGTTCAGTCGCTTGAGGGAGGTATTTTAACCAAGTTGAATGTGAAGGAAGGTCAAATTGTTGAACAAGGTCAAGTCCTTGCTCAACTCGATCCAACGCGTTTTGCATCAAATGTCGGTGAAACTGAGTCTTTACTTGTAGCATCACGTGCAACAGCAGCACGTTTACGTGCAGAAGTGAATGGTACGCCATTAACCTTTCCTGAAGATGTTCAAAAGATTCCAGCTTTAGTGAAGGAAGAAACAGCTTTATATCATTCACGTCGTGCAAACTTGGAAGAATCTGTTGCTGGTTTAAAACAGGCATTGGTGTTAGTTCAACAAGAATTGGCCATGACTGAGCCGCTCGTTGCTAAAGGGGCAGCAAGTGAAGTTGAAGTACTTCGTTTAAAGCGTTCAGCGAATGACTTACAAAATCAGTTAAATGATGTCCGTAACCAATATTTGGTAAAATCACGGGAAGAATTGTCGAAAGCCAATACTGATATTGAATCACAGCAACAAGTGGTGAAAGGCAAATCAGATACACTCAGCCGTACCGTTTTTAAATCTCCAGTTCGTGGTGTGGTCAAAGAGATTGATGTGATGACATTGGGCGGTGTGATTCCGCAAAATGGTAAATTGATGACCATTGTACCTTTGGATGAACAGCTTTTGGTAGAAGCACGTATTTCACCGCGAGATATTGCTTTTATTCGTCCGGGTCAAGAAGCCTTAGTGAAAATTACGGCATATGACTATTCGATCTATGGTGGTCTAAAAGGTAAAGTGACCGTCATTTCACCAGATACTTTACGTGATGAAGTGAAACAAGATCAGTTCTATTATCGTGTTTATATCCGTACAGATAGTGATAAATTAAGCAATAAAGAAGGTAAAAGTTTTAGTATCACTCCGGGTATGGTGGCGACAGTTGATATCCGTACCGGCTCGAAAACTGTACTTGAGTACTTAATCAAGCCATTCAATAAAGCAAAAGAAGCACTTCGCGAACGTTAATAGCGCAGTGCCAATCAAGCCTCCAGCATTGGGGGCTTTTTTGTGGATGTAAGTCTTTCAAAAAACGCTATAATATCCTTTGATACAGGATCTAAAGACGTTATGCCATTTACACTCGCCGCACAGTTTGAATATGAAGAAGACATTAAAAAAAGTCGTTTTCAAGCCATCGCAGTTCCTGTGGAAAATGAACAAGCCGTTAAAGAATTTCTCGAAGCCAATAAAGATATCTCAACAACACATCAGTGTTGGGCATGGAAAATTGGACATACCGTACGTTTTAATGATGATGGTGAGCCTTCAGGCACAGCAGGTCGGCCCATTCTAGCAACCATAGAAGGGAATGATCTGACCAACGTGTTGGTCTTGGTTAATCGTTGGTATGGCGGAATTAAGCTCGGGACAGGGGGATTGGTACGTGCCTATGGTGGCTGTGCAGGTCAATGCCTTTTACAAGCTGAAAAAATTGAACTTATTGAGAAGAAAAAAGTGCAATTTAGTTGTCAGTTTAATGAATGGGCAATTTTCCAATATGAACTCAATCAGCAGCAAATTGAATTTCAGGAAGAATATACAGCGCAGGGCGTAAATGTACTTGCATCATTGCAAATTCATCAAATCCAACCGCTACAGTTAAAGATTCAAGATGTAACTCGCGGACGTGAACAATTGCATATCGTTGAGGCTGCTGAAGATGAATGAACAAGATCCATTATTGAAATATCGAGAGCAACATAAGCATCGTCTAAATTATATGCCTTGGTTGTATTGGTCACTCAAACCGAAAAATCGTGGTTGGGCCGAAGCTTGGCAACAGGAATATCAAGACTATCTCAAATCGATGGAAACTGTTGAAATTGGTGAAAACTGTTTTATATCGCCCTTGGCTCATATTTTTGCCGAACCGGGACGTAAGATTGTTATTGGAGATAACAGCTTTATTGCGGCGGATTGCACTTTGCATGGCCCAATAGAAATAGGCAATGAAGTGGCGATCAATCATCACTGTATTTTAGATGGTGGGCGCGTGGGCATCAAAATTCATGATCAAGTTCGTATGGCGGCATATTGCCATTTATACGCTTTTGATCATGGAATGGATGCCAATCAACCGATCTATCAACAAGCTGTACGATCACAAGGGATTGAGATAGAGCGTGATGTTTGGTTAGGTACGCATGTTGGAATTAAGGATGGTATTCACATTGCTGAGCAGGCTGTAGTCGGCATGAACAGTATGGTGACGAAAAATGTTGAAGCGCGTGCAATCATTGCGGGAAATCCTGCAAAATTCATTCGATATCGTGAATAAATAATCGCCAAATACTTCATAAAAATTTTTTATGCTTACACAAATGCATGCACAGTGAAACAGAGTTGTGATAAGTTAAAAATAACAAACAACATTTTATAGCCAAGCAATAATAAAACGAGGGCTAATCATGAAACGAGTTATCGCCTGTATCGACTCTTCTCCATGCATTAATGCACTAGCTGATGCTGCTGCTTGGGTTGCTAAACAAACTCACCGTGAGTTGGTTTTACTGCAAATACTTGATTACTATCCGGCAAGTTATCACTTAGGTGAAATTAGCGGCGTGATTGGGTTTGAAAGTAATGCCATGCTCTTAAAAGAACTGGCGGAGTTAGAACAAAAACAAAGTGATTTAGCGCTAGATTATAGTAATAACTTGCTCAAACACATTTCTGAAATGATCCAAGATAAGCATGGGATTCAAACCACCCATATTCAGGAAAAGGGTGACTTCTTAGAGCAAAGTTTTAATATTTTGCAAGATGACGATATTGTTTTAATTGGTCGCGTTGGTGAACGTTCAGCAGAGCGTAATAAGCCGCTGGGTAGTAATGTTGAAAACTTTATTCGTGGTGCAAGTTGTACAGTTATGACCGTAGGACCAACGTTTAAACCACCGACTCGCTTTATTTTTGCCTATGAATATTCGCCTAAATGCGTTGAGTTAATGAAGCGTGTGGCACAAAGTGATCTACTCAAACTCTTACAATGTCATTTGGTTTATGTTGGAGATCACCCACAAATCTTGGATGATCCAAAAAATTATTTAACCAATGCCGGTCTCGATGTGGTGACAGAATACCGTTATGGCGATGTTTCGGAAAATATTCTGGACTATCAACAAGAGCATGGTATTCAGTTAATCGTACTTGGCGCTTTTAGCCACAGTAAAATCCATCAGTTCTTCTTGGGCAGTATCACTACCAGTATTTTCAGAAATTCCAGTGTTCCATTGTTGGTTGTAAAATAAGTTGAGCAAACGAACAGAGTTGATTTAATAGATGGACAATTACGAGTAAATAAATAATAAGTTGTTGATTTAAAAATAATCAGAGTTATCCTCAAAAATTGTGGATAACTCTGTGTGTAGTATTTGTAAGTAATTGTTTTTAAAATAAAATATTATATTGATTGTTTTTTATACCTTTATTCGAGGTGTTTAAAAAACACCTCGATTGAGATTATTTAACGATTGCAATTGCAAAACCGTCATGACCTTTGCAACCAACAGTTTGAAGTGCTGTGCAAGATAAAATTTTCGGATGATTTTGCATGGCTTTGAACATATCACGGATACCTTCAATGCTTGGTTTGTGGTTTTCAGCATTTAGAATCTCACCTGCACGAATTACATTGTCTAAAACTATCACTGTACCTGAATGAGATAAATTTAAACTTAATTCTAAATATTCAGGGTAGCTCTGTTTGTCTGCATCGACAAAAATAAAGTCAAAAGGTTCGGTATCTTCAGGAAGGGCACGTAAAATATCTGCCGCACGACCACATTTCAGTTCTATCGTTTGTGCAAGCTTTGCATTATCAATATTTTCTTGACCGAGGGCAGCATGTGTATCACGACCTTCAATGGTCAGAATGTAACCATCATTAGGTAAGGCACGTGCTAACCACATGGTGCTATAGGCTGCAAAAGTTCCAAGTTCTAAAACGCGTTTACACTTGTTCATTTGGATTAACATTTGAAGCAGCATGCCTTGATTAGCCGCTACAGCAAGATGATCAGGAAAGCCACGTTCATCCGTATGTTGAAGTGTTTGGGTCAATATTGGATCTTCAGGAATTAAATGTGAATCGATGTAAGCATCAATGTCTGTCCACATTTGTTGCATGTTGTCGCACCTCGTGATTGATGCAAGCATTTTAAACCTTTCCACCAACATCGCAATTTATTGTTCTATATTTGAATATTTTATGTACAAAAAAGCCCTCCGAAGAGTTCTTGATATGACGATGTAATGTTTTAGTAATTACACATTGAAGAGCGACTTGAGTGATCAGGTCCCCAAGTACGGTAGCCTTGAGTATCAATATGAATTTGTCCGCTGGCATATAAACCTAATCCCATATTGAGACTCTGCCCGTGTTGTGACCAAAATTGGCATAAACGGAACTTGGTATTTTCAATATAACTGTAGTCTTCGGGCTGCGGGTACGCAGGTCCAATACGGAAATCAATCGCCGAGTTATATAGGTGACGAGATGAACTTGCACCACCGGCACATTGGTTCAAAGGCAAATCACGATAAACCGAAGTCACTTCAAAGTCCGTTAAGATATTGGCCGCAACTAAATATTTAAAGACACGTAAGGTTGCAATTTGGTTTTGCCATAATTCACGGTTAGGCACCATATATTCTGAGCGACCACATTTTTGCCAATCACGTGCAGTACGCATCAGCTCAAATGAAGGAATGATATTGCCTACACCATTTTTCTCTAAAAAGACTTCATAGTCTCGAACGCGACGTAAATTATCAACAGACGCGACCCATGAGTTGTATGCATAAGGCACCACTTTAGGCGGGGCTTGTCTGATGGTCGTCACTTTTTCTTGAGGTATGTAAATACGTTTACCGTCGGGAGTTGTAATAGTGTGACCTTGTTTTTGTGGTGTAGTTGTACAACCAATGAAAACAAGAGGGAATATTGCAACGGACAATAATCCCTTGAGTAAATGCTTCATTATAGAAATCAATTATTTATAAACTCGTTCTATTTTAATCCAATTTTATTGAGAAAATTTGAATAATTTGCAATGAAATGTGTGCTTTAAGTATAAAAAAAGATCAGCATGTGCTGATCTTTTCATGAAAGCGTAAAATTACTTTTCAAGATATTGTAATTTATCAGCTTTACCGTTCCATTCTTCACGGTCGGCAGGTTGATCACCAATTTGAGTGATGTTCGGCCATTTTTGAGAAAGTTCAGTATTAAGTTCGATAAATACTTCTTGACCTTCAGGTAACTCATCTTCAGAGAAAATCGCGTTAGCTGGACACTCAGGTTCACATAGCGCACAGTCGATACATTCATCTGGATTAATAACAAGGAAGTTTGGACCTTCATAGAAACAGTCAACAGGGCAAACTTCTACGCAGTCTTGATATTTACATTTAATACAGTTTTCAGTGACAACAAAGGTCATGGCGACAGCTACCTAAAAAATATGGTTCTAATAAACTAATGGTGTATTTTAGGCAAAAAATAGGGTAACTAACAATTCCTTTTATTGATAATTATTATATGCAGTGCTGTTAAAATCACTAAAAACTGAACAATTTATGTAAATTTCACAATGAATGAGAATCATACTCAAAAACTGATTAAATTACATCTGTTTATCAAACAATATTTTTAATGTGTATTTTAAGCATGAAACATTTAACAACATTAATTTTTTATCAATTTATTGTTGAATAGCCGCAGTAGTAGATAGCAAATATTTACTAATTTACACATTTACATGGCGTCAATGCAAAGAACACCTTCATAGGTGTTCTTTGCATATCTCATCTATCGCTTCTGCTCAATTTAGATCTTAAGTAAATCCTTTAAGGCGTAAAGCTGTTGTAGTGCTTCGCGTGGACTTAAGTTATCTACATCTAAATCTGCTAAGGCATCAAGTACGGGCGATGTTTTTTCAACTTCCACCACGCGCTCAATGACTTCGGGCTCTGTGAGTGCCGAGAATAGATCGGTTTGTACAGCAGTATTGAGTTGCTGTTTTTGCTGAGTTTCTAATATACGAAGGCGATTTTGCGCTTCTTTGATCACTGCTGCGGGAATACCCGCAAGCTTTGCCACCTGTAGACCATGACTTTGACTCGCCGGGCCTTGTTGGACTTTATGTAATAGGATCAAGTTGCCATTTAGCTCACGAGCAGTTACATGATAGTTATCGATATTAGCGTCTTTGCCTAACTCGGTGAGCTCAAAATAATGCGTTGCAAATAGGCATAAACATTTAATGCGACGCGTGAGATCGAGCACACATGCCCACGCCAAAGATAAGCCATCATAGGTACTCGTACCACGTCCGACTTCATCCATCAGTACCAATGATTGATTGGTCGCATGATGTAGAATCTGTGAGGTTTCAGTCATTTCCACCATGAAGGTTGATTTGCCTGTAGACAAGTCGTCGGCAGATCCTATACGGGTAAATATCCGATCGATCGGCCCTAATACGGCAGATTGGGCAGGGACAAAGCTACCACAGTAGGCTAATAAGCTGATTAAGGCAGTTTGGCGCATAAAGGTCGATTTACCGCCCATATTTGGCCCTGTGATAATCGCCATGCGGTGATTAAAGTCCAAACTGGTATCATTTGGAGTAAATGCTGATTTGCTCAGAGATTCCACAACTGGGTGACGTCCGGCTTTGATTTTGATCCCAACTTCAGGGCTATATTCAGGACGTGACCAATTTCGTAATCGAGCTTGATGGGCAAAATTAGCCAGTAAATCAATTTGCGCTATAGCGGCGCTCATCATTTGTAAGTTGCCAATATCTGCACGTAATTCATCGAGTAATAGTTCAAAAAGCATTTTTTCGCGCGCTAATGCACGTGACTCACTTGAAAGCACCTTATCTTCAAAGGATTTCAGCTCAGGGGTAATGTAGCGTTCAGCATTTTTAAGGGTTTGGCGGCGTATATAATGATCAGGCGCTTGCTCAGCCTGCGCTCGAGTGAGTTCAATATAGTAGCCACTGACACGGTTATAGCCAATTTTTAAGGTTGAAATTCCGGTTTGTTCACGCTCTTTAATTTCAAGATCAATGAGGAATTGTCCTGCATGGTCACGAATTTTGCGTAGTTCATCAAGTTCAGTGTCGAAACCCTCAGCAATCACATTTCCATCACGTAAAAGCACTGGCGGGTTTTCTACGATGGCAGACATAAGACGCTCATGTAAGCCGTGAAAATCACCCATTTCATCATTTAACTGAGCGATCAGCTTAGATTGGTGTGACTGAATGATCGGTTCAAGTGCATGTCGAAGATAGGGAATTTGTGCACAAGTTTGACGTAACTGAACTAGGTCTCGTGGTCGAGCGCTGCCGAGCGCTACACGAGATAGCACACGTTCAATATCACCAATTTCTTTGAGAACTAAACGTATCGGAGACTCATGATAGCCTTGCAGCATCGCTTGTGAGGCATCTAAACGCGCATCCAATAAAGCGGTATCTCGTAAAGGCTGCATCAAGGTACGACTCAATAGGCGGCCGCCCATCGCAGTTTGGCAATCATTGATTAGTTGGAACAGGGAAGTGCCATGTTCAAATAGGGGATCAATCAGTTCTAAGTTACGACGAGTGACGGGGTCGAGCGCCACAAAATCACTACTTTGTTCGAGTTGAATGCTGCGGATATGTGGTAAAGCAGTTTTTTGAGTCACTTTTGCATAGTGAATCAAAGCCGCTGCGGCAGCTTTCGCCAAAGGTAAATGGTCAATACCAAAACCTGAAAGTGTGGCAACTGCAAATTGGTCACACAGCGTTTTTTGTGCGTTATTTAAATTGAAGTCGACGTTTGGACGCTTGGTAACAGGGCAGTCTAATTGACGTTTAATTTGTTCGACAATATTCGGATCAATAAGATCTTCATCAATCAAAATTTCGCTCGGCATTAAACGTGAAAGTTCGATTGCTAATTGTTCCAGCTGATAGTCCATTTGCTGAACTTTGAAAATACCTGCACTGAGGTCTAGTAAAGCAATCCCGATCTGATTTTGTTGTAAGCAGATCGCGACTAAATTTGAACTTTGATGAGAGGCAATTAGTGCATCATCCGTTAATGTCCCCGGGGTAATGATACGAACAATGCCGCGCTCAACTGGACCTTTACCTGATACCTCACCAATTTGCTCGCAGATCACCACCGTTTCCCCTTTTTTTACAAGGCGGGCTAAATAGCCTTCAGCTGCATGGTACGGGACACCAGCCATAGGAATAGGCTCACCATTGGCTTTACCACGATGTGTTAGTGTAATTCCTAAAAGTTTTGCTGCTTTATGCGCATCTTCAAAAAAGAGCTCATAAAAATCACCCATCCGATAAAACATCAGTGAATGCGGATTTTGCATTTTGACTGACATGTACTGTTGCATCATTGGGGTCAGCGTTGAAAGGTCAACTTTGGAATTATCAGCTTGCATGAAACGAAATACCTTAAAATAAAAATTTGTGCGCTGCTAAACGAAAAACACTGTTTTGATGAAAATTGGATTTAGAAAAAGTCCTTATATTTATATTGTCTCTTCGTTCAAAACCACAGGTGTACGTTAACAAATCGTGTTGCTGATTCTAGCAAAAAAAGTGACAGGAAAATGCCAGAAAAGGTTTGTCTGCATGTAAAAAAAGCAGTCAAAATATTATTTATAAACGCTAAAAAAGTCTGTGTGTAAATTCAACAATGGATAAATTAACAATGCGATAAACTGACTCAAACATCAAGCTGCGCTTCAGCCTGAGCTAATCGATATTGGTTGCGACCGCTACCTTTTGCAAGGTAAAGTGCACGATCGGCAGCCTATATAAATTTCTGAATTTGATCAGATTTGGATGGAATGATCGTTTCCGTACCGATGCTAATCTTCACAAATTTAGACATATGGCTGGCTGGATGTGGAAGTTCGAGTGATTAAATTCTGCGTAATAAATCGGCTGCCAAAGGTTCAATTTTCAGCTTCAGTTAACACCCTAAAGAGGAGTAAAAAACCTTCGCTGCCATAGTGTGCAGCTAACTCACCATTTCGATTGGTGATTTGAGACAAAACCTCACGGTAGAGCGGTTGATAAATGGATTATAAACTTGACGTAAAATATACTTAATTTTATATAGTTATGATTTAACCCCCAATTTCATCCAGATGAAGTGACTTTAAGCCTTATAATTTCATAATTCGATATGCTCATAAAATAATTAGGAAAAGCGCACAATATTTTGTCTTTATTTTACAATAATTTATCTCCAATATAAGGTTTATATAAAGTTTAACGAGTGCCTATGAGTTTTAAAATGATTAAAAAAAAAGCTTATATAGTAATTACGTGAATAATGGCATGTTCAAGTAAATGCAGAAATAAAAAAAACCAATCCTGAGATCGGTTTTAAAATATGTAGATCGATTTAAATGCTGTATTGCCTTATGGTTTATAGAGGCCAAGTTCAATCAAATGCAAACGTAATATACGGCGTAGTTCGAGTACAGCTTCAGGGGTTTCTTGAATCGAATGACCCCCTTTAATGATTTTTTCTGAAACAGCACCCTCTAGATGAGCACTAGTGTATGGTACAATATCATCCGTCATAATATTTTTATCTTGACTGTTGGTGTTATTTCCCATAATTGAATGAAACTTCAAACCCTTACGCGGCTGAATATCTTCAGTGAGCGCGATAAATTTTGATTGATGACTTAAGTCACTTGGTCCATTTTGGATCAAGCCATGGTCAATTTCACGAAATAAATCTTTCAGGTCTTCTTCTTGAGTTAACACATCACCCATAGCCGATAAAAAAGCTCCTGGGAGTTTAATAATTTTTCGAGCGGCTTTGGTAAACCAGCGATCTGCATATTCTGTACCACGATGAGGTGCAGCCAAAAAAATTGCACGGCTGAAATTAGGAATATCATCAATCACCATACGTTGCTTCACGACTGGAATATTTCGGTACTGATTTAATTGACGTGAATTCATCATTTTCAAAGCTGCTTGCGTGGTATCGGCTTGGCTGACCAGTAGTCGTGCAATAATGCCGCCCATACTATGACCGACTAGAACAGCATCTTTTTTAGCTGCGGCATTGGCGTCTACTTTGCTAAAGGTCTGAGTCAAAATGGAATAAATTTGGAAGCGGCTTTCAATAATCGGCATATTCGTTGAATAGAAGACTTGCCACACTTGATAATGTTCACGTAGCACTGAATCGCCCATAATATCGTTAGTCAGACGAATCCATGCTTCAGGGCTGCTAGCAAGACCATGTACCAAGACGATAACTTTCTTGTCAGGATTATATGGTTCAAGCATGTAGAGATGCGGCATCGTCAGTTTTTCATCTCGGTCAATCAGTGATAAATAAGCTGCCTTACCCAAGTTATTTTGTGCTAACCAAAGACCATATGGAGCAGAAAAATTGGCAGCAAGCGCATAGTTTTTATTGGCAATATTGACCTGTTCATACTTATACGGGTCGTAAGCTTTAATTTGAAACTCATGTTGATTCAAAATTTGATCAACTGTAGTTGCAGCGCTTAGTGGTTCAGCCGTTAAGGTTGCAGCTAAATAGCGCGCTTGATGGATATTAGGATTTGAACCAGACGGATATTTAAAATCAATCGGATTGATAATATATTTGGCTTTGCCTGTTTCAATCGTATGTTCTTCGGGTAAAACCACAAGAAATTCGGAGCCAAAACCATCTCGACGGGTAATTGAACGTAAACCTGAGAAGTTAAGATTATAGGTTGACATCAATTGTTCAATTTTACGATTTTTGAGTTCTGGGTAGTGGCTGAAGTCTATGTGATAGGTGGTTTGTCCGACTTTAATCTGTTGGGTGACTTCTTGCGGCTTATAACGTAGTGCATAGCTGCTAACCAATTTGGCAATCCCTTGATTATAGAAATCACGGATTTGAACTTGACGGTTATCAAAAATACGATCAGCAGGCGCACGTTTGGTTTTAAACATGTACGCATAGCTATAGCGAATACTTTTATCGAGAAGTATCAATTGTTGATCTAAGCACTTATTATAAGTGTCTTGTTCAATTTTTTGTTTTTCTTCAGATTTGTGACTACTGAGCACACCTAACTTGCAGGCTGAAGAAGATTCATATTCTATAGCTTTAGCTAAATATAATTCACTTGCTGTAGAAAGTAATTGTTCATCTTGAATCTGAGGAATTTGTTGTAACTCATCAACACAGGCTTTCGGGTCTTCTGTGCAGGCTTTGGCTTCCCGACCTGTCATCGACAAGACATTTAAACTGGCTTCGCTAAGTTTGTTTCGAGAAATAATACTTTCACGTTCATTGGCAATCGAAACATTGAGTTTTTGATTTTTGACACTGACGACCTGACATCCACTCAGTACGCTTGTACTTATGATTCCAAGGAGCAGTATTTTTTTAATATTTTGCTGCATAAAGAGGCCGCGCATAAGGTTAAGTATTTTCAAATCATACGATAATTGTCAGGATTTTCAATTCACCTTAAATGAAAAAAGACCGTTAGAACGGTCTTTTTTCAAAAGAATTTTTTAAATCGTCAGATTTAAGACGCAGCTTTAGGTGGATTTAAAACTTGCCAAACATTCCAGCGACCTTGCTTTTCAATTTCTTGAATTAAACGATCAGCAACTTCTGCTTCTTGTGGATATTTAACTTTATAGTTCTTTAAAACCTGAATGGCGTTCTTTTTTTGTTCCATGGCAATATAGTTATTTGCTGCAGAAAGATACGCTTCTTGAACACCGGCTTTCATTGCTTTGTCTAAGTATGGAATCGCTTCACGTTGACCACCACCTTCAGATAAACCAAAACCGAACCAGAAGTTTGCTTCTGCATCATCTTGGTTGATTTTTAAAATACGTTGTGCGTAAGTTAATGATTTAGTTGTGTACACAGAACCCAAATCAAGGTTACGTGCCATCACACTGGCTTTAAATGCACGAACTAAAATATCAAAAGAAGCGTTGTCTTTAGACGCAAGCGTATCTAATTTTTGCGTTACTTCCTTGAGTTTAAGCTCAAACCCTTTGCGTTCTTGGCGTTGAACAAAACGTGGTGGATAGTGACGTGCTTTACCTTCAACAAGCTGTAAGAAATCATCAATTTCAGTAATGTCAATTTCATTGTCACCTGCTAAAGCAGCAAATTTCATCGAACGTTCTTTGCTGTCAACAGTGGGGATAATCAGGCGGTTTTCTTCAAGGGTTAATTGCTTGGATGGGTCGGTTGGGCTAGTTACCACCATCTTAGTCACAGGCTGTGCTGCAGCTTTTTGTAAATTTAATTCAAAAGGAGGTGGTGCATCGTAGTTAAATGGGTTGAGTGCGTAGAAAGGTGGAGTCAGTTCAGGCTCTACAAAAATCATGGCATCTTTAGGAGCATTATTTTTAGTTGGGGCGCTTCCACAAGCGGCAAGGGTTAAAGCAATACAAGCAACTGCCAAGGGCTTAAGCGTCATATTATTCATCCATTAAATTTATTTTATACAAAAAAGCATGTTGGTCAGTCTAAAAAAACTCTGAACAACATGCAAGTTAAAGGCAACTTATTCTGATTGCTTTTGGTTAAGCCTTAGATTGACTACTTTGAGCTTCGCATTCGCGGCGCACATCTTCAATGATTTTAAGTTCTTCCTGACTAAAAGGTTGTTCATTAAGCTGTTGCTTTTTGAACGTTGGGTCAAGGAGAGACAAACGCTGACACAAATTATTCATACGTTTTTCATTGTGCTGAATACGATCTAACAATACACGCATACCTTCTAACATCGGGTCAGTTTGGTCTTGGGTTGCAGCATAAGGCTGGAAACCAATACTTTCTGCATAGTCGCGACGACGTGTTTCCGCTTCATCTTTTGGTTTATCTTTGGTGATAAAGCGTGCTGGATTGCCCACAGCAGTAGTATTTGCAGGAACTTCTTTAGTCACGACGGCATTTGAACCGACTTTGGCATTTTTACCCACCGTAAATGGGCCCAAGATCTTTGCACCAGCGCCAACCACTACGCCATCTTCCAAAGTTGGGTGACGTTTGCCTTTGTTCCAAGTCGTGCCCCCTAAGGTCACACCATGGTAGAGGGTGACATCATCACCAATTTCAGCTGTTTCACCAATCACCACACCCATACCGTGGTCAATGAAGAAACGACGACCGATTTTCGCACCCGGATGAATCTCAATGCCTGTGGCAAAGCGGCTAAAAGAAGACAATAAGCGGGCTGAGCCTTTACACTCTTTTTTCCAAAGTTCATGTGCCATACGATGCATGATTAAGGCATGAATTCCTGGATAAGTCGTTAAGACTTCGAGCGTATTTCGTGCAGCAGGATCGCGCGCGAATACAGCCTGTATATCTTCTTTGAGCTGCTTAAGCATTAGATTGATCCTCATTGTCTGTAGATTTTTTCCATGTTCCGTTATTTAATGCCTGTACTCGGCTAAAGATGCCACGTAATAAGTGGTATTCCATACGATCTAATTGTATACGTCCAAATAGGCGACGCAAGCGTAAAGGTAATAATCTTGGATTTTTTGGATCCATAAATTCAATCTCTGCCAGCATTTTTTCAATATGCGGGTAGAACTGTTCCATCATTTCATGGGTCACCAAAGGTTCGTCCCATTCCATATCGATGTCATCGGTAACATGCATATTAGCATCAGGATTTGCAGTTAACTCGGTATGTGCAAGGGCAGCCATACGCATTTCATAGCAAATGACTTGAATCGCTTGGGCAACGTTTAAGACGCCATATTCAGTATTCACTGGAATAGTGACATGGTAGTTGGCCATTGCCAATTCTTCATTGGTCAAACCACGGTCTTCACGGCCAAACACCACGGCAATTTCTTGCTGTTGTTCACAGACCGCTTTGAGAGACATTTCGGCAGCAGGGCGAGCGTCGAGTAATGGCCATGGGATGGTACGACTACGCGCACTAGTACCAAAGACAATATGACAATCTTTAATGGCATCTTCTAGTGATTCAACGATTTCAATTTGATCAATTAAATCGACAGCACCGGCAGCTAAGGCATTAATGTCCGGATGCGGGTAAGTCTTCGGTGCAACTAAGACTAACTTTGAAAGTCCCATGGTTTTCATGGCACGTAATGCACTACCAATATTTGCGGGTAATGTTGTATTCACCATGACAATACGCACATGGGAGAGATGTGCTGAAACCGCAGCATTGTCAGTTTGATTCATGATATTTCCAATATGTTTATTTAAAAAAGCAGTTCAAACAGCGTTTAAACTTTAAGAAAATTGATTGGTTTCTGCTTGGTATAAATCCATGGCATCATCCATGCTCATCCCATCTGGCGGTGGCGGAACCTGCGCAGGAATAGAGGCTTGTTCATAACTTACCGCTTTGGCAGCTTTGGATTTGACATGATATTCGATATGCAAAGATTCTTTGCCGAAGTAGTCACGCAGCTTAGACAGTAATTCATCTAGTGGGGCAACTTTCCAGTTTAAGCCCAAATGAATGTCGGCCGTCGCATATGGATAGTCTATATATAACTGCACAGGGATATGCGTACACATATCGACATTGCAAAAAGGCAGTAAAATATTTTGGATGTCGCGTGATAGCGTTTTACTAAAATGTTCAGGTGTTAATTTAATTTGAATGGCATTGGCACGTTTTTGACGGATTTCATTCAAACTGAAGGCCTTAGTTAAGCGACCCATTGGCCGATCAAAACCTTCACGTTCGTAAATTTCACCTTCAATGACCACCACTTTTTCGTTTTGAATCACATCTTTGAAGCGGTTAAAACGTTCATGATTCGCAGACACTTCAATACGTGCAGTACCATCATCGAGCGTCACCATCATGCGGTTCGGGAAGTTGGCAATATCGACGACTAGGCCTGCAAATACTGTAGTGACACCACGTCGTGTAGGCGTAAGCTCATTAATGCGCTGTGAAATAAAGGCTTTTAGCTCTGATCGATACACATCGATCGGATGACCTGTTAGATAAAGCCCAAGAGTATCTTTTTCACCTTTAAGACGAACTTCATCTGACCACGGTTTAACAGGTTTAGAAGGTTTACGCTGAACTTCTTCAACTTCACCAAATAAATCCATCATCCCTGTTTCGCGGTTTGTACGGGCTTGGTCAGCCGCTTGTACAGCTTCTGGCAATTGCGCCATCAAGTCAGCGCGTTCTAATCCTAAACAATCCAATGCACCACCACGAATCAACGCTTCAAGCGTGCGCTTATTGATTTTTTTTAGGTCAATACGATGGCAGAAGTCAAACAGATCTTTATATGGGCCATCTTGGATACGTGAGTCAATCACAGACTGCATGGCAGCTTCACCGACACCCTTGATCGCACCTAAACCATAGACGATGGTTTTTGGATCGCTGGCATGGAAATTATATAAAGACATATTGACCGAAGGTGGCAAGACTTCAAGACCATTAATACGACAGTCATCGATCAAGAACACCACGTTATCGGTATTCTGCATTTCCGAGGTCATCACTGCTGACATAAATTCAGCAGGGAAATGTGCTTTTAACCAAGCGGTTTGATATGCAACAAGGGCATAGGCTGCGGCATGGGATTTGTTAAAACCATAGCCTGCGAATTTTTCCATATAATCGAAGATATGGTTGGCCGTATCTGCATCAATACCTTTGGTTGCAGCACCTTCAGTAAAGATTTGACGGTGCTTAATCATTTCTTCGACTTTCTTTTTACCCATGGCACGACGAAGTAAATCCGCGCCACCCAAGCTATAGCCAGCACAGAACTGCGCTGCCTGCATTACCTGTTCCTGATACACCATAATGCCGTATGTCGGTTCAAGGACACTTTCTAGTAATGGATGTAAGTATTCAAACTCGCCACCATGCATACGGTAAATAAAGTCAGGAATCAGATCCATCGGGCCTGGACGATATAAAGACACGAAAGCAATAATTTCTTCGAACTTACTTGGACGTGCCTCTTTCAGCATTTTTTTCATGCCGACGGATTCAAACTGGAAGACTGCTGTGGTGTTTGCTTCTGCGAACACAGCATAGGCAGGTTTGTCATCCAAAGGAATTAAGGAAATATCGACAGGTGTAGTGATATCTGGACGGGCATTAATGTGCTTAATGGCATCTTCGATTACCGTTAAGTTACGTAAGCCCAAGAAGTCGAATTTAACTAGACCTGCAGCTTCCACATCGTCTTTATCGAATTGGGCTACACGGTTAGTTCCATCTGCATCACACAGTACAGCGGAATAGTCGGTTAACTTGGTTGGTGCAATTACCACACCACCGGCGTGTTTACCTGTATTACGGGTAATGCCTTCAAGTTTGAGTGCCATTTCCCAAATTTCGGCTGCATCGTCGTTATCAGGATTTGATGGGTTGGTGACAATATCTTTTAGCTGTGGTTCGGCCTCAATGGATTCTTCCAAACTTAAACCTAAAGGCTTGGTCGGAATCATTTTAGAAATACGGTCAGCCAAACCATAAGATTTACCCAAGACACGGGCTACGTCACGAATTGCACCTTTTGCCGCCATGGTACCGAAAGTTGCAATCTGAGAGACCGCATCTCGACCATAAGTGCGTGCAACATAGTCAATAACACGGTCACGACCTGCAATACAGAAATCGACGTCAAAGTCGGGCATCGATACACGTTCTGGGTTTAAGAAACGCTCGAACAGTAGGTCATAACGCAGTGGATCAAGGTCGGTAATTTTTAAACTATAAGCAACCAATGAACCTGCACCCGAACCACGGCCTGGACCAACAGGGACGCCATTACCTTTAGACCATTGAATGAAGTCCATGACAATCAGGAAGTAACCTGGGAATTGCATGGTCAGGATGATCCCGACTTCATAAGCCAAACGTTCATCATAAGGCTTACGAATTTCTGGCCAGTCGTCACCACGTTGTTCGACAGGGTACAAATGCGCTAAACGTTCTTCTAAACCTTCTTTTGATAAATGTTCAAAATAGGTGTCAATTGTATGACCTTCAGGAATTGGATAATCGGGAAGGTCATGGAAGCCTAAACGTAATGACACATTACACCGTCGCGCAATGTGATAGGTATTTTCTATAGCCGTTGGAATGTCTGCAAACAGCTCCGTCATTTCCTCGGCAGTTTTAAAATACTGTTCAGGACTGTAATTTTTAGGGCGACGATTGTCACCGAGGACATAGCCATCGGCAATACAAACGCGTGCTTCATGTGCCTCGAAATCTTCTTTACGTATAAAATGCACATCGTTATGAGCAACTACACCAATGTTAAATTTCTTCGCAAGTTTTACTGCTTCGTGAATAAAGTCTTCTTCACCCGAGCGCTCAGTTCGTGTAATCGCTAGATAAACACGATTGCCAAATTTTTCGACCCATTCAGCTAACAGTGGTTCAGCTTTTTGCGGGTTGGAAGAGCAAAGCATTTTGCCGACATCACTTTGCATACCCAGTAAAACTATCAAGTCTTGGTGTTGATTTAAAATCCAATCTTTTTTTACGCAAGGAATATCAAGCTGTTGACCTGAAATATAACCTTCAGAAACCAACTCTGTTAGACTGCGCCAACCTTTATTGGTCATCGCTAGAAGAGTAGCTTTGTGTTCAGCATCATTCAAACGAATGGTTGAACCAAATATGGGTTTAATGCCTTTATCTAAGCACTTTTTATAGAATTTTACAGCAGCATGTAGATTTGAAAGGTCAGTAATGGCCAGAGCGGGCATTTCATCTGCAGCTGCAGCTTTTACAAGATCAGGTATACGTACAATAGATTCAGTAATGGAAAATTCTGTAAAAATACCAAGATGTACAAAGTGCATAGATGAGTCCCTGCGAAAACAGCTGCTGATTTTAGCATGCTCTGAGATCAAACTTGCGTTTATTGCATGGCTTTATGCAGATTTATAAATTCACTGTTTAATCAATAAACGCTGTATGACAAGCACCATTTAGCAAGCAATACCTTGATTAACTAAAAAGGCAGTTAATTTGCCATTTTTAAAGTTGAAGGCTAGATTGCCAATATAGGGTAAATCATAATTTTGCGGCTCTTTCAGCACGGATTTGGCATGAGTAGGTGAGAGTAAAATCACGTAAGTAACTTCATTTGGATTGGCTAATTTTGCACTTTTGGGGAAGTCTTTTACAAATTGTTGGAAGTTATATTGGCTTGTTAAGTTTTTTGATCAAATTTGAATTTTATCGCGTATTTGCGTGGAGTTATCCCATTCCATCCAAACAGCCCCTTTGGTTTGTCCAAGTTGGGTGAAGCTGTTTTTATTTTTATAGAATGAATCATTCTTAACTTGAGGATTGTCATCAGCATAAATTTCAAATTTTAGAAATTTACCTTTTGATGTGACATGAAATTCAGTATTACCGGTACATTCTGAATATTCATATTTTGGTCTCACTGGATTTTTGCTGATTAATGCATTTACTTTTGATGCAGGCAAGGGTGAGGCTAAGTCAACATCATTTACCTTAATACTAGTTACATAGTCATAATCAGCAATGGATGTAGATGCTGCTGAAGTGATGAATATCCCCGTCGTGAAAAAAATTTAAGCGGAAAATTTGTGCTGTCAGTGTAGTTTGCATGGGGAATATAAAATTCTATTCTTTTGATATTTTGTACTCATTCAAGTTTTTGTAAACGTAATATTGAAGGTTATATTTTAAATTTTATGGTGTTGCTAATTTGCCGTCAAAATAATTTAAAACTAAAAAAATTTTGGTTTAATTACGGCATTAAAAACTAAATTTTAGAATCTAAGAAACTAAAAAGCCCTCCGAGGAGAGCTTAAATATATGAATTATGCCGGCTTAGCGCAGTTTTGATAACCAGTCTCCCAGACTTTGAACAATTTGTACCAAAATCAACAATACAATGACGGTCATGATGACCACGCTACTATCAAAACGTTGATAACCATAAGAAATGGCAAGATCACCGATACCGCCTGCACCTACTGCACCCGCCATGGCTGTTGCACCAATTAAGCTAATGGTTGCAGTCGTTAAGTTTAAAATTAAAGAGCTACGAGACTCTGGTAGGACAAATTTAGTAATGATTTGCAGCGGAGATGCACCCATCGCTTGAGCAGACTCAATGATGCCGTCATTCACTTCAAGCAACGAAGTTTCAATCAAACGACCAATGTAAGGACCAACATAGATTGTGAGAGGAACAATTGCAGCCCAAGTACCAATTGAAGTACCCACAATGACTTTGGTCAAAGGGATGACCGCAATCAGGAGGATAATAAATGGCAATGAACGCAGCGCATTCACAATCGGGTTCAAACCATGGTAGATGACACGGTTAGGCAAAATGCCTTGTGGACGTGAGACATATAAAATCACGGCTTGGATAAAACCCCAAATACAGCCAAAGAGCATGGCAAAGAACACCATGTGAAAAGTTTCTTGTAGGGCAGTAACGAATTGATCCATGGACAAAGAACTTTTCCAAAAGGGTGCTGTAATTTGAGTCAGCCATTGAACAATTAAATCTCTCATTGCTGAACTCCTGCTTGAGTGACTTCAACGCCATGTTGTTCTAAGAACGCCACCGCTTGTTGAATCAATGCTGCATCACCTAATAGCTGAACGAACATTTGTCCAATCACCGCACCATTAATTTCAGTCATATTGGCAAACAAAATATTCAGGCTAATATCAAACTGTTTAATTACCGCTTGAATGACGGTTTCCTGTGCCGAACTGCCCAGAAATTTTAAACAATAAATACTGTTATGGTTTTGATTTTCTAGATTATTTAAAATATTAACAGGAAGCTGTTGCTGCAATACAGTTTGAATAAAGTTTTTGGTTGTATTGTGTTTTGGCTGACTAAAAATCTCTAAGGTTGAGCCGTGTTCGATGATTTTCCCTTGTTCCATCACCGCAACATAATCACAAACAGATTCAATCACATCCATTTCATGGGTGACCATCACAATAGTAATGCCTTGTTCTTGATTGATTTTCTTTAATAACGCTAATACCGACTTAGTGGTTTGCGGATCGAGAGCAGATGTTGCTTCATCACACAGTAAAATTTTAGGATGATTGGCAAGCGCACGGGCAATCCCGACACGTTGTTTTTGGCCACCAGAGAGCTCATCTGGATAGGCATTTTTCTTATGTTTTAGGTCAATAAATTCGAGCAACTCTTCTAAACGTTTTTGGCGTTCAGCTTTAGACACACCTAAAAGTTTAAGCGGCATTTCAATATTTTCTGCAACTGTTTTGGTTTGCAGTAAATTGAAGTGCTGGAAGATCATGCCAATATTGGTTCTTTCTTGACGAAGTTCTGCCGAATTTAAAGCAGTAAAGTCTTTATCATGAATAATAATTTGCCCTTCACTTGGACGTTCTAGCAAATTAATTAAACGGATTAAAGTACTTTTGCCTGCACCACTGTAGCCAATTAGACCGAAAATACAGCCATCTGGAATGTCCAGATTAATCTGATCCAGTGCTGTAACGGTTTGGCCTTTTAGCTCAAAATGCTTGGAGATATTTTTAAATTGGATCATAGCGTCAAAAAAGGTTCAGAAATGAAAAAACAGGCAAAGTAAACTTTGCCTGTTTATTTGAAGAAATTATATTACTATTTTGCTTCAGTGAGGTAGCTAGTTGGTTTGTTTACATCAATTTTAGTACCACCAAAATGTTCATCGATGTAAGTTTTAACTGCTGGAGTGTGATAAAGCGCGCCTACTTTTTGTAGAACTGGGTCATTTTGACGGTCAGCAGCAACAGCAAGAATGTTTACGTTCATTTTTGTACTTTGATCGATTGGCTCATAGTAAACCGCATCTTTCAGTACGTTTAAACCACCTTCCATTGCAAGGGTATTACCCAAAACAATCGCATCAACTTCGTCTTTAACACGAACCGCTGTCGCCATTTGAATTGGTTTGATTACGATTTTTTTCGCATTTTCAGTTATGTCAGCAGGTGTGCCTTTTACATCGTCAAAATCAGCTTTAAGTTTGATTAAGCCAGCAGATTGAAGTAGCAACAATGCACGTGATTCGTTTGCGCCATCATTTGGAATCGCAATTGTTGCACCAGTTTTGAACTCTTCAAGTTTTTTGACTTTGCTTGAATAGATACCCATTGGCTCTAAATAAGTAGTCGAAAGCGGTGCGATTTTATCTTTATTGTTTTCATTAAACGCAACCATATAGGCATATGACTGGAATGCATTAACATCAATTTCTTTGTTCGCTACAGCAGTGTTCATAGACACATAGTCAGTAAAGTTTTTCACTTCTAGTTTAATGCCAGCTTCTTTGGTTTCAGGAAGCGTAGCAATATAGCGCCAAATATCAGCATCTGAACCAGTCGAAGCCATGATAACAGTTTGCACTTCTGCAGTGTCTTTTTGTTGTGCGGCGTCAGTTGCAGGAGCTTCTTGTTTACCACAGCCTGAAAGGCCTACAGATAAACCGAGAACTAATCCTAGGAGCTTTTTCATATATTCACCCGAGTAAATTTATAAAATTAATAAATTCACAAATCATATTATGGAGAGATTTACTTAAGTCTTTTATCAGACAGGCTGATAGATGCTTAATAATTTAAAATGCTACACAGACTTATACAATTAGATCTGAGTCTATTTCCAAATGGGAAAAGATAGCCATTGCAAGCTGCTGTAAACAAAAGATTTAATAAAGCAAATCTCTATATTTCGCTAGGCATCATATCAATTTTTTATTATTCAATATAGTGATTTAAAAAGTTATGCTTAGCACCAAAAATGTATATGGAATATGTTTAATTAAATAATTTAATAAGTAAAAACAATATATTATTTATACTCAAACTATTTAAGTACATCATTTAAATAAGTTTAGGTCTATATAACAAATTTTAAAATATATTGCTGAAAAAATGATAAAAATGAAATAAGTCTTGTCATACACAAAATTTGTAACATTCATATGTGAAAATAACGAAGTGCTTCAATCTAATCTACATCGAAATCTTTATTGATATATTTGAAGTTCAACTCTGATTCATGGTTTTTCAAAATCTTAGATCTAAATCTGAGGAAGATTGAATCCGCTACAGCGTTTAAGATAAACTGCTTAATAATTGATCATAATAAATTGCTATGTGCGGCACGCTATGTTAAATCAGTTTGATTTCGTCTCATTTGTAAAAAAAGCCTACGGTTCATTATGGCGGTAGATCGGTGAGCCATGTTTTAAAAATGGAAGATGGTAGTCAAAAAACCTTCGGTGTATTTTTGCCATCAGAGCAACCCATGACGTTTGAGGCGCATGTGAAAGAACGTGTTGAAATCACATCGGGGCAGTGTGTTGTGCAAATTGGGGAGCAGGGAGAGTTTGTAGAATATATGTCTGGCGAAAGCTTTATTGTTCCTCAAGATTCAATTTTAAAAGTGCAATATACCGATGTTGTCGATTATGTATGCCATTTTGATTAAGCATGCTTAGACAGGTTTGCAGTTGCTTCAGCTTACACCTCAAGATGTTTTAATTGCTAGTGATCGATATTGATATTTTTTCTTAACCCCGCACTTAGCGGGGGGTATATGATTCAATGAATGATTTAGCTTTCTTATGCGAAATGCTGCAGTAACTAAAATTAAGCTTTTTAACATCATCTATAGCCACTGTTTGGCAGAGTTAATGTACTTTAGTTTTGCCGTGAATAATTATTGAATTAGCAAAATGGAATGTGCAAGTAATCACTACGCTGTATTTCATAAAGCACGTGACGGTTTAGTGGGTGTGCAGCTGGTACACGTGGATGATTAAATTCACGGACTTTTTGCATACCAATTTTTTGCATAACATGTTCGGATGGTTTATTTAGACACGCTGTAAATGAAATGACTTTCTCAAGTCTTAGATTTCGAAAAGCATGTTTGAGAACTGCTTTCGCACCTTCGGTGGCATAGCCTTGATGCCAATATTGCGGCAGTAAGCGCCAACCAAGTTCAGGGGCATCAGCTATTTCGAACTCGGGTGGATGTACGTGTAAGCCGATAAAGCCAATAAATTCGCCTGTGGCTTTAAGCTCGACTGCATATAAACCCCAACCGCGTGTTTCGATTGCATCTTTTAAGCGTTTCATGAATACGGTGGCTTCATTAGCATAAAGTTTGTTAGGGAAATAGCGCATGACGTTGTCATTTGCACACATTTGGATAAATGGGGCAGTGTCGGAGTCTTGCCATTGGCGGAGGATAAGGCGAGGGGTTCTAATAGTCTGTGTCATAAAATAATGTTTCAGTATTAATTGCTTATATCATTTTGCTGGATAATATTTGACGCTGAAATAACCCACCTGTTGAGGAAGGTACAAAGTTCTAAATATATGCGCTGAATTGACTCGTCATTGGTTTTACATTGGATTAAATCATCATAAATAATGATATGGGAGTATAAAGAGCCTTCTTGTATGTAATTACCTACTTCATGGAGATATTCTGAAAGAAAAATTAAATTGTGAAGATGGTATTCGTATTGATGATCAAAAGTTATAGGCAACTTCTTTTGGATATATTCTTCTAAAATGGAAAAAGCGATATTTTCTGTATTGATATTTAATAATTGGGGATTAAGTTCAATAAAATATTTCTCAATTTTATCTGCTGATTCCATAAAGCAGAAATTAAGTGCAAACTCGTTATGGATGTCTTTTGAGATCGTAGCTTCAGTCCAATCTTGAATGTCTTTTGCTGTACAAAGTTCCACAATCAATTTGAGTTTTAGAGGAAATTTTTCCTCATCATTCATATTTTTTTATTTAAATAATAACAATTGATTTCATTTTGGCATAAAAAACCCACCTAAGTGGGTTTTTGGAACTTAATTTAAATTAAGCATTTTCACGAGCAATTGCACGGTAACCAATATCTTTACGGTATTGAACGCCGTCAAACGTTACTTTTTGGCAAAGCTCTAAAGCTTTCGCTTGCGCTTCGCCAATGGTATTGCCTAGAGCAGTAACGCAAAGAACACGACCGCCTGCAGTCACAATATCACCATTTTCAAGTGCTTTAGTGCCTGCATGGAAAACTTTAGCATCAGCCATTTCTGTGTCTAAGCCAGAAATCACGTCACCATTGCTAGAAGTTTCAGGGTAGCCCTTAGACGCAAGTACGATACCTACAGTCTTGCGCTCATCCCATTCAGCTTCCGCAGGTAAGTTACCTGTAATACCCGCTTCAACCAAATCAACTAAAGATGATTTTAAACGCATCATGATTGGTTGAGTTTCAGGGTCGCCAAAACGACAGTTGAACTCGATCACTTTAGGCTGACCTTGTTCATCAATCATCAAACCTGCGTATAAGAAACCTGTATAAACATGACCGTCTTTTTTCATACCTTCAACGGTAGGACGCATCACTTCATTCATGGTTTTTTCAAATACGTCAGCCGTCACCACAGGAGCAGGAGAGTAAGCACCCATACCGCCCGTATTTGGACCTTGGTCGCCTTCAAAGATACGTTTGTGATCTTGAGAAGTCGCCATCGGCAAGATGTTGTCGCCATCAATCATACAAATGAAAGACGCTTCTTCACCCGCAAGGAATTCTTCGATCACTACACGTGAGCCAGCATCACCAAATTTGTTGCCTGCAAGCATGTCATCAATCGCATCAAATGCTTCTTGATTGGTCATGGCAACGATCACGCCTTTACCCGCAGCAAGGCCGTCAGCCTTGATTACAATCGGCGCGCCATTTTTTTCAACAAATGCTTTTGCTGCATCTACTTCTGTAAATACATCATAGAAAGCAGTTGGAATGTTGTGGCGTTTTAAGAAGTGCTTCGCAAATGCTTTAGAGCCTTCAAGCTGTGCAGCAAATTGAGTTGGGCCCCAAATTTTTACACCCGCTTCACGGCAAGCATCCACCACACCATTTACTAGTGGTGCTTCAGGGCCAACCACGATCAAATCAACTGCATTATTTTTTGCAAAGTCGATAATCGCAGCATTGTCTAAAATATTTAGTGCAACATTTTCGCATTTATTTTCAGTTGCAGAACCCGCATTACCCGGTGCTACAAATACTTTTGCGACTTTGTCATCTTGTGCGATTTTCCATGCTAATGCATGTTCACGACCGCCATTACCCAAAACTAAAATATTCATCGGTTCATACTCCATGAATCGAAAATGACATAAAGTCCTCAGCCTAAAAATAGGAGAGGACTTTATGCAAGATTAGAAATCTGTTTTAAACCACATGTATGACTTTGTCATTACATTCTAAGCGCTGTGCTTAGTGACGGAAGTGACGCATGCCAGTGAAGACCATTGCAATACCAGCTTCATCAGCAGCAGCAATTGTTTCTTCATCACGCATAGAACCACCCGGTTGGATAATGCATTTGATACCTGCTTTCGCAGCGTTATCAATACCATCACGGAATGGGAAGAATGCATCAGATGCCATTACAGCACCTTCAACAACTAAACCAGCATGTTCAGCTTTGATTGCAGCAATACGAGCAGAGTTCACACGGCTCATTTGACCTGCGCCCACACCAATCGTTTGACGGTTTTTAGCATAAACAATTGCGTTTGATTTAACGTATTTCGCAACTTTCCAAGCAAAGATCATGTCATCGATTTCTTGTTCAGTTGGTGCACGTTTAGTCACAACTTTAAGGTCATCTTTAGTGATCATGCCTAAGTCTTGGTCTTGAACCAATAGACCGCCATTTACACGTTTGTAGTCAAGCTGTGCTTTCCGTTCAGTGATCGCAGGAAGCTCGCCGCATACAAGTACACGTACGTTTTTCTTCGCGCCAGTCACTTCAAGCACGCCTTCAGCAACGCTAGGAGCAATGATCACTTCAACGAATTGACGGTCAACAATGGCTTGAGCAGTTGCAACGTCTAATTCACGGTTGAATGCAATGATGCCACCGAATGCAGATTCAGGGTCAGTTGCGTATGCAAGGTCATAAGCAGCTTGAATGCCGTCAAGTGAAACTGCAACGCCACATGGGTTTGCGTGCTTAACGATTACACAAGCAGGTTTAGCGAATGATTTCACACATTCAAGTGCAGCGTCAGTGTCTGCGATATTGTTATAAGATAATTCTTTACCTTGAAGTTGTTTCGCAGTAGAAACAGATGCTTCAGTTGCTGTGTCTTCTACATAGAAAGCAGCAGATTGATGCGGGTTTTCACCGTAACGTAAGTCTTGAACTTTATTTAATTGTGTATTGAAAGTACGCGCAAATTTATCTGCTTGACCTTCTTCCTTACCTACGCGAGCGCCTAAGTAAGATGCAATCATGCCGTCATACTGTGCAGTATGTTCAAATGCTTTAACCGCAAGGTCAAAACGAGTTGCATGTGATAATGCGCCTTCAGCTTTTAACTCTTCAACAACAGTTCCATAGTCAGATGCATTTACTACGATACCTACAGATGCATGGTTTTTCGCAGCAGCACGAACCATAGTCGGACCACCGATGTCGATATTTTCAATCGCATCAGCAAGTGAGCAGTTCGGTTTAGCCACAGTTGCAGCAAACGGATAAAGGTTAACAACTACAAGATCGATTGCATCGATGTTGTGTTCAGCCATCACAGCTTCGTCTAGACCGCGACGAGCTAAGATACCACCATGAATTTTCGGATGTAGCGTTTTTACACGGCCGTCCATCATCTCTGGGAAACCTGTGTGCTCTGAAACTTCAACTACGGCAACATTATTGTCTTTCAACAATTTGTATGTTCCGCCAGTAGATAAAATTTCTACCCCTAGAGCAGCAAGTTCTTGTGCAAATTCAACAATTCCAGTCTTGTCAGACACAGAGATTAAAGCGCGTTTAATAGTCATGATCTTCGTCACAGTTTTCAAGGAACAGATTAAAACAAAATTAGCAAAATGCAGGTTAAAAAAAATGCCTGCGGAAGCCGCAAGCATTTTATCATTTATTCACTCATTAAACCGTGAGCTTTCAACTTTTTACGTAAAGTACCACGGTTTAAGCCGAGAATCTCAGCAGCGCGGGTTTGATTACCACGTGTATATTCAAGAACTACAGATAGAAGAGGCTTCTCCATTTCCGCCAGCACCATATCGTATACCTGAGATGGTTGCTCGCCTTGCAATTGTGCAAAGTAATGGCGAACTGCGCGATCTACGTGAATACGAAGAGCGACATCAGATTGTGCAGTAAAAATAGGAGATTTGCTATTCATGCGAATTAATCCGAAAAATCAAATATCACTTGGGTAAAGTGATTTGTTAAAAGTGGTCTATAAACTTGAATGAACTCCGTTTTAGTTCCTAATGCGGAGTTCTAAAACTTGTACATTACTTGTAGCTTGACACAACTCGCAAAATTGTTCGAAAAATAAGCGTAACAATAGATTAATAATTGTTACAGCCTAAAAAACAAACAAAAAATCTACTCAATACGCAATAAATATTAAAGCGCACGGTTGGGATTGTATTTGTTGTGAAAAATTAGCGAGGAGTTTGCAGCACAAAGCTTTCGTGGCGCGTATCATACCATTGTCTAGGAAAAAGTGAGCAAGAAAACTGCATTTTTTTTATGTTTTTTTAAATTTTTTAATAGTTTTTTCCAATATTAGGGGCGAATCAACTCAATTGAATAATTATCGAAGCTTTTGCGTGCAATTGGTAGACTAAATTGGAATTTAAAAGGACTACTTTTTGGGATCCGTTGGATGCCATGCAGACTTTTGTCCAAATACTCTTCAGGTAAAAGCGTATAGTTTGCTATTTCAGTACCATTTTCTTTTAGTGAAATTTTCATATTGGGTAAGGCAAGGCTACGGTCATGAAAATTGATCATTTCACCTGTAAAACGTGTTTCATTATTTCCAATGCTACGAATTTTGACTTTTTTGGTACTAATTAAACTGTAATGTTCCTCTAGACGTGAACAATTGAATACATCACAGACCGCAGTAAATGCAGCACCCATCACTGGACTATTTTTTAAATATTGAGGATTGAACCAGAAAAACTGGAATATAAGTGCACCAAATAAGAAAGCATTAATACAGAACCACATAAAATAATTCAGTGGTGTACGTTTTTTATCTTTTTCAGCCTGTTCTGCCCAATTTACAGCAGGCAGGTTGCCGATCGGTTCGGTGCTGAAATAATTTAAGTTATTTAAATAAGTTTTTAGATCGATATTAGAGTTTTCGACTTTTTGATCAAATAGTTTTAATAAATGGTGGGTTGGTGTTTCTTCAACAGTCACTGGTGTAAGCGTATTATTAAATTCGCTGACATTAATAATAGTATTGGAGTTTTTTTGCGATGCATTTTCTTGCTCAGGGGTAGAAAAAGACAACGCTTTATCTACCACCAAATGAGACAGTGCATTAAAAGATGTAGAGCACTTTGGGCAACAAACCATGCCCTGAGCGACAGTAAGCTGCGGAACAGTTACTTTATATGTTGTAAAACAAGTTGGGCAGTTAGTTAATTTGTCGCTCATAAGTACACATTTTAAATTTTAATACTGTTGGCGTTTACCCGAAATTCGGCACCATGTTTCGTCACGTTTTTCTACGTCTAATATATCAAAAAATTCAGAATAAACACTAGAAACATCAGAAACTTGCTCTTCAATTACACCTGCAAGTGCGAACTCGCCCTCAGATTTAATTAAAGTTGAGAATTCTGCAGCCAAGGCCATTAGAGGGCCTGCAAGAATATTAGCAACAAACACATCGGCTTTTTGTCCAGCGAGTTCTTGGTTGAACTCTTCAGGTAGGCCTACATACAAATTTTCCAGTACACCATTTAATTCGGCATTTTGTTGTGTTGCTAAAACGGCTTGTGGGTCAATATCAGTGGCATAAACTTTTTTTGCACCCAAAAGTAAAGCGGCAACACCTAAAATACCAGAACCACAACCGTAGTCGATGACGATTTTATCCTTAAGATCAACTTTACCTAACCATTGTAGGCATAGGAATGTAGATGCATGGTTACCAGTACCAAAAGCAAGACCTGGGTCTAGTTTGATGTTAACGGCATCTGCTTCTGGCGCTTCCATCCATTCTGGGACGATCCAATATTTCTCACCAATTTGAATAGGCTCATAAGCATCCATCCATGTGCGTTCCCATTCTTGGTCTTCAATGAATTCGCTACGCATTGGTGCTTCAGGAAGTTGAGCTTTAATAAATGTTTCTAATGCAGCAACATCAATTTCTTCATCATCTTCTTGTGCATAGATACCAGTAACGATCACTTTATTCCAAAGTGGTGTTTCACCTGGAAGTGGTTCAAGTAAATCCTGATTTTCTGCATCATCTAGCGTGACACTGACTGCACCTAAAGAACTGAGCAGCGTTTCAGTGTAATCAACTTGAGCTTTTTCAACAGTAATATGAATTTGTAACCACTTCACGGACATAACCTAAATGAGTTTTATAAAAAGCTATTGTAACGGAACTCGGCAACTTGCAGCTAGCGATTATCAAAATTGACAAAAAATAAAAGGATGCAAGTGGCATCCTTTTAAGTTTTTAGCGCCTTAACTTTTAATTGTTTCTGTTGTAGTTGTCGAGAGCGGTGCAAAACGTGTAATCAGAAAGCCAAATACAGCGGCAAAGATGTACATAAAGATTGAATAAACCGCCGCAGGCATTGCGACGGCTGAGCTTGCCATCACTGTTAAGGCGATGGTCATGGCTAGCGTGCTGTTATGAATACCGATTTCAAATGCACATGCACGTGCCTGAGCACTATTGATGCCAAATAGTCTCGGAACAAAATAACCGATACATAAGCTGAAGATGCAGAATAGAACCGTTGCTAAGCCAACTTGGGTTAGATAAGCCGCAATATTATGTCGTTCAGAGTAAATAGCACCGATAATAATTAAGATGAGAAAGACCACAGCAAAGATGCGGAGTGGTTTATGCAGTTTCTCAGTCAGTTTAGGCGCATAGTGACGAAGCAGCATGCCTATACAGACGGGGATGATAATAATGCCGAAAACTTGGAGGATTTTTCCGAATTGCAGGCTAATCTGTTGGCCTTCTTGCATGAAGTGCATGATCGAAAAATTCACGATCAATGGAAGGGTTAATGCTGCAATGACAGAGTTGATGGCGGTCAGGGTAATATTTAAAGCCAAGTCACCTTTAAATAGATAGCTAAATAAGTTCGCTGTACTACCACCAGGTGAGGCTGCGAGTAGCATCAGTCCGACTGCAAGCAGTGGTGGCAAGGCCAGCAGTTTACATAATAAAAAGGCAACACCGACAAGTAACACGAGTTGGCAGAATAAAGCGATTAACACGGCTTTAGGATGTTTGGTGACACGTGCGAAATCTTTGGGGGTAAGTTCTAGCCCAAGCCCGATCATAATAAAGGCCAGTGCTAATGGCAAAAGAACCGTAATAATTCCAGAATCCATCGTACTTATTCTCCTTGAGCATATTTAATGGTGTTTCACCAAAGTCCTTATGGTGATTGCGTTAGAAAAAATAGTTTAGGTTTTCACTTGTTGAATCAAGTGACTGCCACGGCGCGTCAAAATAAAACCAAATAAGGTCGCCAATAAATACATAAAAATAGAATAAACACCGGCAGGTATCGCCACTGTGGTGTTTTCAAGCACACTCAGTGCGATGGTTAGGGCGATACTGGTGTTATGAATGCCAATCTCAAAGGTACACGCACGTGCCTGCTTTTCCGGCACACCCGCGAGGAATGGAATTAAGTAACCCAAAAATAAGCCACTGAAACAGAGTAAACAGGTCGCAATGCCGACGCTGGCAAAATACGTAATGATGTTGGATTGTTCACGCAAAACTGCGAGTGTAAAGATAAGAATTAATAAGAAAATAGACAACATTCGCATCGGTTTGTTGATGTGATACGCAATGGTCGGAAAGGAGTTGCGAATAAACATACCGAAACATACCGGTATCAAAATAATCAAAAATACATGGGTGATCTTATCGATAGGCATGCCAATACTGGTACTTTCACCAACAAAATGCAAAATAGAAAGGTTGACAATAAAAGGCAGTGTAAAGCACGAAACAACTGAGTTAATGGCCGTTAAGCTAATATTTAATGCAACATCACCTTTATATAGGTAGCTAAAAAGGTTAGCAGTGGGGCCGCCGGGTGAAGCCGCAAGCAACATGAGCCCGACCGCGAGTAAAGGGGGTAACTCAAGCAACTTACACAGGAAAAACGCAATGCTGGTCAGTAGAATAAGCTGAGTAAATAAAGCGATGAAAATAACTTTTGGATAGCGTCCAACGCGTAAAAAGTCTTTGACTGAAAGTTCAAGTCCCAAACCCATCATCATAATGGCTAAAGCAATGGGTAGAAAAAATGCAAATAATCCCGAATCCATGGAATTTCCTGATATTTTTATCCTTATAGTGTTTTTGAGTTTATCTCAGTTTAATAAATAAGCAATAAATAAAAGCGAGTAAAAACTGATGTTTTACCCGCTTTATTTTTGATCTGTTAATTGGTCGATATTTTCATCGACAACTGTTTATTTAGGACGAGGAGGAGTGAACCCTAAAGCACATTTTCCTTTTATTTCTTGTCCATTAATCGTTGCAGTAGTGGCTTTTGCATCTGCACTACATGTGCTTAATAATTCGGCTTCTTCACCATGAAGATTTGCATTTTTGGAAGAGCTAAAAAATTGTGGTTCGCAGGTACCATTCCAGATAATACCGCGATAGGCAAATGATACTTGAGCGCCTTGGCTTTTACCTTTACAGACTTGTTGATATCGCTGTGCATCATACACTTTCTCAACTTTATCATTGGCTGAGGCAGCAAGTGGTGATAAACATAAACCGCATAAAACCGTGGATAGCAAAATATTCTTATTCATGCTTATAGTCCTTATGATTCTCATGGGATCTATAACAGAATAAAAAATCATCAGAATAAAACAACAATGTTCGAGTAACATTTGCTTGAGAAATGTATATTTTTATATGGAATATGCAAAGTATGTATGTTCATAAAGAAATATATAGGCATAAAACAGTAGTCAATAACAATAAAATCGAGTTAATCAGTCAACTTATCGGTGAATTTTTGCTATAATCTTCCGTCATCCTTTTTTAATCTCCTTTACCACTATGCATTATCCTAAAGTTTACGATGTCATTGTTATCGGCGGCGGTCACGCGGGTACTGAGGCAGCTCTTGCTGCGGCACGTATGGGTCGACAGACTTTACTCTTAACTCATAATATTGAGACTTTAGGGCAGATGAGCTGTAATCCAGCCATCGGTGGTATTGGTAAATCACATTTAGTACGCGAAATTGATGCGCTTGGCGGTGCAATGGCATTGGCTGCTGACAAAGGTGGTATTCAATTCCGTATTTTAAACTCACGTAAAGGTGCGGCTGTTCGTGCGACTCGCGCACAGGCTGACCGTATTCGTTATAAAGCTGCGATTCGTGAAACCTTAGAAAATCAAGCGAACTTGGATATTTTCCAACAAGCAGCTGATGACCTTATTGTTGAAGGCGATACCGTTAAAGGTGTAGTCACCCAAATGGGTATTCGCTTTGATGCGAAAACTGTTGTATTGACTACAGGTACATTCCTAGGTGGTGTGATCCACGTAGGTCTAAATAATGCTTCAGGCGGTCGTGCGGGCGATCCTCCTTCAATTTCATTGGCTGCGCGCCTTCGTGAATTGAACTTACCTGTAGGTCGTTTAAAAACTGGTACACCACCACGTATCGATGCGCGATCAGTTGATTTCTCTGTAATGACGCCACAGCCGGGTGATTTCCCATCTCCGACTATGTCGTTCATGGGTGATGCGTCGATGCATCCTGAGCAAATCAATTGCTATATCACACATACCAATGAGAAAACTCACGATATCATTCGTGGTGGCTTAGACCGTTCACCAATGTATACCGGTGTGATTGAAGGTGTGGGTCCACGTTACTGCCCATCGATTGAAGATAAGATTCATAAATTTGCTGATAAAGATTCGCATCAAGTGTTCTTGGAACCTGAAGGTTTGGATACACATGAGCTTTATCCAAATGGTATTTCAACTTCTTTACCATTCGATGTTCAGTTTGAATTGGTTCGCTCGATTCGTGGTATGGAAAATGCGCACATTTTGCGTCCAGGTTATGCGATTGAGTACGACTATTTCAACCCACAATCATTGAAATTCTCTTTAGAAACCAAATCGATTAATAATCTGTATTTTGCAGGTCAAATTAATGGTACAACAGGTTATGAAGAAGCGGGTGCGCAAGGTTTGCTTGCAGGCTTAAACGCAGCACGTCGTGCATGGGATCAAGAGCAATGGACACCAAAACGTGATGAAGCGTACATGGGCGTGTTGGTTGATGACTTGATTACTCTCGGTACTAAAGAACCGTACCGTATGTTCACGTCACGTGCGGAATACCGTTTGATGCTTCGTGAAGACAATGCGGATCAGCGTTTAACTGCCATTGGCCGTGAAATGGGTCTGGTGGATGACGCACGTTGGGATTCTTTCTGTCAAAAAATGGAAGCTGTTGAAACTGAAAAAGGTCGTTTACAACACCTTTGGGCAGCGCCAAACAATCCACTAGGCAAAAAATTCGTTGAAATGACTGGCGATGACCTGTCAAAAGAAACCAATGCAATTGATTTGCTCAAGCGTCCAAATATCAACTTTGCGCAAATTGCTGAATTGACGGGTTCTGAAGTTTCAGCATTTGTGGGTGAGCAAATTGAAATTGCTGTGAAATATGCAGGTTATATTAACCGTCAGCAAGAAGACGTTGCGCAAATGAAGCGTTTGGAAGATACGCGTATTCCAGCTGATTTTGATTATGATGTCGTTTCTGGTCTTTCACGTGAAATCACCATGAAGCTGAAAAATGTATTGCCTGAAACATTGGCACAAGCAAGTCGTATTCCGGGTGTTACACCTGCGGCTGTTCAATTGGTGATGATTACCATCCGTAAGAATAACCAAGCGAAAAAATCTGCATAAGGTTTTGAGTTAAATAAAAAACCCGCTCAGTTGCGGGTTTTTTATTGCCAATAAATTATTGGCTGTTGGTATTTGATCGGATTAAATGAATATTTTGATCATCATTAGTTTTAGCTATGGTTTGATTATTAAAATCTTTCATAAACCTAAGTGATTGATAATCAATTATAAATACAAAAAATAAGATCTAAAAACTATTGATATACAAAGTTTTAAGTCTTAATGGTGGGCTTTTGGTCGTGTGAATTCCGACCTTTGTAGTGGTATTTATTCTACCCAATAAAGCCGAAACTTCAGGGCATGGCGTACAAGTGGGTTTACGCTACATGAATGGAGTTCGATTATGGCAAATCAACAATCGGGAAAAATGCAAAAATTTCTAACAGTATTTTTGTGTTTCTGGGTGGCATTTTTTGAAGGTTTTGACCTACAAGCACCCGGTATCGCAGCAAAAGGAATCGCAGCGACATTTTCCTTAGATCAAGTGCAAATGGGCTATGTGTTTAGCTTAGGTGTGTTTGGTATGTTATTTGGCGCGTTCTTTGGGGGGCGTGTCGCTGACTATTTGGGACAGAAGAAAGTCCTGATGCTGTCGATTTTTATCTTCGGTGTATTTATGTCTATCACGGCAGTTGCACCAAGTATTGAAATTTTATATATCGCACGATTCTTTACAGGTTTAGGTTTGGGTGCTGCGATGCCAACGATGATCTCGGTGGTGGGTGATGAAGCGACGGATGCTAACCGTGGGCGCTTAAATAGTTTGATGTACTGTGGCTTACCCGTAGGTGCAATCTTTGTTGCTGGCTTGGGTATTGTCTTTAAAGATATCTCATGGCATACACTATTTTTAATTGGTGGTTTAACGCCTTTAATCTTGATTCCATTCATGGCGATTATCTTAAAAGATAAGCGTACAGAAAAAGTTCAGGCAGAAACCAAGGAAACGGTTCCACCGATGGGACAAATCCTTTTTGCTGAACAGCGTTATAAGTATACATTGCCGCTTTGGTTGAGTTTCTTCTTTACCTTAATGGTAAACTATATTCTGATCAGTTGGTTGCCTAACTTGCTTATGGGGCAAGGGCTGGAAAAGCAACAAGCTTTCATGATCATGTTGATGTTCCAAGTGGGCGCAGTGATTGGTACGCTGGGTTTAGGCTACTTACTTGATCGCCTAAAATTATGGCAAATGGCAGTGATTATTTATTCAGGTTTGTTTGTAGCATTGTTTGTACTGTTCACAACAAATTCAATTCCTGTACTTATCGCAGCAGGCATCATGGGCGGGATTTTCTCTACAGGTGGTCAATCGATTTTGTATGGGATCTCTCCAATTTTCTATACACCAGCTGGGAAAGTGACAGGTGTGGGAAGTGCAATTTCATGGGGACGTTTGGGTGCAATGACAGGTCCATTACTTACAGGCAAGATTTTGGCGCTAGGTCTAGGAACGACAGGTATTTTAATTGCAAGTGCGCCGGGTATTGCTTTGTCGGCTATCGCGGTGGCTGCATTATCTGCCTATAAGTCATCCCTTAAGAAATAATCGAAATCAGTCAAATTTAAAGGAGCTACGGCTCCTTTTTTATTGAATAAATATCTTTAGCTGAAACTAAGTTTTGTTAGAATAAATCTAATATTTATGAATAAATTTACTTCTATGTCTTATCAATTGATCGAACTTGATATTTCTCCTTCAGATAACATTCAGTGTCCACATTGCCAGCAGCAAGTGATTGATTGGTCAGAAGAGCAGTATGTGCAGCCATGTGAGCATGTGCTGTTTATTGCAATGGATATTGGTTTTGAGTTTATTACCGATGAATTTGAGCAAACCATGCAGCATACAGTCGATGACTTGCATGCTAATGATGATCAATATCATATGTTTACTGAAATTACCGCCTCGAGCTTCCCTGAGTTTCTCATTTATAAGTCTGATTTAGGGGTGGAAGGTTATTCACGTTATGTCGGCCTTACGGCATAAAATATTGCTAAAAAATCTCTAAATAAAAAAAGCCAGTCAAGTGACTGGCTTTTTTAATGTTAATCAAAAAAATTAACTTTCTAATTCTTCTTCGACATCATCTTCGGCACTGTCCATACCGAGTTCTTTAAGTTTACGAGTTAAGGTATTACGACCCCAACCTAAAAGTTCTGCAGCATGGCGCTTACGCCCACGTGTTTGCTGTAGTGCAGCATTGATGAGGGTGCGTTCAAACATTGGTGTGGCAATGTCGAGAATTTTCATCTCACCATTTTTAAGTTTTTGTACTGCCCATTGACCAAGTAGCTCATCCCAATGATGCACACCGATGCGATCAATCCCTTGAGCAGCAGGGTTACCATCTGTGCCTTGAATTGGAATCTGTTTTAATTCAGAAGGTAAATCTTCTGGATAAACTTCACGGCCTGTGATCATGACTGTTAGCCAGCGACAGGTATTTTCGAGCTGACGGACATTACCTTGCCACGGCAGTTTTTGCATGTATTCTTGCGTTTCAGGACGCAGAATCTTCGGACTTACCCCAAGTTCTTTACCTGCACTTGCAAGGAAGTGCTGTGCAAGCATCGGAATATCTTCACTACGATGTGCAAGTTTTGGAATATGAATACGAATGACGTTTAGACGGTGGTACAAGTCTTCACGGAAACGACCTTCATGGACTAACTTTTCTAAGTCTTGGTGCGTTGCCGCAACGATACGGACATCCACCTTGACTGGGATGTGACCACCAACGCGGTAGAATTCGCCATCCGCTAAAACACGCAATAAGCGGGTTTGGGTTTCAAATGGCATGTCGCCAATTTCATCAAGGAAAAGAGTCCCGCCATTGGCTTGTTCGAAACGACCTTGACGCTGTGTGTTGGCACCGGTGAACGCGCCTTTTTCATGACCAAATAATTCAGTTTCGATCAAATCTTTTGGAATTGCCGCCATATTGAGGGCAATAAAAGGTTTGTTGCCACGTGGTGAATGCTTATGCAGCGCATGTGCAACCAATTCTTTCCCTGTGCCTGATTCACCATTAATTAATACAGTAATGTGTGATTGAGAAAGACGACCAATGGCACGGAAGACTTCCTGCATAGCAGGTGATTCACCAATAATCTCTGTAGATTGAATCGGTTGAATGGTTTTAGCAGATTCTTGTTGTTGTAATTTGGCAATATGCAAAATTGCACGGTTTACAAGTGCTAAAGCTTCATCAATATCAAAAGGTTTTGGTAGATATTCAAAAGCACCCGTTTGATAGCTCGACACAGCAGATTCTAAATCTGAATGTGCGGTCATGATAATTACAGGTAAGTCAGGGTAGTTGCCTTTGACTTTACCTAAAAAGGTCAGTCCATCAATACCCGGCATACGGATGTCTGTCAAAATAACATCTGGCGCATCGACACTTAACTGATCTAAAGCGGATTGTGCTTCTTCAAAACTGGTAACATCAAAACCTTCTTCTTTGAATGTTTTTTCCAGCACCCAACGCATGGCGCGATCATCATCGATGACCCAAATCTTATTACGCGACATGATCTGACTCCCAAGGTAAATATAGGCTAAATACTGTTTTTCCAGGAACTGATTGGCATTCAATCATTCCGTTATGTTGATGCATAATATTTTGTGCAATGCTAAGGCCGAGACCTGTGCCTTTCGCTCGTCCTGTCACTAAAGGGTAAAATACGGATTCTAATATTTCTTGTGGTACACCCGGTCCATTGTCCTCGATGTCAATGCGTACCGCAGAACGTTTTAATACACCGTTGATGGTGACTAAACGTTGAATACGTGTGCGCAAAGTGAGTTCTGGTTGGTGCTCAACAAAGAACTCTTTGTTTTCCGTCATTGCCTGAACGGCATTAACACTGATATTCAGCATGACCTGAATTAATTGATCACGATCTGCGAAAACATCCGGTAAAGAAAGGTCGTAATCACGGGTGATCTTAATTTTCTTCTTGGTTTGGTTGACGATCAGTGAACGGACACGTTCAAGTGGTTCATGCACATTGACTGGCTCGTAACTTGGCAATTGTCTTGAACCCAGCATGGTGTCAGCAAGATTTCTTAATCGATCCACTTCACTAATAATAATGTCGGTGAATTCACTGTACTTCGGATCATTTAAGCTACGCGCTAAAAGTTGTGTCGCCCCACGGATACCACCGAGTGGATTTTTAATTTCATGGGCAACACCACGAATCAGTTGTCGTGCGACTTGATGCTGTTGAATTAGGTTTTCTTCTTTAGAGATTTTCAACATCCGGTCGATTTGATTGAGTTCAATCAATAGCAACGGGTGGTAGGGTTTGCCAGAGTTGAGCTGTGACACGGTGTAATCAACATGAATGTCTTTAAAGTTGACATTAATCGTTGCTTCTCGGCGCGTATAGTGCTGGCCAGAAGTTAATGTATTCATTAATGCATCATGCGTATTGAATTCATCATCGGGCATATGGAGTAAATTTAATACAGGCTGACCTGATGCACGAAGTAAGCTGATGTCAAAAAGCGCTTCACAAGATGAATTTAAATAAAAAATATTCAGGTTGCTATCGACCAATAAAATGGCAGTGGTTAAATTATCCACTAAAAGCCGGTAATCAATCGTCATAATCTGATCCATTAGCGAGAGGTTCCTGTCTTAAAATGGCGCAATGGCATCTTCATAAAGCAAATCGTTCAATCTAATAAGGTTCGAATTGATGCAAGTTATGCAAGATATAAGCCAACTATTTGAGAAATACGCTAAGTTTTGATGCTTATTTGAATAAATGCGCTTATTTAAGACTTTAAATAAAGTGTATAGCTGATTAAAAACAGGCTGTAAATCTAAAATGCATTAAAATGGTGCAAATGAAATTATATGGATGAATTTATAGCATTATTTTGGTGCGTGATATAAAGAGTGGCCTTTTCACCTGTTTTTATGTTTTGAAAAGACATACAATACGCGGATTATAGTGGAGCGCAGATTCATGAAATCCCCCAAAGTCGGTTTTGTTTCTTTAGGTTGTCCTAAGGCATTGGTAGATTCCGAACGAATTTTAACTCAGTTAAAGACTGAAGGTTATGATGTAGCATCAGATTATGATGGTGCCGATTTAGTAGTTGTAAATACCTGTGGTTTTATTGAATCTGCAGTACAAGAGTCGCTAGATGCCATTGGCGAAGCGATGAGTTCAAACGGTCGCGTAATTGTGACTGGTTGTTTAGGTAAAGACGAAGACAAAATTCGCCAAATGCACCCAAATGTCTTAAAAGTGACAGGTGCTGCGGCATATCAAGAAGTGATGGAAGCTGTGCACGAATACGTGCCTGAGCCACCAAAACACAATCCGTTTATTGATCTAGTACCTGAGCAAGGTATTCGATTAACACCAAAACATTATGCTTATTTGAAGATTTCAGAAGGTTGTAACCATCGTTGCACATTCTGCATTATTCCGAGCATGCGTGGTGATTTGGTTTCTCGTCCAGTAGGTTCAGTATTGACTGAAGCTCAAGCGCTGAAAAAAGCAGGCGTAAAAGAAGTCCTTGTGATTTCTCAAGATACATCGGCTTATGGCGTAGACACCAAATACAAATTGGACTTCTGGAACGGTCAGCCCGTTAAAACCAAATTCTATGACATGTGTGAAGCATTGGGTCAATTGGGTATCTGGGTGCGTCTGCACTATGTATATCCATATCCACATGTGGATGCTGTGATTGACTTAATGGCACAAGGCAAAATCCTGCCGTATTTGGATATTCCATTCCAACATGCAAGTCCTAAGATTTTAAAACTCATGAAACGTCCTGCGCACAGTGAAAATACACTAGAGCGTTTAAAAGTTTGGCGTGAGAAATGTCCTGATCTTGTGATTCGTTCTACATTTGTTGTGGGCTTCCCGGGTGAAACTGAAGAAGACTTCCAAATGTTGCTTGATTGGTTAAAAGAAGCGCAGCTTGATCGTGTTGGTTGTTTTACCTATTCACCGGTTGAAGGTGCGACTGCAAATGATTTGCCAGATCATGTGCCTGAAGAAATCAAACAAGAGCGTTATGAACGTTTCATGCAAGTTCAGCAAGAAATCTCTGCTGCGAAATTGCAAAGCCGTATCGGTCAGAAAATGACAGTACTGGTGGATGATCTTGAAGAAGAGTTCCCAGTTGCTGTTGCGCGTTCTTATGCAGATGCACCTGAAATTGACGGTAATGTATTTGTTGAAGATATCGATAAGTCAGTGATTAAAGCAGGTGATTTACTTGAAGTAGAAATCACAGATGCAGATGAATATGACTTATTTGCAAAACTGATCTCGGTTAAGTCTGCTTAAACGATTCATTAAAAATAATTGAAATTAAATAATTCGGAGTTGATGATGCTTGATTCTAAAAAACCACGTTTTGGTCGCATCCTGCTTAAGCTTTCAGGTGAAGCTTTAGCGGGCAATAAAGAGATGGGTATCGATGCACAAGTGCTCGATCAAATGTCACTCGCAATTGCGCACCTTGTTGGTTTGGGTGTTCAAGTGGGTATCGTTGTCGGCGGTGGTAACCTTTACCGTGGTAGCCAATTACAAAAAGATGGTTTGGTTGGCCGTGTAACAGGTGACCAAATGGGTATGTTGGCCACTGTGATGAACGGTTTGGCACTGCGTGATGCTTTGGTACGTCGTAATATCAAAACTCGTCTAATGTCAGCTTTACCCATTGGTGCTGTAGTTGAATCATATTCTAGCCGTGATGCAATTCGTCATTTAACACGTGGCGAAGTTTGTGTATTTGTCGCAGGTACAGGTAACCCATTCTTTACGACAGATACAGCAGCATGCTTACGCGGTATCGAGATTGAAGCCAATCTTATTCTTAAAGCGACGAAAGTTGATGGCGTATACAACAAAGATCCAAGCAAATATGAAGATGCAGTGAAATATGATGCATTAACATTTGACCAAGTTTTAGATGAAAAACTGGGTGTGATGGATTTAACAGCGATCTGCTTATGCCGTGACCACAACGTTCCACTTCAAGTATTTGATATGAACAAATCAGGTTCATTACTTTCAGTGGTAATGGGTGAAAAAGAGGGTACTCACGTTACTAACTAATGTACGTGGGCCCTAAAGCTCTTTATACTACAAGCTATTTTAGAATTTACATCTTTTCGAATTAAGTTAGGAAGATCACATGATTAACGATCTTAAAAAAGACGCAGAAGACCGTATGAATAAATCTCTAGATTCTCTAGAGCATGGTTTTGCCAAAGTTCGTACAGGCCGCGCGCACCCATCAATTTTAAATGGTGTTATGGTTCCTTACTATGGCTCTGATGTGCCATTAAACCAAGTGGCGAACGTGGGTGTAGAAGACTCTCGTACTTTACTTGTTCAGCCTTTTGAACGTTCAATGGTTGCTGCAATTGATAAAGCAATCCGTGAATCTGACTTGGGCTTAAACCCGATTACTGCTGATGCCATTCGTGTTCCTATGGCTGCATTAACAGAAGAAACACGTAAAGACATGCAGAAAGTTGCACGTAACGAAGCTGAAAATGCAAAAGTTGCGATCCGTAACATCCGTCGTGATGTGTTGGGTGATATCAAAGCATTGTTGAAAGAAAAAGAAATTTCTGAAGATGATGAGCGTCGTGCAGGTGATGACATTCAAAAAATCACAGACAAATTCGTTGCTGAAGTTGAAAAACGTCTGGCTGCAAAAGAAGCTGAATTGATGAAGGTCTAAGTTTTAATGACCTCATCTGAAGAAACTTCCCGTCTTCCAAAACATGTTGCCATCATTATGGATGGCAACAATCGTTTTGCCAAAAAGAATCAAATGCAAAAAGGTGAAGGGCATCGTTCTGGAAAGGACATCCTAGATCCCATCGTTGAACATTGTCGTAAAAGAAATATCCAAGCACTGACCGTTTTTGCTTTTTCGAGTGAAAATTGGAATCGTCCTCAGTTTGAGGTTGATTTGTTGATGGCTCTTCTCGAAGAAACCATTCATGAGCAGTTGCCGCGTATGGAAAAATTTAACATTTCCCTACGTTTTATTGGTGATCGTTCTCGTTTATCTCCTAACTTACGTGACTTAATGTTGCAAGCCGAACAAAGGACTGCTAATTTCGACAGCATGACTTTAACTATTGCAATTAGTTACGGTGGTATGTGGGATATGGCACAGGCTGCAAAACAAATCGCAGCAGATGTTTTAACTAACAAAATAAATCTTGAAGCAGTGGATGCTGAAGTCTTTGGTCAATATGTCAGTTTAAGTGATCTACCTCCGGTAGATTTGTTAATTCGTACAGGTGGTGATTTCCGTCTTTCGAACTTCTTGCTTTGGCAAGCTGCTTATGCAGAACTTTATTTTACCCAGACATTATGGCCTGAATTTACCATTGAAGAATTTGACGATGCACTAGCGGTATTTGGTGGTCGTGAACGTCGTTTTGGTAAGACCTCAGAGCAGATTCAACAAGAGCAGTTTGAGAATAAATAAATGTTAGAGCGGATAATAACCGCATTGGTACTGGTTTTAGTTGTATTGAGTTGCATGTTTGCAACCGAGTCTAAATACCCAATGCTTGTGCTGATGATTATTGCATCAGCTGTCGCTGGTTATGAGTGGTTCAAACTCATGCCGCGGAATACACAAAATGTGATTAAACCTTTCGCTTGGGGCTATGGTCTAGTCACTGCTATTCTTTCAGCACTAGCATTGCATTTTACAGATGTTGCATTACTGCTTTGGGCGGCTTCGATCTTTACTTGGATCTTAAGTGTCTATTGGGTGAAGTCTTATCCTGATTACGATAACTGGTATAACCCGAGTCTGAGTGGTATTGGTTTAGTCTTAGTTCCTGCTGCGGTAACTGCTATTTTTTCTGTGTGGATGAACTCACCTTGGTGGCTCATGTATCTGTTCCTGTTGGTATGGGGTGCAGACAGTGGTGCATACTTCGTGGGACGTAAATTTGGTAAGAAAAAACTTGCACCAGATGTGAGCCCAAATAAATCGATCGAAGGTTTATATGGCGGTCTATTCACTGCAATGCTAATTGTTATTGTTGTTGAAATTATTTATCTTGATTTAAGCATCGCTGAACATATTTTATTTTTAATACTTTCAGTAATAACAGTATTTAGTTCAGTACTTGGTGATTTATTTGAATCGATGATCAAGCGTCGTGCAGGGATCAAAGATTCTGGTCGTATTCTTCCCGGACATGGTGGTGTGCTGGATCGTATTGACTCGTTGCTTGCTGCAGCACCTATCTTTGCGGCAGGTATGTATGTTTTAAAATTAATTGGCGTAGATTTATAGATGTCACAATCTGTTTGTATATTGGGTGTAACAGGATCCATTGGTCAAAGTACTTTAAAGATTCTGCAACAGCACCCCGAAGAGTATTCAGTTTTTGCAGTCACTGCACATAGCCGAATTGTAGAACTTGTCGAAATATGCAAACAATATCGACCGAAAATCGCAGTTGTTCCATTCAATAAAGTGGATGAACTGCGCCAATTACTTGTAGTTGAAAAATTAACTGATATTGAAATCCTGCATGATGAAGCCGGATTAATCGCAGTAGCAGAACATCCACAAGTTGATGTGGTCATGGCCGCTATTGTGGGTGCGGCAGGATTGCTACCTACATTGGCTGCTGCGAAAGCAGGTAAGCGTGTCTTACTGGCAAATAAAGAAGCGCTGGTTATGTCGGGTGACATCATGATTCAGACCGCACGTGAAAATAATGCTTTGTTGCTGCCGGTCGATTCTGAACATAATGCAATCTTCCAATGCTTGCCTGAAACTTATCTACAAGGTGAGCGTCATGGTCAGCCAAAATTGGGTGTCAAACAGATTTTACTCACCGCATCTGGTGGTCCATTTTTACATCATAGTTTAGAACAATTACAAAGTGTAACGCCTGCTCAAGCCTGTAAGCATCCAAACTGGTCGATGGGGCAAAAAATTTCTGTTGATTCTGCAACGCTGATGAATAAAGGCTTGGAATTGATCGAAGCCTGTCATCTTTTTGCAGTTGAAGAACAATTTGTAACAGTTGTTGTCCATCCACAGAGTATCATTCATTCAATGGTTCAATATGTAGATGGTTCGACTTTGGCGCAAATGGGTAATCCTGATATGTGTACGCCTATTGCTCATGCATTAGCATGGCCGAAGCGTATTCAAACACATGTGCCTCCATTAGATTTATTTGTTCATTCACAGTTAAACTTTGAACAGCCTGATATACAGCGATTCCCAGCACTAAAATTAGCACGTCAAGCCATGAAGGCTGGGGGCTTAGCTCCTACGATTTTAAATGCAGCCAATGAAATCGCCGTGGCAGCATTTTTGCATGAGAAAATTGGCTTTACTCAAATCCCTCAAATTGTGGAACATGTGTTGGGGCAAGTTGAAAACTCAGCTGCAAATAATATTGATGTTATTTTGCATGCAGATAAATCGGCACGTATGGTTGCTGAAAAAGCAGTATTGAATTCAGGAAGTTAAAACATGAATGCCTTGTTTATGATTATTGCAGCAATATTGCTACTTGGACCGCTGATAGCGATTCATGAATTTGGGCATTATTTCGTTGCACGTAAACTGGGCGTAAAGGTTTTGGTGTATTCGATTGGTTTTGGCCCAACACTACTTAAGTGGACGTCAAAGAAGTCGGGTATTCAATATCAACTGTCTGCATTACCACTAGGTGGTTATGTCAAAATGTTGGATGAACGAGAAGGTGATGTCGCAGCAGAAGACTTACCAAAAGCATTTAACCGACAACACCCTTGGAAGCGTATTGCAATTGTTGCGGCAGGGCCACTCATTAACTTGGCTTTTGCAGTAGTGTTGTTTTGGATTTTATTTTTACCAGCTCAGGAACAGCTCAATACGCGCGTAGGTAAAATTTTACCGAATACGCCTGCAGCGGCTGCGCAAATGCAGTCTGGTGATAAAATTACTGCCGTAGATGGCACTCAAGTATCCACTTGGGAGCGCTTGAATTATGCCTTGGTTGATCGTGTAGGTGAAACTGGCAATATTCAAATTCAAGCTGAACGAGCAGGGCAAATTCAAAACTTCAGTTTACCTATTCAAAGTTTCTTACGTGATCAAACTCAGTCACCACTCGATGTTCTAGGTTTTACACCGTATCGTCCTAAAATTCCTGCAGTGGTTTCAAAACTCAGTGAAGATGGCGCAGCGATTCGCCAAGGGATGCAAGTGGGTGATCGAATTGTTTCGATCGATGGCGTAAAAATGAAAGACTGGTTTGATGTTGTACAAGTTGTACAAGCTTCTCCAGAAAAGTTACTTAAAATTGATGTTTTACGACAAAATAAAATTGTGCATTTAAGCGTGATGCCGCAAGGTAAGCGTGACCAAATGGGTAAAGTTACAGGGCTTTTAGGTGTACAAAGTGATCCGGGTAAAGTCAATATTCCAGCCGAATACAAACAAACCATTCAATACACGCCTGTAGAGGCGATGGGCAAAGCGGTAGAAAAAACAGGTCAGATATCTAGTATGATCCTGAATTCTATTGTAAAAATGGTGCGTGGTTTGGTTGGTTTAGATAATTTATCTGGTCCGATTACTATTGCGAAAGTGGCTGGACAAAGTGCTGAGATGGGGTGGCAAACCTTCATTTCATTTATGGCACTGATGAGTGTAAGCTTGGGTATTTTAAATTTACTACCGATTCCTATGCTCGATGGCGGTCATTTAATTTACTATTTTATTGAATTAATTCGTGGTAAACCTGTTTCTGAACAAATACAATTGGTTGGATTAAAAATTGGTATGGTATTGCTGGGTAGCATGATGCTACTGGCTCTATTCAATGACATTATGCGTTTATAAGAACGTTATACGAAATAAATTAACAGCGGAAAAGACTGGCATGCAGCACAAACATTTATTTATGCCATTGGCACTGGTTAGTGCTATGGCCGTAGCACAACAAGTATATGCAGCAGATGATTTTGTAGTACAAGATATTCGTGTTGATGGCTTAGTGCGTTTAACTCCTGACAATGTGGCCGGAATGATCCCATTCTCCGCTGGTGATCGTGTCAATGATCAAATCATTTCAAACTCAATTCGTAGCATGTTTGCGTCGGGTTTGTTTGATGATGTGAAGTCTTCACAAGTCGGTAATACCCTTGTATATACAGTGGTTGAACGCCCAGTAATTTCTAAAGTTGAACTAAAAGGCAATAAACTTATTCCTAAAGAAGCCTTGGAAGAAGGCTTAAAGAAAATGGGTCTGTCCGAAGGTGAAGTTTTAAAGAAATCATCTTTGCAAACGGTTGAAACTGAATTAGAACAACAGTACATGCAGCAAGGTCGCTACGATGCTGATGTAAAAGTGATTACAACCGCTCAACCGAATAACCGTGTCAATGTCTTAATCGAGTTTGAAGAAGGTCAATCTGCCAAAGTATTTGATATTAATATCATTGGTAATACGGTCTTTAAAGAAAGCGAAATTAAACAAATTTTTGCATTAAAAGAAAGTGGTTGGAACTCGATCATTTCTCGTAATGACCGCTATGCACGTGAAAAGATGGCTGCGAGTTTAGAAGCGTTACGTGCGATGTATCTCAACAAAGGTTACATCAACTTCAACATTACCAATTCAAGTCTAAATTTGAGTGAAGATAAAAAACACGTCTTTATCGAAGTTTCGGTGGATGAAGGTGAACAATTTAAGTTTGGTGAAACCCATTTCTTAGGTGATACGCTTTATACGCAAACTGATTTAAACGCTTTAAAACTCTATAAAGATGGCGATTTATATTCACAAGAAAAAGTGAATGGTGTGAAACAGCTTTTACTTCGTAAATATGGTAATGCAGGCTACTACTTTGCAGAAGTGAACATTGTTCCTGAAATCAATAAAGACACCAAATTGGTTGATTTAAATTACTATGTGAATCCGGGTCAGCAAGTCACTGTTCGCCGTATTAATTTCACAGGTAACTCGAAAACAGCTGATGAAGTTCTACGTCGTGAAATGCGTCAAATGGAAGGCGCCTTAGCAAGTAATGAAAAAATTGATTTGTCTAAAGTGCGTTTAGAACGTACTGGTTTCTTTAAAACCGTTGATGTTAAGCCTGCACGTATTCCGGGCACGCCAGATCAAATTGATTTAAATGTAAATGTTGAAGAGCAGCATTCGGGGACAAGTACTTTAGCTGTTGGTTTCTCACAAAGTGGCGGTGTAACTTTCCAAGCAGGTTTGAGTCAAACCAACTTCTTGGGTACAGGTAATGCAGTTTCTATCGATTTGTCTCGTTCAGAGACTCAAGATTATTATAACCTCAGTGTAACTGACCCATACTTCACTATTGATGGTGTACGCCGTGGTTATAACTTGTACTACCGTAAAACCAAGTTAGATAACGACTATAACGTTAACAACTACGTCACTGATAGTTTTGGTGGTGGTATCAACTTTGGTTATCCGATCGATGAAAACCAAAGTATCAGTATGGGTTTGAATATTGATAATACCGAAGTGACAACAGGTCCATATGTTTCTACCTATGTGCGTGATTATTTACTAGCAAATGGTGGGAAAGCAACGGATACGACATCTTTCTGTCCTACTGATGCATCTGGTAATTCGCAATTAACTGTGCCTGTATACAAAACTGATGAGAATGGCGATTTTGTACTAGATGATAAGGGTAATAAAATTGTTACTCACAACACTTGTGCAGTACCTGAAGAATCGTACGACAGTGCGTTTAAAGGTGATTTCTTAACTTATAACCTTAACTTGGGTTGGTCGTACAACACCTTGAATCGCCCGGTATTCCCTACATCGGGTATGTCACACCGCGTCAATGCCGAAATTGCATTACCAGGTAGTGATGTTGAATATCAAAAAATCACTTACGACGCACAAGCTTATTTCCCACTAGGTAAAGACTTTGTGTTACGTGGTTACGGTAAGTTAGGCTATGGTAATGATTTACCATTCTATAAAAACTTCTATGCAGGTGGTTTTGGTTCAGTACGTGGCTATGACAACAGTACTCTAGGGCCGAAATATCCTGGTGTGTATTATGATGCGCAAAATCAGGTTGACTACGATCCAGAAGAAGTCGGTGGTAATGCTTTAATTCAATTTGGTACTGAATTGGCTTTACCTGTGCCATTTAAAGGCGATTGGGCGCGTCAAGTTCGTCCAGTATTGTTTGCTGAAGGCGCACAAGTATTTGACACTCAATGTGACGTTCCTAAATCTAGTGAAGACCGTCAATACTGTAAAGATAACTACGGCTTTGATATGAATAACATGCGTTATAGTGTTGGTGCAGGCTTTACTTGGATCACGATGATTGGTCCAATTTCACTGAGTTATGCATTCCCACTGAATGACAAAGCTGGCGATGAAACAAAAGAAATTCAATTCGAGATTGGTCGTACGTTCTAAGTAGGACCCTTCTGGGAATAACAAAATTACAGGTTGATAAGATGAATAAATTATTTGCTGGTTTGGCGGTATTGGGTGTGTCGTGTTCTGCTGTGGTACATGCAGCGGGTTACGGTGTGGTTGATTTAGAAAAGGTTGTGGATCAAAGCACTTATCTAAAACAACAAAATGCTCAAATTCAACAGCAGTTGAAACCACAAACCACTAAAATTGAATCACTGGCTAAAGAGCTGGAAGCAATGCAACAGAAAGCTCAGCAGGGTGGTGATAAGTTGACTGCTGCGCAAAAGCAGCAAATGGGTCAACAGTATCAAACTAAACTCAAAGAGCTGACTGATTTACAGCAAAAAGTTCAAGCTTCGGTTCAAGGTAATATCCAGTCCTTAAATCGCACGATGGATAGTCGAATCAAGCAAGTTGCAGAACAATTGCGCACAGAAAATAAGTTAGATGTTGTTTTGAATAAAAATTCAGCACTTGCGTATGACCCTAAGTTTGATTTAACTGATAAAATGATTCAAAAGGTTAATGCAATTAAATAATCAATGAATTCTCAAAAATTCAGTTTAGAAAAGCTTGCTCAACTTGTTCAAGGTCAATGTATTGGCCAGCTAGACTTGCAATTCAGTGGAATGGCAAGTTTGGAGAGTGCTCAACCGCATCAGCTTGCATTTTTAAACGCAGATAAATATCTGAATGAAGCTCAACAGTCTAAGGCTGGTGCGCTGATTGTGACTGCAGACATGCAGTCACAAATCCCTTCACAGCAAAACTTCATTGTTGTACCCAATCCGTATCTGGCTTTCGCTATTCTAACGCATGTTTTTGAAAAAAAATCTGTAGAAATAGGAATTGAAAGTACTGCTCAAATTCATCCTTCCGCAATCATTTCTGATACTGCTTATATTGGGCATTATGTGGTGATTGGTGCGAATAGTGTGGTGGGTGAAGGAACGCGCATTGAATCACAAGTGAAGATTGATCATGGTGTTGAAATTGGTAAAGATTGTTTTATCGATTCGCATGTGACGATTACTGGTGAAGCCAAGTTAGGTGATCGTGTACGTATCCATGCAAATACGGTGATCGGTGGTGAAGGGTTTGGTTTTGCACCTTATCAAGGGAAATGGCATCGTATTGCTCAATTAGGTTCTGTACGTATCGGGAATGATGTGCGTATTGGTTCAAATTGTAGTATCGACCGTGGTGCTTTAGATGACACAATTTTGGAAGATGGTGTCATTATTGATAACCTTGTGCAAATCGCGCATAACGTCAAAGTTGGTGCAAATACGGCAATGGCTGCGAAATGTGGTATTGCCGGTAGTACAACTATTGGCAAAAATTGTGTGCTAGCAGGGGCTGTTGGTATCGTAGGTCACATTAATATTGCAGATAATGTGACAATTACCGGCATGTCAATGGTCACAAAAAGTATTTCCGTTGCTGGGAGTTATTCTTCAGGTACGCCAATGCTTGAAAGTGGTTCTTGGAAAAAGGCAGCAATCCGCTTTAAACAATTAGCAGATGTGCCATTGACCCAATTGGTCAAACGACTTGATCATATGCAGTCTCAAATTGAGTCCCTTGAATCAACATTTAAATTGCGTAAATAATTATGATGACAGAGTCGAATACCCCAGCTTTCACAAAACCTGAATTACCAATGACTATTCAGACTATTCGTGAATATTTGCCACATCGTTATCCGTTTTTATTGGTTGATCGTGTTGTTGAAGTGACTGACAACGGGATTGTAGGCTATAAAAATGTAACGATTAATGAAGAATTTTTACAAGGCCATTTCCCTGAATACCCAATTATGCCGGGTGTGCTGATTGTTGAAGCATTGGCGCAAGTATCGGGTATTTTAGGCTTCATCATGAATAATGAGAAACCTTCAGCGGGTTCGCTGTTCTTATTTGCTGGTGCAGAGAAGGTTCGATTTAAAAAACAAGTCGTTGCAGGCGATCAACTTGTATTAAAATCGGAATTAGTGATGCAAAAGCGTGGCATTTACAAATATAATTGTGTTGCCACTGTAGATGGCGTAGTCGCAGCAACCGCGGAAATTATGGTTTCGCATCAGAAAACAGAGACAGCATGAGCAATAACGAATTAATTCATCCTACCGCCATTATTGACTCATCAGCAGTAATTGCTCCGGATGTGCAAATTGGACCATATTGTATTATTGGTCCTAAAGTCACAATTGGAGCGGGCACTAAACTGCATTCACATGTTGTGGTGGGTGGTTATACCCGTATTGGTCAACATAACGAAATTTTTCAATTTGCCAGTGTTGGTGAAGTCTGCCAAGACTTGAAATATGCTGGTGAAGAAACGTGGTTAGAAATTGGTGATCACAACTCGATTCGTGAACACTGTAGTTTACACCGTGGTACTGTTCAAGATCAGGGTCTAACTAAAGTTGGTAGTCATAATTTATTGATGGTAAATACACATATTGCACATGACTGTGTGGTAGGTGATCATAATATCTTTGCTAATAACGTCGGCGTTGCAGGTCATGTCCACATTGGTGATTACGTCATCGTAGGTGGTAACTCTGGTATTCACCAATTCTGTAAAATCGATTCATACAGTATGATCGGTGGTGCTTCGCTTATTTTGAAAGATGTACCTGCTTATGTCATGGTATCTGGTAATCCAGCCCATGCTTTTGCAATGAACATTGAAGGAATGCGTCGTAAAGGTTGGTCTAAAAATGTGATTCAAGGTTTACGTGAATCTTTTAAATTGATCTATAAAGATGGTTTAACGACAAATGAAGCGATTGAGCGTATTCGTACTGAAATTTTGCCTGATGTGGCAGAAGCGCAATTGTTGATTGACTCACTTGAGCAGTCTAAGCGCGGTATCGTTCGTTAAATACTGCGAATAAAAATAGACACCTTATAAGGTGTCTTTTTTTGCGTTAAAAATAGGACTATTTTTTAACAAAGCCTGCTTCTTCAGATTTTGGATACTTTTGGATAAGCTTGCTTTTGAGCTGCGTTGCTAAACTACTATTTCGATCGACGTCTTTTGCAATGCTATACAGTTGATATAACGCTCTAGGCGCGCGGGTCGATTCAGGGTATTGATCTACCACGATACTATAGTTCTTTTTCGCTTCCGCATAGTTGGTCGGTTCAACAGCAAGGTTGAACTCAGCTAGCCAAAAATATGCGTTGCTAATATAGACACTGTTAGGATTATTCTTAATAAAGTTTTTCATTGGTGCAATGGCTTTCTTTGCACCACCTTGTTTGTATGCGTCTAAAGCAACGGTATACGCTGCTTTCTCAAGCTCAAGTGAGTCACCACCTGCATTTACAGGTTGGTTTGCAGATGAGCTTAATGTTGATTGGGTCGTAGGTTGTTTAACAGGTGTAGGCGCTGTATTAGCTGTTACTGGGTGCAGTACCTTGTTGGTTATCCTCCGCGGCCTCTGTGTCTTCACTTGGATCTACTTTTTGTTGGAGTAGTTCTAAACGTTGATCTAAATCTGCATAGCGGTTTGTAAGTTCACTTTTTAATTGTTCGATAATATTGTCTTGCTCTTCCATTTTACCGCGTAAGCTACGCAATTCATTTTCAAGCTGTTGGTTCTTCTGCATAAGCTGCCAATTCAAATTGGTTGGAATAGGGGTAGAGCCAGCACCTGTTTGAATGGCCGTATTATTTGCTGTATACACAGTACCATTATTAGCGCCACTCAAACCACGAGATTCAATTGGAATATTGGCAAATAATGCACCTGAGCAAGTCAATGTAAGGGCACACAATACATGCTGTTTAAACATCATAAAAATTCCATGTAGTTACAAGCATGTCCGTATAGAATAGTTTTATTACAGACAGCTTTAGATAAAACGATAAGCACATTAAAAACGCCAAAGATCTGAATTGCAATAAGCTTTTACAATCTTGCTGTGTATTAAAGTAAAAATATAGTGATGAAGTTTCACGTTTTCTACATCATCGACCATCATATTGATTTATAAATAATCAAACAGTGTTTTCTACTCAGGAATTCTTGGTTTTAGGCTTGCATGTTTATTAAAAATCACTATACTCTGTTCTTGCAATGGTAGCCCTGCTGGTTACTTCGCAATTGTACTCTATAAACCCCGCCAGGACCGGAAGGTAGCAACGGTAGTAGAAATATGATGTGCCGAAGTCTTGCTGGTAGGGTTGCCACCAGTTTCAATAATAATAAATTAAACGTCCTCTCATTTTTTCAATCCTATATTCTTCTTTATTTTAGTTTTATTAATTTTTCATTTAGATTTATATCTTTTTTATTCGTCATCAAATTCTTTACGTGCAATCACTTTAAAAATCGTATCGAGATCAAAGCCTCGATATTGCAAAAAACGTATTTGTTTGGCTTTTTGTTTTGGATCACGTTCAACAGCTTTGCCAAATTTTTTTATTTTGAGCTGGTAAGCTTCAGCGACCCAATCTGTTTCTTTTAATTCATCCAGAATTAATTCACTGTCTACTTTTTTATTTTTTAACGCGAGCTTTATGCGATTAGGGCCTTTACCTTTACGTTTTTGACTCGATAGCACCATCTCTGCTACACGCTGATCGCTTTGATAGTTCTCACGTGCGAGTTCTTCCACCAAGTGTATGACTTCTTCACGACTATCCGCATACAGTGCTAATTTTTCGATTAAATCCGCTTTTGAGTATTCTTTACGTGTGAGTACTGCAAAAGCGTACGAGCGTAGACGAGAGCCGCGCAGTCCCGATTTTTTTTCAGCATGAACATCTTTACCATTGGTGTCAAAATGCAACGCAGTGTGATCGATCACCGAAGTATCGTCATGTGAAATGTCAGTTTGTGCAGCATGATTTACGCAGGTAGTTTCTTCAGCTTCTGCAAACTGTTGTTTCAGTGCTTCATAATCAAGCAAGAGTGGAAAATGGTCTTTAGTCATGGGGTCATTTTAATACAAATTTTGAGTGCAAAACAAAACGCCCCGTAGGGCGTTTCGTCTGCTATTAAAGTATGCTGTAATTAAGCATCTAAAAAGTCTGGTTCTTCTTCGTCTTTGTCTTCTACAGGTGCTGTACCCGTAGTCAGAAGTTGTTCACGAATCAGTTTTTCGATAGTTTGCACAAGTTCAGGGTGTTCTTCTAAGTGGCGAATGGTATTGTTTTTACCTTGCCCAATCTTGTCACCTTGGTATGAATACCAAGCACCTGCTTTTTGAACAATTTCTTGTTGTACTGCGAGGTCAACAAGCTCACCTAAATGGTTCACGCCTTTACCATAAAGAATTTGGAAAATCGCTTCACGGAATGGAGGAGCCATTTTGTTTTTCACAACTTTCACTTTGGTTTCTGAACCAATGATCTCGTCGCCTTCTTTCACTTGACCAATACGGCGGATATCTAAACGTACAGATGCATAGAATTTAAGTGCATTACCACCAGTTGTGGTTTCTGGGCTACCAAACATTACACCAATCTTCATACGGATTTGGTTAATGAAGATCACCATACAGTTCGAACGTTTCGCATTACCGGTAATTTTACGCAGTGCTTGGCTCATCAGACGAGCTTGTAAGCCCATGTGTGAGTCACCCATTTCGCCTTCAATTTCGGCGCGAGGGGTCAGTGCAGCTACAGAGTCGACAACGATCAGGTCAATGGCACCTGAACGTACCAGCATGTCTGCAATTTCAAGTGCTTGTTCACCATTGTCTGGCTGTGAAACAAGTAAGTTATCAATATCTACGCCAAGTTTACGTGCGTATTGAGGGTCTAATGCATGTTCAGCATCGATGAATGCACAAGTACCGCCAGCTTTCTGACATTGTGCAATAGCTTGTAATGTCATAGTCGTTTTACCAGAAGATTCAGGACCGTAGATTTCTACGATACGACCTTTAGGCAAACCACCAATACCTAGTGCGATATCTAATGTTAAAGAACCTGTAGAGACAGCTTCAACTGCCTGTACAGTATTATCACCAAGACGCATAACGGTGTTTTTACCAAACTGCTTTTCAATTTGGCTTAAGGCCGCATTTAACGCCTTGCTTTTATTATCATCCATCTTACAACCTCAATACGATGTCACGAAACAATATACTCAAGTGGATGTATTCAGTTTAAATCTGTTCCACGAGGGTATAGTGACAGAAATCATCCTTTTGTTCTATGAAAATCACAACAGGTGCGACATGTTGTGACGCTTTAACTTAATCATCATTATAAGACCATTGCTGGTCAAACTGTTGATCATTTTCTCTTTTAAATTTACCAATATCTCGACGATCTTTTTTACTTGGTCGATGATCTGGCCGAGCTAGATTATGCAACTTTCTTTGTGATGCGAGCAATTCCCGTTTTGCAATACTGACCTCAGTTTCATCATAAAGCAGCTGAGCGGTTGGGGCAGGCCCACGAACATCCGACAGTGCTTTCACCACCACGGTTTTTTTCTCAAGGCCTTGTGCAATGGTTAATTCCATGCCTACACGAACTTCACGAGAGACTTTAACGCGTTCGCCATTATGATGAACTTTACCGCCTTCAATCGCATTTTTGGCAATAGAGCGTGTTTTAAAAAAACGTGCAGCCCACAACCATTTGTCTATACGCATACCAACCGCATCTTCGGCTAGATTTGATTTACGCATATTTTTTCTGTTCCTCGGCTTGCTCAGTCATTTGAGCTTCTAAAATAGGGATTAAATCTGTTAATGCGGACAGCATTGGATAATTGCAAGTCTCGCGAGGCGCTTTGGCAGATGAAGGCTGCTGAATCGAATAGAGCTGTTCAATCCCAAAAAGTTTTGCACCATTAAGCACTTTTTCTGTGTCATCAATGAAGTAACAGTTTTTTGCATCGAAGGGATGTTTACTTGCTAATATTTGCCAAAACTCAATAAACTCTTTGGCATGACCGAGAGTTTCTGAACTGACGATAACATCGAAAAAATCACGAAGACCGGTTTCTTTGAGTTTGAATTGTAGGCCTGCATAGTCGGCATTGGTCGCAAGCCAAATAGGATAGCCATTTTCTTTAAGATAGGTAAGCAGCTCAATACAGCCTTCGCGTTTGGCTACTTTGGCTTTTTGTTCTATCTGCATTTCCAGAACATCAACGCCAACTTGTGACGTCCAAAAGCGAGAGGAGTACCATTTTAGGGTATGATTATGCTGTTGATAAAAACTAAATAGCGTTTGCTTGCTTTGTTCGAGTGAGCACTGATGCTGTTCAGCATAGCGAATTGGCAGCAGCTCATTCCAGATAAAATCATCATAAGCAAGATCGAGTAAAGTACCGTCCATATCGAAAATTATAGTCGGTTTTTGCATTCAAGATTCTCCAAAGATTTTCAAAGTTTAACAAAGCATTTAGAAAAGCTTTAGATTCAATGAAATTGCTCAACTTTCGCGTTTATTAACGATGATCAAATAATTTCAAAGTTTAACAAAGTTATTTACCTTTCAAGAAAAAATATGTACATATGTGTGTACATATTTTTGCTCTGCTTGAATATGTACAGAGTATAAAGTATTTGGACTGGAAAATTTAAATGTCTTTAAGTGATAGTTGGCTAAAATCAAATAATGGGAAACCGCGAGAAAAAGTCGAAGTTGTAACAGATAGAGATGGTTTGTCCGTCAGAATATCCCCAAAGGGAAAAGTCGTTTTTCAATATCGCTATCGTTTTGGTGGTCAAGCCAAAAGACTAGATCTAGGTACATACCCATTATTAGGTCTAAAAGATGCTCGTGCTCAGGTTCATAAATATAAAATTGAGCTAGATCAAGGCAAGGACCCAATGCAACTTAAGCTAAAAGGGGAAAGCGACTATCTGAAGCAGCTGACCGTCAAAGAAATATGTGACCTCTGGTTTAATACAATTGCCGTAAATAAAGTCTCAAAAGAATATGATTTAAGGGCATTTGAAATTCACGTTTATCCACGTATAGGTCGTAGAATTTGTGACGATGTCACCCTACAAGAATGGTCAACGCTATTATTTGAAATTACAGATGGTGCTAAAACGGTAGCAGTGAAAATACTTGGTAATCTCAAAATGATTATGCGCTGGGGGTGTGTACACGGGAAATTAATGAATCAGCCTATTCAGCATCTTAAAGCAGCTGATTTAAACGTAAAGAAAGTGAAGCGTTCCCGTTATCTTTCAGAACAGGAAATATTCTGGGTGGTGCATTCTTCTCTGAGATCCAATGCCATATCACCAAAAAACAAAGCCATTATTATTATGCTACTGTTCTTTGGCTGCCGTGTATCAGAATTGAGGCTGGCCAAGAAATCTGACTTTGATTTTCAGGAAATGATTTGGCACGTACCACCAGAGAATCACAAGATGGGGGACCGTACCCACAAGCCGATTATCCGACCCCTCATTCCACAAATTGTGCCATTCATTAAGTATGTTTTTTCACTGTCGCCTGATAGCTGTGAATATGCTTTTCCAAACTTAAAAGGTAAAGCATATACGAAGCTTTCAAAAAGCTTTCAAACAACAATTCCACCATATGTGAATGACAATGTGCGTAAGCGATTTGATGTAGAGATGCAGCATTGGACTATGCATGATTTGCGCAGGACGATGAGAACACATATATCCGAATTAGCGCCACCGCATATTTGTGAAATTATGCTGGGTCATGGGTTACCTGCTGTATGGGGAACCTATGATTTACATGAATACATGGATGAACAGGCGCAGGCTTATGAGAAGTGGTTCCATAAACTCTGCACCATATTGAACAATCACGAGCGTTTCGATATTAAAGGCTGTATTTCTAATGACTCAAGCAACCCTTTACTTCTTTCCCAAGCATCTACAGCCTTGATGCCATAGCGACTACATGAGCGCCCATGTGCTTTGATCAATGGTTCTGGAAAATCCTGTTTATCACGCCAATTGATCAAAGTGCCTTTGGTAATACCGTAGCGCTTCAACAAATCAGGCGTTGAAATATATAATCCCATCAAGACACCTCCTTTAAAATTTGTTTCACTGATTCAAGAAAATCCTTAGAAATACATTCATGTCCTATATCTGTATCTTCGCCGTTGGGATCCATCACGCCACCTTTAAAATAAGGGCCTGGGCTTGAAGGCGAAGAATAAATTCTTTGCCATTCTTTAGCCATAATTTAAGAAAAAGCTCATAACGCTTTTGAGCAGCACCATTCATGTTTCCCGCATTATCAATCTTCAAACCAGGTTTATTTGCTTTAGTGAAAACAGCTTCACCAACAATTTTATTAATTACGCATTGATATCCATCACTTGCTAAAAACATTGTGAAGGCCGGGACTAATGATTTAGGACAAATCATGAGCTCACCTCACTTGCTTGATTCTCAAGCTCGAAGCGACGCTTTTTAACGTAGTCCATTAACTTAGGTTGTATTTCAGGACTACGTGCAGAAACATCAATTTCCAAGGCATCCAATGCAGTTAAGTCAGGTGCATTCTGAATCTGAACCATAAGTGAAGGTGGAGTTTTAATCTCAGATTCTGCAGGTGCAAGCTCACGTAGGCGCTTATGAATAGCATCTAGTAATGGTTTGCGCTGTGCTTCAGTCCAGTTGCGTGTATAACCGGTAAGGACGGTAGCTTCTTTAGGTGTTTGAGCATTTGTTGCACTGGTTATTAAATCTTTCAAAAGATTTTGATATTCATCATCTGTTGATTCACTAGCTAACTTATTTTCCGCTACTAACTTTTCGGCCTCAACCTGCAAACGTTTGAGTTCTTCTACACTTAAGTTGTCAGTCGTATGTTCTGGCTTAGGTGTATATTGCTCAGGATCTAGTTCAAGCAGCTTATCCTCAGTTAACTTACATAGGTGCAGAGTGTGTTTACGTTCTAAATGACCATTTGCCATGAACACCGGACGTAATGCTAAGACTGCTTCGTTGGTGGTACATGCATTAATTTGCATAGTGAACTTTTCAACCAGTTTCACTGGATCTGTTTCAATCTCTTCAACTGCAGATTGCTCAGATGCCTTTTCTTCAACATCATTTGATGTTTGAATTTGGCTATTTTCAGCTTCTGTAGCCGGTTCATTTTCCCAAGGAAATGATGTATCAGAGGCAGGTTCCTCTTTATTTAAAGTTCCACCACTCACTGAAATCAATGCATGAGCGTGAGTAACTGCATTTTCATCATAAAGATGCACTAAGCCGCGAGTCAGTAACTCTAAGTCAGATGCTGAGTTCTTCCATTTAAACGACTTGCTTAACTCAGAAGTTAAAAGTGATGGAGAAAAACATGGTGTGCCTTTTGCTGGTGCTTCGGATATGGCTTCTGGAACTTGCATGGTACCAATGGTCATATATACGACAGCAATACGGAATTCATGATCAGGGTCAAAAAATACAGTCGCAGGGAAATTACGAATACCATCAAAATCTAGATCAGATCCAGTATGACGACATTCAATGTTTTGACCTGCAGCCATGGCAGCAAATGCTTCTTGTCCGTTTAAGATAATCATGAATTTACTCCCGCTTTAGCAATTTGATCTATTTCCTGTTTTACTTCTTGAATTTTAGATACATCGATCTGCATCAGCGAATCTATACCTAGATGTTCGCATACAGTTTTTGTATCTAATCCACGCTCATCGATGAAGGCCAATAGATCATCACGTTGCGCATCTGATATGCCATTAAATTCAGGTGAACTCATCCAAGTTTCTTTATGCTTATCAAAGGTACAATTTAGTTCTTTGGCTTTGAGTAGCATGGCTTGGCGCATGTTTTGGTAATACATATGACTCTTATCAAGGGACTCAGTTAACTGGTTTAGGTCACTGGCATATAGAGCTTCATCACAGCTTTGTTTCCAGTTTTCCAAGTCTTCAAGTGCTTTAGCAGAAGCCAATTGCGCAGGGGTTAATGTATTGATGTGTGCCTTAGCTGCTGAAATTAATTGTGCTAAAAACATCGGTTCTGTTTTTAAGTCAGGTACCCAAACTTCACCAGTTTCTCCTCCAAGAGCACCTGAGTTTTTTGCATGGTGAGTGGGAGATGGTTTAAAGTTGATGACACGAGCATTTTTACCTTCACCAGTAGTGACAGTAGTCATATAACCCATCATATCTGCGATACGGTACAGCTCATTTCTATTCTTACCACCCAAGTCAGGACGGTAAATGATCTGATCATTATTTTGATCCTCAGAGGCGTGAGCAATAAAGACAACATCCTTACCCATGCTGATTAGGGTATTCACATACTGCTTGAAAGTTTGATTGGCCAAGCCTTGGGCTTTTAGTTTTAAAGCGCCATCTTTCTGCCGGTTGTTTGGATGAAGTAGTAGGTGAGTTTTAATGCATTCAAGCATCGCGCCTACTGTATCAATGACAACAGTGTTGTAAGGTGCTAAGTCTTGAGTTGTAAGACCTGCAACGTCAGCCCATTGTTGAACTGGAATTACTGCACCACGACGAAGTTCACCGGTACGATGAGCACCACGGTCGAAGTCAAATGAAACAGCTTTATCTGCAGTAAAGCCTAAAGAGGATTTACCGAGGCCTGGATCCGCATAGATGTAAGTGATGATGGCACTGACATTTAGAGCTTGGTCTGCTGGAATAATATTAATAGTCATCACACTTCTCCCAACAAACGATTTTTAATCATGTGCTGCACCAACATTTCATTGATGTTGCGGTGGTCGTTGTAGTCCGTGAAGTCGGGGAAAGGATTGCCGTATTCATCGGTGATGTGATCTACCGATAGTTGGGTAATTTCAGCCGTATCAAATTCACTACCGGGTACGCCGTAGCTGTCTTCAAATGGTTCAAAGTCAAAGCTTACGTCTAGGGTGAAGTTATCTAAACGGATAACAGCTGTACCTGAGTGTTCACCAGAAATGTCCATTGCAGCGACTGCGGTGAACTCAGGAATGGTGTTGTGCTGAGTAGGTGCTTTGTGAATTTCAGGCTTGTAGGCGAATGCTAAAGCACCGATTGTTACGGTTGCAGCGACAAGTGTTACCTTGAGGCTATTGAAAGGGGTTAAGGTTTTGTTCATACTTATCTCGCAGTTTGCAAAGCACATCGGGGTTCGAAGATCGATGTGCTTTTTTGTTGTCTGTGAGACAAAGGTAAGATAACTTACCTTTATAGTCAAGAGTGTTTGGTAATTAAAGTTACTTTTAGCTCATTTTTGAATTATTTGTGGATAAAAGATATTTTTTAAAATACTAAATAAAAACATACTCTAATTGCTTGAAAATAGGGGGATAATATTTGAAAATTGGTTAAATTTTGAATAATAGATATATCTATGGAATTTTTTCTTTTATTGCTATTAATAGCTTTAGGTGGTGTAGTTTATTTCTTTTACACAAAGAATAAAGAGTTAAAATTAAATGAAGTTGATCTAACAGATAAGAATAAAAATTTATCTATAAAGATTAGCAAACTTGAAGCTCAAGCTAGCAGTGATTACAGACAAATTAGTGGGTTTTTGAATCAACAAGAGATACTAGGTAAGCGATTAAGTGAATTAGAAAAATATCAAGGTATTGTTGATGTTGTTGCACATATAGCATCTGAAAAAGAAAAATGTGCAAATGATATAAGTGATGCAAAACTTAAATGGCAGCAAGAATATGAATCCAATTTAAAATCACATGAAGCTTACAAAAGAGCTATTGTGTCTGAAGCTGAAGCTTTTAAGCGCCAAATTAAAGAAAAAATTAAAAATGTAGAATTATTCTTAGATGAGCATTCCCAAAAAACTCTACTTAACACGGAGCAGCAAGCTCAAAATATACTTGGTGATTATTACAATTTAGCCCAAAAAACTATGGAGTTAAATAAAATCTGTAACGCTCTTGAAAATAAAATACAAGGCTACAGTGATGAATACCTATTACCGAATCAGGCGATATTAGAAGATCTGATTGATGGGTATGAGCATCTTGATGCGGCACAAAGATTAAAGACGATAAAACTAGAAATCAAAACCGCAATCAAGCAATGTGTTGTTGCTGAGTGTGATTATGTCGAAGAGAATAGAAAATCAACAGCTATAGCCTTTATAACAAATGCTTTTAATAGTAAGGCTGATGTACATGTATCACGCTTAAGACACGACAATGTTGGTAAATTGATTGAGGCCTTAAAAGATGATTATTTACTTCTAAATAATTATGGACAGGCATTTAGAAACGCCAGAATTAATCCCTCATATCTTGCATTAAGGGTTGAAGAACTAAAGTGGGCTGCATTAGTGCTTGAATTTAAAGAAAGAGAGCGTGAGGAACAGAGAGAGATTCGTGAGCAAATTCGAGAGGAAGAGAAGGCAAGAAAAGAATATGAGCGAGCAATAAAAGATGCTGAAAAAGAAGAACAATTACTTAAGAAAGCTTATGAAAAGGCAAAAAAAGAGTTTGATCTAGCCTCTGATGATGAGAAAGCTAAATTTGACTTTAAAATGCAGGAGTTAATGGAAAAACTCAAAAATGCTGAGGATAAAAACCAGCGAGCATTATCAATGGCTCAACAAACAAGAGCCGGACACGTATATGTAATTTCAAATATTGGGTCTTTTGGTGATGACGTTTTAAAGCTTGGAATGACTAGACGCCTTGAGCCTTTAGACCGTATAAGAGAATTGGGTGATGCTTCAGTTCCATTTACATTTGATGTGCATGCAATGATTTATAGTGAAGATGCACCTTCGCTTGAGAAAAAACTCCATCATCATTTCAATCATGAGCGTGTCAATAAAGTTAATTACAAGAAGGAGTTTTTTAGAACTTCTTTAACATGTGTTAAAGACTATTTAGATGAGTTGGGTATTCAAGCTAAATTCACCTTGAAAGCCGAAGCTATGCAATATAGAGAGTCGTTAAAAATTGAACTCATGCCAGATGATGAGCAGAGAGAAATGGAGGATACCATTGAAGAAATGGAGTTAAAGCAGAAAGATTATGCATTGGTAGATGATGAAGAATAAAATAACAATAGGCCTGTAATCACAGGCCTGATTTTTAATAGTAATACATGTTTTTGAATAAATTAAGTCATATATCCTTCTAGCTTTTCAAGTATTTGAACTGATTTTTGAATTATTTCTACCATTCTTTTTTCTGAGTTTTCGTATTCACCTATATCGATAGATTTATTTTCAATAGGGGTATCCTCAAAAATTAAATCTTTATAGTCCTCAACAAGTGCATTCACAATATCTCTATTTTCAGAAATACAAGTTTTGCAATTATAAAACTTACCAGTTGGAAATGTTTTAACATCCAAAAGAACTAGGTCTAAATGCATAGAAATTTTATGATAAATACTTTCATCAATCGTTTTTTTTGCAAAAACATCTATGCATATTTTATTTATCTCTTTAATGTTGTCAGAAATACTTTTCAACACTCTTAACTGATTTGTTTCATGATTTTTATAAAAGAAACTTATGAGCGCGAAGAGAAAGCCAAAAATTGCAAAAAGTAATTTGCCATCAATCTGGCTTAGCATCGTTAATATACTCATAAATCCTATCCTTGATGATTTTTCGTTTTGTAATAATTTCAAGAATGTCTAAAAGAGATTCTTTAGTTATTTTCTTTTTACGAATCAAACCACCAAAGCTTTCCTCTAAAAAAGAAGAACCAGCCATTGTCACTAAAGAAAAATCCACAATTAATTTTTCATTAGCCTTTAATTTCTGTATAGCAGGCAAAAGCATTTCTTCACGGAATCTTTGTCCAGAATGACTTCCATCTGTATAAAAACGACCAGCAGGTCTAGGATAAAATTCCTCACCAACATTAATTATGATTGACATTCAATTTTCACCTAGAATAATTACACAAGAGCAGATAAAGAGGATTTAATAGGAATACTCCAATATACAATAGTGCCATCTACAGCTTCAGAGTAGGATTTTTTGCCAGAAGTTGTTGACCAAGCACCTTTTCTACTTAAGATATGTACAATTGTATTATCTCTTACTTCTTTAACTTGTATGATATTATCAAATCCCTTACCTCTATGTGAATCATTTGTTGAGCTTTGTCGCCATGAGGCTGCAAATTCAATCCGGTCAGCGTCAGATTTTTCAATCCACTTGAAATTTATTGCCTCTTGAAATCTTTCACCTAGTGTTTTTGGGGCTGTTTTAGGAATTGTTTTGCCTAAATCGGATATAATTATGTCGCATCTTTCATTACTTATACCAACAAACAAAACCCATTTTTTATACTTATCGTGCTCATCATAACCATGATGTACAACATTTGATACTGCTTCAGATATAGCAGTACTTACAATAAATTCTGAATCTTCATTTTTTAAAACTTCTTGTAACGCATCTTGTATCTCAACAAATTCATCACCAAAATCAGCGGTAACACCTGTCATCGTATACCATCGATCAACATATAAATGTTTGTACTCAAATGAAGGAAGTTTCATTCTTTGATGAATACCTAATTTGCTTAACATTCCTTTAACTATATTGGAGTTGGAAGCTCTGCCTGTTAAAGATAAATTAGAATACTTATCTAATTGATGAAAAAAATGAATTGTTCCATCTGGCATCAAAGTATCAACTTTTTTAAAGTCAATAAAACAAGGTTTTTTTTCTTTATTTTTACTGCGCATTTTATTAATAATACTTAGAACATTACCTCTAAATTTATTGTTAAATAGTGAAATGCTTGCAGGCATAGCCAAATGATATGTTCGCACATTGGGATCAAATATCGATTTAGTTTTAAGTAATTTTAAATTATGTAATTTAATTCTTAATCGATCTTTATTAGATAATTTTTTCATTGAAATTCTCTCAATAAGCCATTGAATTTCATCATTGATTCCCTGGTTGCCTTTTTTAAATAAGATAAGAATTTGATTAATTAATTAAATTTTTTTAAAAATTTAAACATCCCTATACAACCCAACAACCTTACCAACCAACTTGCAACCATCTTCTAACGCAATGGTTTTCTCTGGCCAGTCGGGATTCAAAGGCTGCAAATACATATTTCCGCTTTCAACAATAAGCTTCTTAAAAGTCGCTTCACTATCGCCTTGGCAAGAAACAATAACTAAATCACCTGTTTTTAAATCTGTTATTTGAAAGTCAGGATTTACATAAATTTTATCGCCAGGCCGAAAGTCAGGGAGCATTGACTCTCCAACTACTTCCAAACCATAGCCATTCTTTCCACATTTAGGATTTGGCGGTAACCATTCCTCAAACTGTGTGCCTGCAGGAACAGAATCAACAGTAGTCCATGCACCGGCTTGTACCCATGAAATAACTGGTACTAATCGGCCTGCAAGTGGGAATGGCACAGAAGTATTTGACTCCAAACCACCAAGTGCCTTACCGCTAAGCAAAAAATCAGGCGATACCGCTAGTGCTTTTGATAAAGCCATCAAGCTTTCATGTTTAGGGAGGTTGTCATCTTTCTCCCAATATATTACAGAAGTTTTAGATACGCCGATTGCATCAGCAAGTTGTTGCTGAGTTATTTTTTTTGTTTTTCTTAATGCTTTTAGGCGTGTACCAAGAGTTTCCATAATTTAAGCCCATATTCAATGTAAGGAATCTTACCATTTGACTAGGTAAGTTTTATGCTGTTTAATAAGGTAAGAAAAGTTACCTTTGTGAGTAAAATTAATGACAAAACAAGAAGCTCTAAAGCTTTTGAAATGTAATGTCGCGGATTTGGCTTTGAAGTTAGAAATAAGTTCTCAGGCTATTAGCCAATGGCCTGAAACAAAGATTCCTCTAATGCGTGAATATCAAATTCGTGATTTAGCAAAAGGGCAAATTCCTATAAAGCGTTCTTCTACTAAAAATAGTAATAACCCAGCCCTCCAATAACCACGTTCAAAGGATACCGATATGAACATATTGGATGCTGCTTACAACACTGTTCACGACTACCAAGGTGGAGCGAATGCATTGGCGCCACGAATGGGCATTAAAAGCCCAGCGGTACTGAACAGTAAGGTGAATCCAAATACGGAAACACACCACATTACCTTACTTGAGGCTTCAAAACTTATGGAGCTGACAGGGGATTACCGAATCCTACAAAGACTGAATGCTCATCACGGAAAAGTGGCCATTAACTTGCCGAATATTCCCGAATGTCGAGATACAGCGCTGACGGACTTAGTTCTGAGTTTTGGAATGGGCGGCGGGGATATCTACACGCTATTCAAAGAAATGATGGCAGATGGCCGAATTACGCGTGGCGAAGCGATTGATATGTCAAAGGTCATTCACATGCTGCACGAGATCTTGGCAGAGCTAGAAATGCAAATAAACAAATGTGTCGAGCAATAAAAAAGCCTGATCTCGAACATCAGGCTTCCAATTCAATTTATGAGGCAAATCACAAATGAATATGAAACCAAATATACCACAAAACAATGACATGGCAAACGAAGGGTTTCTTAATGGCGACGTCGTGGTCTTCACTGATCCAATCAAACCAGACCACTTGATGACCGTACACAAAGTACAAAGTGATGGTGTGTTACTGGATGGAAATCACAACTTTGCACTGAGCCATTTAGTGCGACCGGCAACAGTTGCAGAAGTCTTGGCCAAACGTCGTTTGACTGCTGCTGAACAAGCGCTTGCGGAGGTTTCATGATCACCAACAAGGCAATCAAAAAGCAGCCTGAGCATAAACACCTGCAAGGCGTTCAGAGTTGGTATGACCCAGCACTACGCACGCTTAATGGTTTATTGGATATCCGTAAGGCCAACTTACGCAAAATCAATCGTGACGAAGCCAATGCTGCAGTCACACGTGATGAGTTTATCGAAATGCTCACCAATGAACATCGGATCTCGGCCTGGTATGCCGGTGAAATTATCTCAAGCTTACAGCGTTCAGAAATGATTTTGATGTTTGGACGCTTTATACAGATTAATGAAGGGGTGAACTCAAAATGAGCCAATTTACGCCCAATAGCTTTCAAGTGCCTAACGCATTTGTGGACGAAGTGCTTAACCAAATATCGGACGCTGCATGCAAGATTTATCTTGTGGTGTGCCGTAAAACACGTGGATGGAACAAAGTGATGGATTCGATATCACTAAGCCAGTTAGAGGAAATTACGGGTAAGAGCCGTCCAACAGTCATCAAGGCAAAAAACGAGCTGATTAACGTCGGCTTGCTGGTTGAATTACCAAGCACGATTTATGGAAATACCTTCAAACTTGGTGACGAAACAAGTGTTGGTTGGACTGTAAAATTCCCTAGTAAAAAATTTTTACTAGGTGAAAAAGCAGCCGTTGCTAGTAAAGATTCTTTACCACTGCTAGTAAAAAAATTTTACCCCACTAGTAAAGAATTTTTACCATTGCTAGTAAAAAATTTTTACACACAAAAAACACTATCAAAAGACACTAATCAAAATAAAAAAATAAATAAAAAAAGATCCCGTGTTTCAGAACAATCTTCGACTGAAAAACCAAAAGTTGAAACTCAAAAATCATATGACCCGAAATCATGTGAATTACCAAGATTGGTAAATCAGGATTTATGGAATCAATTTGTGGATATGCGAACAGCTTCTAAAAAACCACTCACTGAAAACGCTGTAAAACTCATTTTGAAAAAACTCGAGTCATACGGATCTTTAGCAGACCAATCCTTGGAAAACTCAATCATTGGAAACTACCAAGGCGTTTTCCCTCCAAAACAGCAAAATTTGCATCAAGACCAGACTGGAATTCAGGAGCCGAGTTATTTCGCTCAGTCTTTTGATCAACAAGGTGGATCGAGCATCATCGATGTGACGCCAGAAGATTATGCTTTGATGGGAGGATATTGAGATGAATCACTTGGTTTGTCGTGATGATGTGCATGAGCTGATTGCAACCCTTAGAACACTCTACGCATCGCAGTTCAATAAAAACTTCCCAGCAGAGGGTAAGAACTCAATCCCAATGCAGGTCGTTGAAGACCGAGTTGCTAAGGCCATGATTGGGGTGACAACAGAACAATTTCAACGTGGTTTGCTCTTGTTGAGTACCAGTGGAAATAAATACATGCCTAGCTTTGCTGACTTCCGAACAATCTGTATTGGCGAAGATTGGTGGAATGCTCAAAAAGCTTGGATCAAAGCATGTGAGTACACAAAAATTACGAAGCCTAAACCAGTTATTTTGGCAGATGGAAGTTCTCAATATCGAGACATTACAACCTTGGCCAAGTTCGCATTAGATCAAGTCATGCTTCTCATCAATGATGGTGAAATGTACCGAGCTAAAGAAGAATTTATTCGCTTGTATGAGGCCTATGTGTTGGAAGCTCAGATCAAGGGGCGGCTTCAAGAGTGGTATCAAGAACGACCAAGTTTGGCCTGGAGTGAATCTGAGAAAAAACATGTGCCGGTTGCGAATGATGAAGCTCAACAACAGTTGGCGAACTTGAAAGCAAAAATGAATATTCGAAATCGCCATGTGCCAAAGCCACAAAAATTAGAGGCAAATAAAGCGAAGGCAGTGATTCAAAACGAATGGCCAGATCCATTTGAAAACCCAAGTGAATATCAGTCAATGATGGCGAATGGGTTTAATCGTGTATTGGGAGGTGCTTCATGAACACCTCATTCGTTAAAAAATTTGAAGAGATTAAAAACGTACTTGTATACATCGCATTTTCTACTGGTGAGGTGACTGCTTTAGAGCTTGAGGAAAACGTGACTGATTGGGGCCGTTGCCAATTAAATTTACATCTTAAGAAACTTGTAGAAGCAGGGTATCTGCATAGTAATGGCAAGCAAGTAGAACGTGCTTATACAGCTACTAACAAAACAAAGCAGTTATTTGGGGTTAAGTAGTGACCAGCTACTCAATTGCTGAATATAAACAAATGATCGGTGGTGCCAAACCTAAACGAGGTAGCAAAAGACCTAAGGTTAAAAGTCAAAAGGTACCGAATGAGTTTGAATTGAAACTGGCACTGGGGCTTAAAGCATTAAAGTTAGATTTCGAGCAAGAGTTTAAGTTTCACCCGAGCCGTAAATGGAGAGCTGATTTCCATCTAAAGGGAAGAATGATTTTAATTGAGGTTGAAGGTGGTATTTGGAGTGGTGGAAGGCATACAACGGGTAAAGGATATATCGGTGATATGGAGAAATATAACGCAGCAACAATGCTGGGTTATCAAGTCATACGGTTTAGTACAGAGCAAGTGAAGTCAGGTTTAGCAATTCAGCAGATTGAGAAAATGGTAGGGGATTTGGGATGAATGCAGCGGCAAAGCTAGAAGTAATGGATTGGTCAAAATTCACTGTAGATGAGTGGTTGAAGCAGTATGGTGCATATATTTCACAATGCAGAATGCGAGGTGGAGATGCGCCAGATCGTTTGGAAATTAATCAAATTCATTGGCTTGTACGTGAAAATGATCCTCATGGTCGCGGTAGTTATGGTAAGTTTGTTTATCTCCAAATTAGTGAATTTGAAGCTGTACAGATTGAAAAAATGCTTGAAGATATTCGAACTTCTAAACGCATTTGTAATTCAGGGAAAGTTGCTGTCGAGTTATATTTTCAGAAAATGATACGGGGTTTAACACTAGATCAGCTTGATGATGAATTTACGTTAAGTCGTAGCTCAATTAATAATATGATATTTGCAGGGAAATATTACGCTGCTGGACATGATAAACGCTTGAGAATAGATTAATTACTAGGCAAAGTATTAACACTTTTAAAGATTAGGAAGACATCAGGTGCAGAGAGTTGAATCATTTGAAGGGGATACAGTGGTTGATCTGCAGTTAAGGATTGACGCTTGGTTAAAGAAATTTCCAAATTTTAATGTTGTTCAAGTATTAAATATTCCTAGATCCCTAAATGACACGGATGAGACCGTATCAAATTATCAAGTTTTAGTATTTTATAGTATGTAGAAAACTTGCATTTAAATGGGATTATGATAAATTCTGCTATAGTGGACGAAGTTATAGTAATTCACTAAGTTTAAAAGCTCGCCAAATGGTGGGCTTTAATTACATTTGAGTTTTGATTTCATGGATGAAATAAGAGCAACTTTAGATGCTGCATATATACAGGGGCTTTTAGGGTTTGCAGGAGCTTTGATTGGAGCACTTGCTTTGATTATTTCTATTAAGATTGCTGCAAAAAACACCGTGGATGAAATAAAATTAGAAAAAGTAGCTGAATCTAAAAGAGACCAATATATTGCTTTAACAGATTCTTATACAAGATTTTTGACGTCCTCGATAATTCTACGGCCAGATAATAAAAATGATTCAAGAGAGGATTGGTATCAGCATTTGGATAAATATATTGAATTACTGGGTTGTATTAATAAAGTCAATTTAATAACAACGTCAGAAATTAGACTTGAATTGTATGAACTTGAAAAAGAATTAATTTCGTATCAGACATCAGTTTCAAATTTTTATTTTAATAGCCATCATTTGGCTTCAAGTCGCGATTTAGAATCAGCAGTATTCGAATTTGCTAAATTGTTACGTAGTGATTTAGGAATTGAAAGTAATCCAACTGTAGAAATGAAGATTACTCAATTAAGAAGTAAATAAATTTAATAGTAGTGCTGTTACAAATGTTTGAAGCGCCTAGGCGCCTATTTTATGCAAGGGGTATGTAAGTTGAAGAAAATTGGACTGCATTTTTTTTAATGCATATTCGGCTTTCATGGTGCGGTTGAAATTGATCACACGATTGATGGTTATGAGATAAAGGTTTGTCGTAGTTGTTTGAAAGAGGTTGAATAAGATATTTTGATTTTTTATCATGCATTTATTAACCAACTTTTAGAACATGATAAGAATGAAGAACATAGTAAATGAAGTGAGCTCATTAGCTGAGAAAGTATTAGATCAAAATATCAAAGGTGAAAATCTTGATGTATTAGGACTGGTAGTTCCCTCCAGTTTGGAAGAGGTTGGGGCGTATGGGTTTGGTATCTCTATTGCTAAATGTGCGATAGTTTTAAATGATCATTTATTTAGCAGGGCCTTTGAAAAATTTTCTAATGAATTAACAAGGTTGACTCCTGAACAAAAAATCAAATTTTATGATAAGTATTCAAAGAAAAAAATTCAGGAATTTGGCGAACAAGCAATTTTGGTGTTAAACAAAATTGAAATGCCATTGGCTGCTAAAATGATTGGACGAGCACATTACTTATTGGCGCTAGGAGAAATAGATGAGACAACATATTTTAATTATTGCCATGTCTCAAAAAACTTAAACTTTTACCTATTTAAAAAACTTCAAGCGGTGTATGAAAACCCTGATGAAAAAATTTTTAAAGGTGGGGTGTATTCTTTAATGGAAAGCCTTGGCCTAATGTTTGAGATTCAAGAGGGGTTGTTTGCCAGTGACTCAGCTGATGAAAGTAATCCACAAGCTAAGATTACAAGATACATGCCATCTAAATTTGGTAAAGAGTTTTATCATAATATTATAAAACCATTTCTTTAAAATTTGCCGAACGTATTACGGTACACAAAAACCCCTCGCATTCTAGATGTTGAGGGGTTTTTCTTTTCTTATTGGTGGTACCTATGACAGACAAAGTACAAGCAAAACAAGACTTAGATTTTTGCAGTGCTGAGCTGTCAAAGTATCAGAACCTAAGTCGAACTGGATTGACACGAAATGAGATGCTAGCAATAGACGGCATCATGATTAAGTTGAAAGAGCGGATTAAGAACTTGCGTGAAGCATTGTATGTTTGAATTGAAAATAATACGTTAATCAAAAACGCTAATTTATTGGGTTAATTTTACTCCCTACAATTATTCATCGCAGATGAGTATAGGAAAGTTGCCCGTTTACACGAACAACTTTAAAAATCTTAACTTAACCCCTGTGGTATCACATTAATAAATGTAATAGGATAAACACAACTCCTATAGGCGAACACTCAATCGATTGATTTTGTGTAAGCAAGTGCAATGCTAAGGGAGCTAGATCAAGATAGAGGGGTAATTGTTTGGCGACATCTCCCTCTAATACTTGATCTTTTTTTTGTTCAAAATTTAATTCAAGTTCACACTTGAAGCTTAGCTTCATTCGCACACTCCTATTTGATGCACCAAGGTTTTAGACATAAATTAAAGCCCTTTATTTGTTTAACTGATAAGCACTAGTTTCACTGAATTTTTTTACTAAAGCAATAATTCACAAAATTATGCTATTGATTTGCAATAGAATATTTTTATTTATTTTATTGCAAATTTCCACTGTAAGAGTCTGATTTAAGGAAACAAAAAACCAAGTACTGGAATGTATTTAATTGAATGTATAAATTAAAGTTATATAACTGAAATATAAAGTTACAATTTTGTGAATTGTATGGAACCTGACGCATATAAAACTCTAACCAAAAAGATTCCCCCCAAAAAGAAAACCCGTACGAGGCCATTACCAAAAGCCAGTGAAAAATACTTAGAAGCATTCGACCGTCTAAAAGAAATATTAGACTGCATGGAAATGAAGTATGAGGAATACTTTCATTTCAAAAGCACCAAGCATTGGCGTTTTGACTTACACCTCATTGAACATCGCATGCTAATTGAAATAGCAACTGGTCCATGGTCTGGAGGTCGCAAAGGCAAACTTGCAACGAAGGCTTGGAGTGTTGATCGTTATGACCATGCAGAAGAAATGGGATATCGATTTCACAGATTTGAACTTGCAGATATCAATATGGAGCGTGCAACGGCCTGGTTAAGACAATTAAAGGCATCACATGGAACAGATTAGACCATTCCCACCGACTGAACTTATGGATCAGGCTGAGGAAGAAGACGCTATACGTCTTGCACCAGCACAAGAATTACTGGCTTGGGTGAAAGATAATTATCTAACTATGGGTGGCCAACTTCACAACCCAGACCATGATCATATCGCTGAGCTGATTCACGATAATGAAGAGTTTTTGGCATTTGCATGGGCATCTTCAGCGGCTATGGCCAAAAAGCGCATGGTACTCGGTCAATGTGAAAAAGTGATGTTTAACCAAGGTGGATGGAAGAAAGCTCGTCAAGAACAACAAATGCGAGACTGGTTCGGCTTTGTGCCTCAGTACTTAATCACAATTGATGCTGCATTTTGTGAGCAAACCTCTGATCGTGAATTCTGCCGTTTGATTGAACACGAGCTATATCACATTGGTGTAGAACGAGATGAAGATGGTGAGATCATTTATAGCGATATGACTGGCTTACCGAAGCATTATTTGGCTGGCCATGATGTTGAAGTTTTCTTTGGTGAAATACGTCAGCACGGAATCGATAGCTCATTACAACGATTATTGGATATTGCTAAAAATGCTCCATTTGTATCGGAGACAAACATTGCAGCGTGTTGCGGAAACTGTGTGATTAACTGAGCCGAAAGGCTCTTTTTTTTGCCTATCTTGCGACACGTAGCGACACAAAGAGGAATTTATGGCAACACTTAAAGAGCCTGTTAAAATTTTTATAATTCAGTCTCTTGCTTGCCGTGACACCCCTCAAGAAGTCGCGGATCTTGTGAAGCAAGAGTTTGACCTGATTCTCGATCGATCTCAGGTGGCTTTGTACGATCCAACCAAGCGACGTGGGAAAAACCTGAGCAAGAAATACGTCCAATTATTTGAGAAAACCCGTGAGGATTTTGATGCTGGATTAATCGATATTCCAATTGCGAACAAGTTCTACCGCTTGAAAGAAATCCAAAAGATGTATGACGACTCTGGTAAGAACAAAGTCGCAAAACAAAAGTTATTAAAGCTTGCACATCAAGAAACTGATGGCAGGACAATTCGTCAGGAGCACACTGGTAAAGATGGTGCTGACTTGGAAATCAAAGTTATTCGAGAGTTTATAGATTAGAAGGATTCCACTGTGGAGCTTAGAATCAAAACTCCACGTTGGTCAAAACCTTGGTTTAAGACAGCACGATATAAGGGTGCTCATGGGGGGCGTGGATCAGGTAAGTCACATTTTGTAGGTGAGCAGCTGGTAGAGGAATGCGTCATTGATAAAGATCTTCGCGCTGTATGTATTCGTGAGATTCAGAAATCGATTAAGTACTCAAGTAAGCAGCTTATTGAGGACAAGATCAAGGCTCTAGGCGTATCACATCTGTTTGATGTGCAACGTGACCTAATCAAGCGAAAGGGTGGTGAGGGAGTAATTCTTTTTCAGGGTATGCAAGACCACACAGCTGATTCAATCAAATCCCTTGAGGGTTTTAAGATAGCTTGGATTGAAGAAGCTAATAGGCTTTCAGCAAAATCCCTCAGACTATTACGTCCAACAATGCGTGCTGAGGGGTCACAAATTTGGGCGACATGGAACCCCGAATCGAAAGACGACCCTATAGATGATTTTCTACGTGGTGAGTTTGCACCTGAAGACTCCATCGTTATTGAAGTAAACATCAACAACAACCCATTTGCTCCGCAAACACTGTTGGACGAATACGAGGAAGATCGTAAACGTGCCATTCGTATGCAGGCTGCAGGTGATGAAAATGCATGGCCTATGTTTGAGCATGTTTGGCATGGTGCTTACCTTGAATTTAGCCAGGCCATTATCTTCTCGGGAAGATATGTAATTGATGAGTTTGAACCAGATGAAGATTGGACAGAGGTTTATTACGGATCAGACTGGGGTTTTTCTCAGGATCCAACAACACTAAACCGTATTTTTATTCATGACGATATTCTCTATATACGTAATGAAGCTCATCAAGTGGGTTGTGAAATTGATCATCTTCCGAATCTTTTTGATGAAGTGCCGGGTGTACGTACTCACGAAATCAGAGCTGATAATTCGCGACCTGAAACTATTAGCTATATGAGACGCCAAGGTTTCAAGATTAAGGCAGCAGATAAATGGCCTGGATCTGTAGAAGACGGTGTGACGTATATGAAGAAATTCAAGCAAATCATTATTCACCCTGATTGCCCTGAAACAGCTAGAGAGTTCAAGTTGTATTCATACAAGGTCAATCGTGCAGGTGATGTACTGCCGGATATTTTGGATCTCAACAACCATCATATGGATGGTATTCGCTATGGCTTACAGCCATTGATTAAGGGTCGAAGCAGCAAAAAACCTGCTGGTGCAGGTAGTCGAACTTATTGATAAGGAAAACACATGGCAAAGTCTAAAAAAGACAAAGCGTCAAAGAAGGCTTTGTCTCTTGGCAACCTATACACTCAAGAAGCGGTAACGCGTTTTTTAGTTAATTTTGGCAAGCAACCAGATACCGATGAGGTGCTTCGTAAGGCTGGCATTACACGTCATAGATTACGAGTATTGCTAGATGATGATGAAGTTGCCCAGGCCGTTGAGACTCGCATAGATGCACTACTGGCTACACCGCTAAGAGTTGAGCCAAGTGATACAGATGAGGCCGAAAAATTAACACTTGTTCTCAAAGAATGGTTTCATGAGATTGCAGCCGGTTCTTTGAATGCCTTGTTTTTTGGCTATTCGGTTCAAGAAGCTGTTTATGAACTTAAACCAGAGGGTTACATCGGCCTGGAATGGATTGGTGAAAAGCCAATGCAATGGTTTGAACCTAAAAATGATGGTCGACTAATTTACCGTCAGGAAGGGACTGCTAATGAGCAGGAGGTCGATCAAGTATTTAAATTCTTCTTAACGCGTCGTAAAGCTTCATATGAACAACCTTATGGAAAAGCATTGCTAGCAACACTGTATTGGCTATTTTTCTTTAAGCAGAATGGATTCAAATTTTGGGCTAAATTCTTAGAGCGTTTTGGTACGCCAATTCTTTTAGGCAAATGTAAAGATACTGAAACTGAAGACATGAATAGAGCATTATTAAATGCTCATGCTCAAAGTGTATTGTCGATCGATGCTGAAGACGATGTTCAAGTATTGGGTACATCTGGTGCAAGTGGTACCGCGGGAGCCGCGTTTGAGTCCTTTAACAATCAACTCGTACGACAGATTCAAAAAGTTATATTGGGTCAAACGCTCACCAGTGGAACTGATGGTGTGGGTAGCAGAGCATTAGGTCAAGTCCATGAAAATGTAAGGATGGATAAACTCAAATCTGACATTCGATTAGTTACGCCTACTTTGCAAGCTGTGGTGAATGCGCTATGCACTTTAAATGGCTGGGGTGAGTATGAAGTAATGCTCGGCGAAAAACCTAAACCACTCAATAAGGATCAAGCTGAGCGGGATGCACACCTTAAAAATGCCGGTGCAAACCTAACGCCACAATATTTTCAGCGAGAGTATGGGCTTCAGGATGGTGATATTGCTGAGATAATCCAATCTCTTCCAAATACACAATTCTCAGCTATACCTAAACGCGCATTTAGTTTTAAAGCCCAGGCCAATAAACTTTCAGCTGAACAGCAAGAAGTTGAGGAATTAACTGATGGCCAAGCTGACTTGCAGCTTTTAAACAATGAGCAGATTAAGCAACTCGTCGCGGAGTCGGATAGTCCCGAAGGCCTGGCATTCAATTTAATGCAGTTGATTCCGTCTGTATCTGAATCTCAGTTTAAAGCCAATTTAGATCAAGCTTTATATGCGGCAGATGTATTGGGGTATGCGACAGCCGCTAAGGGGAAATAGATGCAACCAGTCACGTTCCTTGAGGCGCTCCAGTACGCGCATGAGAAAAAGATTGTGCTACCTGATGAGTTTTACTCAATGGACTTAAAGACTAGGCAGATGGCTACTACGGTGAGTTTCTTGTCGAGTCTTGAGCAAGTTGAGACAGTGATTAAGTCACTAAATAAGACTTTGGCCAATGGCGGCACATTCAACGACTTTCAAAAACTCATTGCAGAATCAGAGATTATTCTACCTAAGCATTATCTAGATACCGTATTTCGTACCAATATCCAAAGTGCTTATGGTCATGGACGATGGCAGCAGCAGAATCGAAATAAAGCCAAACGTCCTTACCTGATGTATTCGGCTATCGATGATAGTCGTGTACGCCCAGCACATTTGGCATTGAATCGAATTGTATTGCCGATTGATCACCCATTTTGGCTGACACATTATCCGCCATTAGGATTCCGTTGCCGCTGTACTGTTATCGCACTCACAGAGGCTCAGGCACTCAAATACGGTATTACCCCGGAGGATAAGTTGCCAGAAGTTGCTGAGGCATTGGACTGGTCATCGCATCCTTTGCAATTTGGTGATCTGGAAGCGTTGGTTGATAAAAAGATCAATGTGTCAGTACTAGATAAGGAATACCTATTCGAGCAGAAAGAAGTTATCAAGGCTGAATGGACTGCATCGAAAAAGCTTACGAGTTTATTTGCTCCTATGGATGATAAGACTCGGGACTTATTCGATACGGTGGCCAATACAGTGATTCCATTAGATCCTTCGATTCGACCAAGTGCTATTCGTACTTTCTTGGATTACGTACAAGGCAATGACCAGGTCATTACAGGCTATTTGAATAGCAAAACCTCATCCAAGGCTGACCAAGTGCTTAAGCAATGGTTGGTTCAGGATATGGAAGCGATTCATGTTGTAGCTAAAAACACCTCAGACGTTATTACTGGCACAACCACACTGGCTTACGCAGCTTCACTCGAAGTAGGCAAGGTGGTGACTTTGGATGCACCAATGCTTTTGGCAGGTCAGTCAAACATCATGATTCAGATTGAGAATGCGAGTGGCCTGGGGATTGATCTTGAAAAGCTGAATGCTGGTGAAGGGGTTTTGTTACCTTTGGGAATGGCTTTCGAAGTGGTTTCGATAGAGATGGTTGAGGGGGTGATGGTTTATACCTTAAGAGCTTTAAAAAACTAGCCGTTATTACACAACAAACCTGAACACGCCATGACCTTTAATTAGCTCATGGCGTTTTGCATTGAACAAATAGCAAAAAGCCAAGAATTGCAGTTCTTGGCTTTTTTGTTTCCCACAGATTTAAACGGAATAAGTGAGAACATTAGTGAATTTTAATCTAAATTTGAAGATGATGAAAGTGACTTGGGGTGCTTAAAAGAAGAAGGTTGTTGGGAATAGGAAATAGTTCATGTAAATCCGTTTTAATTTACTGTAGAATTTGAACTCAAACGTGCAATTTTGTAGTTATAGGATTCTTATGGAAAGGCTTGTTGTAAAAAACTTCCTTCTTTTAAAAGATGTAGACATAGAAATTAAAAAATATAATTTTCTTTTAGGACCACAGGCTAGTGGGAAAAGTATTCTTGCGAAACTTTTATATTTTATTTATTCAGTTCCTGAATTAATAAATGAATCTATTAATGATTGTAAGGATAAGTCTGAGCTAAATAACATTATTATTAATAGATTTGCATCTATTTTTCCTGAAAGATATTGGTCTAGTGATTCTTTTAGTATTGAGTACCAGTTGAATGATTTTTTTATTAATTTAAATAAAAATAAGGAAACATTGGAAGTAAATTTTTCTAGAAAATTTCAGAATGAAATCGATGAGACTTTAAATGAAATATTGTTTTTTTGGAAAAATGGAAGGGGTGGGAGGTTAGATTCTCAAAGTAATATAGATAGTAAAAAAACAATAAGTAATTTTCAGGATTATATTTATGAAAGAATAAGTAAATTGATTTCTGAGTGCGACTTAGATAATAAAAGGGAAACTATTTTTTTGCCATCTTCACGAAGTATATACTCTATGCTCTCAGGAATGACTGCAAAGGGTTCAAATATTTTTGCTTCTGATTTTATACTAAATCAATTTGCTAATGATTATGATTTTGCGAAAAAATTATATTATAATCATTTTAAAATTCCAGATTTTTTAGAAAATGAGGAATTCGAGTCCTTTGAGAAAAGTATTCTAAAAGGAAAGTATGTCTTCACTGGTGATGAAGAATTTTTAAATATAAATGGAAAAAATACAAGTTTAAACAACCTGTCATCTGGTCAACAAGAAGCCTTACCATTGATTGTAATGTTAAAGTATTGTGCAGCTTTAGGTGGAAGTTCTATGTTTATTGAAGAACCTGAGGCACATTTATTTCCCGAATCTCAGGCAAAAATTATGTCTTTATTAACATATTTTGGAAATATGGATTTTCCAAGTTTTAGTTTTTTTATTACAACACATAGCCCATATTTGCTTTCTATACTAAATAATTTCTTATATGGATCGAAATTGATTAAAGAGGGTAAAATTAATATAGATCAATATATCGAGATAACAGGTGGGGCTAGACCAATTAATACGGATGAAGTTAATGCATTTACTCTGGTTGATGGTAATTCATTATCTTTAATGGATGAGGATGGTGTTTTTATTGATTCTAATGTTTTAGATAGTGCTTCTACAATAATTAATGATATGTACGATAAGTTTGTAGATTGTAAACTAGGTTAATGTATTAAACGTAAATTTTAATTTGGGTAGTGGAAATGTTTTCATTGTGGCATAAGTGTACTTGTGGGAAATGTATCTGTAATACACAAGCAATATTTTGTACCGAACAAGAGAATGGTAGAAAATTAACCATTAAAAATAAAGATGGATCACATATTTGCATTATAAAACTAGATGGATGTGCATATCCGAATGGAAACTCAGAATCAAAATGTGATTATATTTTCACGATTGAGTCGGCAGATGGGAAACAAAAAAAGATTCTATTAGTTGAGCTTAAAGGTGGGAATGTGGATGATGCTTATGACCAAATTGAAAAGACAATAGGATTGTGCAAAAAACAAATCAATGGTTTTAAAAAAGAAGCAATTATTGTAGCGAAAAAGTGTCCTAGAGCTGATGATACCAAGGCAAAGAAAAAGAAAGATCTCTTTGCTACTAAGTATAGTACAAAGCTCATGATGAAAACCGATAAATGTGTTATCGATCATTCTTTTGCATAGCACCCTCGGGTGCTTTTGTATTCTTTAAAGAATAACTCTACTTATATTCCTTATGCTTTTACGCATAAACAACTATAAAAATATGCATAAAAGCATAATTTGCCTATAAAATTATAGGTAAAAGCATAATTTTGGCTATAATTGCCTATAATTTATAGCCAAACTTATAGAATTCCTATAAGCCTATTTATATTTTGAGATCGAGCATATAGTGAGTAGAGTTGAGCAAATAGGTTCTCGTTTGTATGGTTCATCTTGGCAAGCACAGATTGCAAATGAACTAAAAAATGCTGATGGAGAAAGCATTGCGCGTCAGACTGTCCAAAGTTGGCATAAGCGAGATACATTGCCACAATGGGCAATTGATCAATTATTTGAGATTGCCAAGCAACGTGAATCAGAGGTAAGGCAAGCAATTGAATTGCTATCGGAAATAAAGGAGCAGTAATTAGCTCTATTGATTATGCAGTCATTTGACTGCATAATGTGTTTATAAGGCCGCAAAAAAGTTGCAGCTATTACCTTGAGGTAGACTATGAACACTGTTGCAAATATCAATAACAAACAAATTTCGGTTATTAATTTTAAATCTATACCAGTTGTTACCTCAGCTATGCTTGCTGATTTGTATGGTTCTGATACAGATAACATCAAACAAAATTATTCTCGAAATAAAGAGCGTTTTATTCAAGACAAGCACTTTTTTAAACTTGAAGGCCCCGAATTAAGAGCTTTTAAGGACTGGGTGACTTTAAGTCACTCAGTTGAAATAAGTAAAAATACCCGAACCTTAATTCTTTGGACAGAACGCGGTGCAGCCCGCCACGCGAAAATGCTCGATACAGACCAAGCATGGGACGTATTCGAACAACTAGAAGACTGCTATTTCCATCGTAAGGAAATCTTGGCGAAAACTCATAAATCAGAACGTGAGCCATTAACCAACGCCGTAAACATGCTCGTGGCTAAAACCAAACATTTAAACTTTAGCGATGCCTACAAACTGGTTCATCAAAGATTCAACGTTCAGCATTTAGAAGACATCCCATTTGATGTCATTCCTGTAGCAGTGGAATATGTGCATCACCTAATTGCTTTATATAGCAACGCAGATAAGAAACAGCAGTTTGATACCAAACATGTAGAGTCATTAGCAAGACATGCGCTGTGGCTGAATCATTGGTGGGCAGAGTTTGGCGGATCAATCCGCAAGATAAGTCCGACTATGGGGCATGGCATACATGACCACTTCACCTTTGCTGCGGAAGACGCCAAACAAATAGTTGGTCGGGAAGTCTATATGCCTATATTTGAATTGGCGCAACGGCATGACTGGCATAAAGGTGGGCTGGGTTATAAGGCTTTATTGGAATGCAGCCTGATTAAGTCTTAGTTTAAAGTCTTGACAGTAATACCAGTTTTGGGGTAATTTTTACCACACTGAATAGTTGTGCAAACACCTAGTTTTTATAGAAAAACTATGCGAACTGTTAAGATATTCTAAACCACCTTTCGAGGTGGTTTTTTTGTGCCTGCAAATAGAGCTACACGTATAAGAGAGGAATCTAGGGAAGAATTTCAGCTCAAATCGTGCCTGAAAGCCGTCCTAGGTGAAAGGGAAAGTGAAGCCGCCATCATTGGCGGTTTTTTTATGCCTGAATTTTAGGAAATAGTTCCACATTTAAGTGTGAGCTTGGGCCGATATAGTGGCCTAGAAAAGCAAAAAGCCCATGACCGCAAATCATGAGCTTTTTAAATCTCAACCCACCGACAAAAGTAAGAGGAGAAACAACTTATGGCAGATTATATCACAGCAATTACAGGATTGATCAATATGGCATCAGGTTTATCAAATGGAATGTTAGTGTACATTTTAATCTTTGCACTACTTTGTATTCTTACATGGAAATTACCAGAGTTAATTAAGGCATTGCGTAAAGAGGATGATTGAAATAGTTAAAGCAAAATAGCACCGCCTTCGGGCGGTTTTTTTATGGAGCATGAAAATGCCAATAGATGAAAAACAGGATCACTACTGTTTTCGGTTGGGTGATTTAAGTGTTGATCCAGCTGAAGACGGAAAAAAGAAGCGTACCTTTTCAGGAATTGCATATAGCGGTGAAGTTATTACGGATCATTGGTATTGGACACGCGTCATCTTTGATTTGGACAGCATGCAAATTAAAGGTCGAATTCCTGCATTACTTGAGCATAGCTCTCGACAACGCGCAGGAGCCATCAATAGCCATACGATTAGCCATCAAGATGGTTTAGTAGTGCAGGGTGATCTGATGAGTAATGAGTTTGGTGCTCAGGTTGCTCAGGATTCTGACGATGGCTTTCCATGGCAGATGTCAGTTCGAATTGAGCCAGCAAAAACCGAGGAGGTGGCTGCCGATCAAACAGTCATCGTGAATGGCAAGACTTTGCAAGGACCAATCACAGTATTCCGTGGTGGTCGTATCCGCGAAGTTTCATTTTGTGCTTTAGGTGCAGATGAAAACACTATGGCTGTGGCTGCAAGCCATAACCCACAAACGTTTAACCCAACCAAAGAGGACACCGACGTGACCGAACTTGAAAAAGAAAAAGCTGCTCGCGAAAAGGCAGAGCAAGAACGTGATGCTGCACAAGCCGAACTTAAAAAGTTCAAAGCCGATAAGCGTGAAGATGACATTAAAAGCTTAGAAACAGCAATGAATAAGCAATTCAGTGCTGAAGAAAAGAAATCCTATACCGAAATGGATGATGCAGCTTTTGCATTTATGGCACAGCAGTTAAAGCAATTCTCTGCAGGTAGCCAGCAACCACCATCTGGTCGGCAACAACAACAGATTCCATCGCAATTCGCACACTTATTTACCCATCAAGCGAATGGAGACCAAGGTGGGCGACAAGGCCAAGACGATCAGCAAGGTACAGCCTTAGACCATGCGTTTAACCAATTTGCTGCGGCACAACAAGGAGCAAAAAATTAATGGACACAATTACTCAAACAATCACAACTACGCAACTTGTAGTCGGTGATGGCGTTCATACGGAAAACGCCAAAGTAAAAACGGCGACTGCATATAAACGCGGTGATTTGTTGAAGGTAGCTACAAACAACCTTGCAGATCACCCCGTAGTAACAGAAGGCGTGGTCGGTGATTGGAATGCCATTGCCAATACAGATATGACTGTAGAGCAGGCTACTTACCATGCAGCCAATGGTCTGGAAATGCCAATTTACGTACAGGGTGCATTTGATATTGCTGTGGTAACTGTGAACGGTACGCCGTTAACGGAAGCTCAATATGATGCGGTACGTGCCCAGGCCTTAATCAATAAAATCGAACTTCGTAAAGTCGTGGGGAAATAATCAATGAGTCAAACTTTTACATTTCAGAATGCACCGGTTGAATTACTGGATGTACCTCAGTTGGTGTTATTAACGGATACCACTCAGAAGGTAGACACGTGGTTAATGGATCGCTTTTTCCCGCAGCGTGTGTCGTATACCAAAAAAGAAGTACCAGTGGGTGAACTAAATACAGCGACACCGCTTGCACCATTTGTAACGCCTACAGCAGCTGGTCGCCAAATTAAAGTCGGTGAGTCTGGTAACGTTAAATTCGTTAAGCCGGCATATTTAAAGCCGATGATGACGGTATTTCCAAGTGATGTGCAAAATACTGCGCTAATCACTCAACTGCGTAAATTTGGTGTGATTGCCACAGGTTCAAACCGTTTAAGTGATGCAGATCTATTGCTGATTGACCAAGCGCAAAAGGCTTTATATCTACGTCAATCGATTGAAAACCGAAAATTGCTGATTGCCCGTGATGTATTGCTATATGGCAAGACGACCTTCGCTTCTGCTGACTTCCCAATGTATGAAGTAGATTATGAGCGTAATGCGGCTTGTACATTTGCTCCATTGATCAAATGGGGGCAATCGGGTGCTACACCGGTAAAAGATATTCAGACCATGATTGATCTATCAGTAGAACATTCAGGTACCTCTCCAGCAATGGCGCTTACAACATCTAAGGTGTACAACACTTTAATCAAAGATCCAGAGTTTAAAGAGAAGTTCATTGCTCCTTATGCGGGTATTAGTGTTCCTTTGACTCCTACCTTTGATCAAATGGATAAACCGCAGTTCCGTGGTACGGTCGACAACATTGAAATTTGGACGTATGACGTTCAACACAGTATTGGTGGCGGTACACCGGAACGATTTATTCCAGAAGACTTCTTTGGACTGATCTCTGATGCTAATGGTTGGATCGCTCACTGTGCTATCCAAAACGTAGAGGCTTTTGGCCAAGCTCTAGAGTTCTATCTAAGCCAATGGCAAGAAAAGAACCCTTCAAGCATTCAAATGCTTGCTGAATCATCTCCACTGGCGATTCCAAACAATAAGAATGGCCTGGTAGGCGGTCGCGGGTTCGTATAAGGAAAATATTATGACGAAGTACATTGCAAAGCAGTCGCTTGGACACTTTCGTCCAGGCCAAGAAATCACAGGGCTTGAAGCTAAACAACTTCAGGCCCTTTTAGCATCTGGGGCGATTGAAGAAGAAAAAGCTCCAGCAGAACCCAAGGCTGATGGTGCAGCCGCACGCTTAGCTGAGCTTGAAAAAGCCAATACTGATCTTCTTACAGCAAATAAGCTGATGACTGATGAAAAGGTCAAATCAGATCAGGAGAATGGTGAGCTTAAAGCGAAGGTTGCAGAGCTTGAAAAAGCATTGGCTGCATCTGACGCTGCCCTGAAAAAAGCAACTACCGAAGCGAAGAAGGCTGCTTCAGAAGCTAAGTAGGTGATCCATGTATGCGACTAAATCTGACTTGGTGGTGCGATTTGGTGATGAGCTAGAACAATTGTTAATGATGCTACCCAATGTCACCGCTGTAGATGATGCCATTCAGGACGCGACAGAGGAAATTAACGGTCACATAGGTGGCCGTTATTCTTTGCCGCTACCTAACGTGCCAAGTAACTTGAAACGTATGGCATGTGATATTGCACGCTATCGCTTGTATTTCCAGCAACCAACGGAAGAAGTCCGAAAGCGCTATGAGGATGCAATCTCATTCTTAAAGCGCGTGGCTGAAAACAAGGCACATTTACAGATCCAGTCTGAGGAATCGGACGAGATTATTGATGATGAGCCTACAAAGAAGCCAAGTACTTTACCTATCGGTAGTACTTATCGTGGTGGGGTATTTGGTGACGATGTCTTAAATATGATGCCTAGCATCAAGTGAGGCAATTATGGCGTTTGCAATCAAGATTGATTCAAATAGTTCAGCAATTGAGGCGGTAATGAGTCAATTGCTGGATATTGATGCTGAAAAAGCTCGACTATATGAAGACATTGGCCTGGCATTAACAACCAGTGTTCAAGAACGATTCATTGGTGGGTTTGATGTTGATGGCAATCCATGGAAGATGTCTTGGCGTGCGCGTATGCAAAGTGGTGAAACGCTACGTGATACTGGGCGTTTGATGAATTCTTACACATACAACGTTCTTTCGAATGGTGTTGAGGTAGGTACAAACGTCTTTTATGCGCCATACCTTCACTTCGGTGCTACGATTCTGCCAAAGACAAGCCAATACATTACCTTTGCTGTTGGTAGTCATTACAGAAAAGTAAAACAGGTGGTTAATCCTCCAAGGACACAATTAGGTATCAATTCTGCAGATGAAGAAATGATCCTAAATATCGTAGGAAGTTTTATAGATGAGTACCTTCTTCGCGGTACGTGATGAGATTGCAGAAAAACTGAAAGAAATTTCAGAATTTAAGCAGATTTATACCCCGCTAAATTCAGTAGTGGTCACAGAAATGTCGCAGGTCACTCCATCGGCGCATATCAACTTTGTACGCATAGACAAGAAAGCAAGCGCAGGTAAAGGGGGGATTAATCAGATTGGTCAGCAGTGGGCGGTGACTGTGGCGTGTCGCAATGCCCAGTCACAGAAGAATGATGGTCGAGCAGTTAGCGATGAAGCGGGGCTTTTAACTGAAAAAGTAATTCAGCTTCTTTCAGGTTGGAAGCCGCAGTCTTCTCGCAATGAATTAGACCTGATTTCTGTGCGTGATGGTTATAGTCCTGGGTTTGCATACATCACTATTATTTTTGAATCACAAAAATTTATTTAGGAGCCATTCATGGCAAAACAATATAAAGCCCAGCAACCCGTCGGGCGTTTTTCTGCCGGCGAGATTGTTGGTGGGCTGACAGAGAATCAAATCAGCAAATTACTCGCAGATAAAATCATTGAAGAAGTGAAGCCATCTGCTCCAAATAAACCCGCTAAAGAGGTAAAAGCCGATGGCTAAAAATTATATTTCACTCCAAGGTAAATTCTATTTATCTGAGATTGCAAATGGTGTTGCAGGTGCGATGCGCCATATTGGTAACGTGCCTGAATTTGAGCTTGAAATTACAACTGATCAGGTTGAGCACACAGAAAGCACATCCGGTCAGCGTACAACAGACTTTGTGCTTACAAAGACCACTGGTGTGAACTTTTCAGGACAACTTGAAGAAGTGGATGATGCCAACCTTCAGTACATCCTTTCTGGTATGAAGTCAGAAGTTGCTAGCGATACAGTGACGGATCAAGCACTGGGTACCGTGAAAGTCGGTGAAGAAATTAAGCTCAACGGCTATAGCCTTACAACAGTTTCGTTTAAAGCTGGATCTGCAGCTATTGATGAATCGAAATATGAGCTTGATGCTGTGTTTGGTACCGTGATTTTTAAAGAAACGATTGCAGAGCCAGTCACAGCCACTTACACCACTGGTGCAGTAAGTCACACCACCATTGCGAGTGATTTCAATAAAGAATATGAATTGTTCTTTAAAGGGATTAACACTGCAACTGGAGACAGTATGGCCATTCGTTTATGGCGTACTAAAAAATCACCAGAAACTACATTCCCATTAATTCATGAAGACCTTGGCCAATATGAAATTTCAGGTCAAGCCTTATCTGATGTGACCAAAGGAACGGATGCAACACTCGGTCTATATGGCCACGTTGTGACAATTCCGAAAGCTTAAACCTATTCAGGCACAAAGAACTCCACGGCGCATAAGCGTCTTTTTTTGTGCCTGAATTTTGAGATTCAATCATGAATGATTTCTTTTTAGCGAATAATCGCTCGATCACAATTAAAGTGCTTGGCAATGATGTGGAAGTGAAGCAGCTGCAGATGCAAAACTTTGATATCTGGTCACCGATTGCATCAGTTATTCGTGACAGACTAAAGCAAAGTGATTATTCAGATTTAATCGGCGCAGGCCTGGTTAAAGATTATGGCGCGCATGTATTTCAACTTTGCTCAATGTGTACAAACACTGAAATAGAGACGCTATTAGATCTCGCTGAATCAGATCCGTTGGAGTTTAGCCATCTTCTTAAACATGTGATCGAAGTAAATGGTGCGTATTTCAAAGAGGCCATTAAGCCAGGCCCTAAAATACATAAAAAGAAAGGTAGTGTTGAACAAACTTGGTTTGATTCATTCCAGTACTTGATAGCGTATGGCCATAGACATGAAGATATTCTGCAAATGACCTATGGGGCTTTTGTTAGCTACTTAAAGGCGGCTGAAAAGTATCAACGCAGCCGAGGAAAGTTTGATTCGAACATTATTCGGGTAGCGCACCATGCAGATAAAAAAGGATTTACAACGTTCCAAGATGAGCTAAGTAAACATTGAGGTAAGTTACTATTTTCACTTAATATGTGATCAATAATTATATTGAGGGTGTAGTGTGAAAAAGTTAGTTTTGATTTTGGCATTATTTATGTCAGCGCAAGCATTTGCTGTAGATATGAGAGCACTGCGTGGTAGCAATGGCTTTGTTGAGCTTGGCAACTCAGAAGCAAAACTCAAGGATGTACTTGGACAACCTGAGTCCGTAGATACTCGTGTAGTGCATGATCGTAATGGCTGGCCTCATAAAGGCATTATCTATACATACAAAGTGGATGGCCAGCTATACACAATTACCATTATTGGTGGCAATGTTTTTAAGATTAATTGGGAGCGCTGAAGGCTCAGTTTTTAGAAAATTCAATTAATTAAAAGTATCAATGTATATCTTTTGTTTAATTAAATGAGTATCTTATTCCGCTGTTTAAGAGGGAATAATGATGAAAAAAACTTTGGGTCTTTCTTTTTTAAGTTTTATATTAGTGGCTTGTGGTGGAGGTGGAGGCGGGTCTTACGACACATCTCCAGACGGTGGAACAGCGGGGAGTGGTGTTAATAATTCAAGCTTTGATAGTTTTACTCAATTTAATTGGGGTTCCGTACAATTTAAGACAGGCTTTGTAGAAATTATAAAAAATGCCCGCAATTCAGATATCTTGTATACGAATTATAAGAAATTAGAACCATCAAATGTTGAATTATATAAACGCCCAATTCTTAGTAAAGATGGGTTATATGAGCCAGATCAAACTAATTACCCTTTGGGATATCGGACTTATAAGATAAATAGTGTTTCGAAAGATGGTAATACTTTCAATAAAACACCATATACATTAAAAGGACTGAATCAGTTTAAAATTCAAGAAACTGGTGAATGGATAGCATTGGATAATGTGGTGATCAGCGAAAGAACGGCTGTTTACTGGAATATTCTTGCTAAAGAATATCCTAATAGTGTTTGGTTTAATTCAGGTGAATTAGGGAAACAGTTCAAAAATTTCTTGGCTTCAAGTAATGTGACTAAGTTCCCAACAGGCTCAAAATGTTTTAAGTCATCAAAGACTACTTATTCTTTACCCTATTTTGTCATTACTAATTTAGATGCGAAACCTTATATCAATGGTCAATTTATTAGTACTTTTGATCAATTCTTGAAAGTGCTTGGTTCAAATAAAGTTTCAGGAAATTGGGGTGGAACACCATGGGCTTATCAAAAAATGTATGATGGCTCTGAATATTATGCAGCAATTATTTATGCAAATATAAATAATAAATTAAGTGAAGGGTTTTGGGATAAATCTCCTAATATTACATTGGAGAGTAGATTGAAGGAATACACTAATCTACTTAATCAACCGTATGTAAGCTTGGAGGATAAAATATCTTTTAACGCAGGAATCGAAGAAGTCAATAAAGAGTGTACGTATTATAATGATATTGCTGCGAATACAATTGAAACGTTGATTATCCAAAGTTCTGAAAATTAATTCTATTAAATTCAATATTAAGAAACCCGCTAATTGCGGGTTTTTTAATGCCTAAATTTTGAGGTTCGCTATGTCCGGAAAAAATCTAACGTTCAAACTTATTCTTGATGGAGATAGCAAAGGCCTGATATCCGCCGCAAAGCAGTCGGAAGATGTGACGAAAAAACTGTTTGATTCAATTAAGTCTGAATCCGAAAAAATTAAACAAGCTGCCGAAGCAGCATCTAGCCAAGTTGGAAATATCATCCCAAAGGGCACGACTGAATTAGCTGATAAATTAACTCAATCTCTAACAGCTGCAACTGGAATCATTCAGGATGCGGGGGATAATGCTAAATCCACAGCAGGTAATTTTACTGATTTTGGGAATAAGGCTGAAAAAGCATTAGGTCAATTAAAAAGTGACTTGACCGAAGCTAAGCGAAATTTAGAGGCATTCTCCAAAACAAATGCATCACCAGCCGATATTGAAGTCGCACAGCGGCAAGTCGATCAACTTGAAAAAGAAGTTCAGCAAGCAGACCAAGCATTTAACGGTTTTCACGCTGAAGTTGGCAGGGCAAATAATAATTTAAAAGAAACTGATAATGCTGCTCAAACCGCTCAGAAAGGTATTGCTGGACTTAAGACTGGGTATACGGCTCTTGTTGGTGCTATGGCTGCTCTTGGCATTGGTCTTGGCATTAAAGAATTAGCAGAAGTAGCGGACTCATATACAAATCTATCAGCACGGATCAACATTGCGACAAGTGAAGGAGGTAATTTTACCCAGGCCATGGCGGGTGTTCATCAAGTCGCATTGATGACAAATACAAGCCTTGACGCCACAGCTGGCCTATTCACGAAAGTGAATGACGTTGGCAAGCAAATGGGAATGACCCAGCAACAAACATTAGATCTCACAAAAACCATCAATATGGCCATCCAAACAGGTGGTGGATCTGCTGCTTCGGCTGATGCTGCAATCACTCAGCTTACACAGGCCTTGCAATCTGGTGTACTTCGCGGTGACGAGTTCAACTCGATCATGGAACAAGCGCCAGGGATTTCCAAAGCCTTGGCTCAGTCACTTGGTGTGACCACCAGTGAATTGCGTAAGATGGCAGAGAATGGTGAGTTAACTGCGGAGAAGGTTATTAATGGCCTTCATAAACAATCTGCGGCTATTGAGGCGGATTACGCGAAATTTCCGACAACTATTGGAAATGCATTACAGCGTATTTCGACACAATGGCAAATTTTGATTGGTACCATGGATCAGGCGAACGGGGCATCAGCAACTGTAGCGCAATGGTTGGTAACTCTTGCTGATAATATGGGTATTGTTGAAATACTACTTAATGATGTTGGCTCTGGTTTTGTTTGGATTGGTGATCAGCTTTCATATATTGATGTATCTATTTTTGAAAGTCTTAAATCTGCGCTATCAAGTGCTTACGATGCAATCAAAGAGGTAGTTGTAGTTACTGCTGATTTGAGTAAAACAATTACAGAAATATTAAGTACATCGCTAACCAATGTTTTATCTGTCCTTTCATCATTTACAGGTGAAGCAACAGCAGCAGGAGAGCAAGTTAGTTTCCTTGAGCGAATACTTCAAGGGCTATCCATTACGTTTGGTTTTATTGCGGATGGCGTAACAGCAATAAAAATCGGTGTAAATCTCCTAGCAGGAGCATTCTTCGACTTAGCATCAGCAGCGAATAGTGTCTTATCGGCAGTCACATGGGGTGATGTTAGTAAGCAATTTGCATCAAATGCAGATTTGATGAAAAGCAAGGCTAAAGAATATTACGCTGAGGCTGATAAGGATGCGGTTGCCTTTGAATCTAAGGGTTTGCAGCGGTTAGAGGAAGCTGCGCAAACCCAAGAAGAGAAGAATGCACAAACATTACTTGAGGCGAAGAGCTTAGTTGACCAGTTGCTCTTGGAAGGCCAGCGTGAACTCGATGGGAAGAAGGTAACTGAACAAGAAAAGTTAGATGCTGTTCAAGCCTATGCAAAAGCCGCGATTGCAGCCAATAACGATGCAATGGATGGTGTAATGCAAGCTGATCTGATGACGAAGGGTTACATCGTCACTTTGGATGAAGCTGGGAAAGTTGCTATTCAAACTTGGGATGCAAATGCTACAGGTGCCGAAAAGGCAGCACTGTCAGCAGATAAAGCACGTAAAGCTGCGGCGACATTAAAACTTGATCTATATGAGCTAAAGAATGGTGTTACCGAAGCATTTAATAGTAATGCAAAAGTTCTAAATGATTTTGCTAATAATGTTGAAGCTTTAGGTTTAAAAGGAGAAGCCGCTGGTGAGGCAGTATATCAAGCCTGGTTAAAGTGGCTTGAAACAGCTCAAAGCCAAAATGAAGTAGATCTAGCAATATCAAAACTTCAGGAGTTTGGTAAAACAGGGCAGATGTCTGCGAAACAAGTTGAACTTGGTATGCTGGCAGTACGCCAAGTAGTATCCCATTTACCTGCAGACTTAGACCCAGTAGAACAAGCTTTTGAACGCCTTGGGATTAAAACAAAAGAGCAGCTTAAGCTTGCAGCACAGAGTGCCTTAGCAGATTTCAATACTATTCAATCAAGTGGTAAAGCTACAGCTGAGAGCTTGCGACAAGCATATGAGAGAACTATGCAAGCTGCAGCGGCATCAGGTGATCAGGCAGTCATTGCTGCAACTCAAGCCAAAGCAGCTTCACTTGGCCTAGAAGTACAAATTGATTCATCAGGTAAAGCATCAGTTAAAAGCTATGGTGAGCTTGAAGAATCAATTCATCGTGTACGCCGTGCTTCTAGTAGTGCTGAAGATGGATTCCGTAACCTTGGCCAAACTGGTCGTGACGAGGCTGATTCTGTTAAGAGCGCATGGGAAGAAGCGGTTGGTGCGGCATCGAGTGGAATGCATGAGACTCGAAAAGGTACCAAAGGCAAGATGGCTAAAAATGTCGAGGATATCGAAGCTGAGCTTAAGGGCATGGGATATTCAGATGCGGCTGCTAAACAGCATGCGAAGGATATCTATGAAGGGACTAAGGGTGTAAATGGCTACAAGTCGTCAGGCTTTGGCTTCTTCGGTGGCTTAAGCAACGTGGAGCAAGTGAATGCAGAGTTGGAGCGTATGCAGCAATATGCGCCTAATAATGTGTCGACCAAGGCCAGTGGCTTAGGATCTTCATCAAAGAGTATTTCATATGAACTCAAACTAGGTAATGAAACAGTGCAACTAACAGGATCGTCTGAGAGTCAATCAAGCCTTGAGGCGATGCTTAAACAGTTGGGTACATTGAGTAAATCAACATGAAAATAAAACGCATCTCAACATCGGAAACCGTCTCAATTGAAGACGGTTTTTTTTGGTCTGATGAATTTAGCTGGAAAGCCAAAGAGCAATCTTTGGAATATGCCATGGATGGAACGCCGAATATTCAGGAAGGTACAAAGCTCTCAGGCCGGCCAATTACGTTACAGCCTGCAGACAGTGGCATGGGATGGGCTTCATTAGGTGTCGTTCGTAAGTTGCAGGCCTGGTCAGTTCTAAATGAAAAATTTGAACTGCAATTTGAGTGGGCACATGACACACGTACTTTTAACGTGGTTTTCAATCATGTTGATGGTGCTTTAGAGGCAACACCTGTGAAAGGCATTCCACCTGTATCACTTGATGATCCTATGAATTTAACGCTCAGATTTTGGAGTGAGTAATGCCAATTGAAACCAAAGATTTAGTGATCTATCACGCTGAGCGTGACACCGATAATGCCGATGGTGGCGGGAAATATAATGGCCAGATTGTAGCAGACGGTTTAAGTAATAATTTGTTCAATGACATTTCTGAGCTGGATCGTACAGTCGGTGATGTATCGATGCGTAAGATCTTCCCAGCTGTCACAACGAATGACACTGACTTACTCATGGGGGCAACAGTCTTTGTATCTGAGCTACCTAAAGATCCAAACGTATCAGCACTGCTATTTAGCACTGAGTCATGGACTGATGAACGCCAGGCCGCACAAAACCGAGTTGAAAATTACTTGGCTAAAGGTGGCCAGATTGTTGGTACACCGTTAGATACACATTGGCAAGGTATGTCATCACTGCAAGTCGTGATGTTTCCACAAGAAACTGAATCCAGTGTCGGTGATACGATCGTGTTGATTTCAGATGAAGGAAAAGCACTTCAATTTGAACAGTATGTGCGGATTACTAAGGTTGATACCCGCACAGCAGTGATGGTTGTTGATGGTAAACCAGTTGAATACAAAGTTGCGACTTATCAAATCAACGATCCGTTAGAGCGTGATTTTGTGGGTCTGTCGGCGCGTCAGTGGTATGCAGGTAATACACAGTCTAAAACTATTCTTCGCGATACACTTGTTGCTGATACTGGTTTGTATTATTCATCTACTCAATTGGCATCTGATGCAAACTTGGGTGAATATACCGTAAACGCTGATTCCATGTTTACTCAATTGATTCCATCTGCTCAAAGTGAAACACCGATCATTGATGTCAATGCTGCAGGTGAAAGTGTTGTGTTGGTGCCGGGTAGCGATGGATTGATTACAGTGAACTATGCATCACAAGTCGTGAGTGAAAGTCAGAACTTATATATCGGCTCTGCAGTCATGCCAAGTTCTGTGTCATTTACCATGCAGGGCCAATCTATTACAGACCAAGGTGGATTGCTCAAGAACTCGCTTGGTACGCAGGTCGGTACGATCGACTATCAGCGAGGTCTAGTGAAATGGACCTCTGCTGCACCAACCGGCACCATGAGTTTAAACATTGCGTTTAAGCCGGCTGCCGCACCGAACCAATATTACCAAAGCAGTGCTATTCCAGTGACTCAAAACAATCAAAGTACCAATTGGTCGGGCGTATTGATTCCGATCCCTGCACCCGGCGCATTGTCTATTTCTTACATGGCTCAGGGTAAGTTTTACGAGCTTAAGGATGATGGATCTGGACAGTTAAAAGCAGCAAATAGCTCCTTTGGTTCAGGCATGATCAATTACGAGACAGGATCATGGCTTTTAACTGCAGGCGCATTGCCTGATGTAGATAGTGTAATTCTGCTGAATTGGGGTACACCGATTGTCACGTTTGTACGCTCAAATTTGAGTGTTGAAAAAGCTGCCTTTGAGTTTGATCTAGGACATCCAGGGGTATTACCGGGCGTGACGATTAATTGGTTGCTTGAAGGGGAAGCCAAAACAGCAACATCCAATGCTCAAGGAAAATTTACTGGTGATGCTACGGGCTCTATTAATTATGCATTAGGCACAGGCAAGATCATCCCAAATAAGTTACCGCAGAAATCGACAACTTTTAATGTGATCTATAACTTCGGTACTTCGCTTACACAAACCAAGAATGATGTTACCCCAGACTCCAGTCAAAAGTTGGTATTCACAATTGGTACAGGTTCAGCCATTCAGCCGAATAGTGTTGAGTTGGTAATTCCTGTATCTACTGAGACAGGAAACTTTGCAACCAATGTCTTGCTGACGGATGTACCGGTGACTAGTTCATCGGGGAATTTAGTGAATAGTCATGGTGCAGTTCAAGGTTCAATTAGCTATTCAACTGGCTTATGCGAAGTCACACCAGAAACGGTTTACAAGCAATTTATTACTAAATTTGAAGCAGCAGTTACTTATGGTACCGCTTAGGGGATTTCAATGGCTTTTTATAGTCCACAAACATCAAGTATTGTTGGCGAAGAAATTACTTTAAAGGCATTCAATACTGCTGATGTGAAAGTAAAGTATCGCGACACTTCAGGCTCAAATTCATCTACACATACGATGACTGTAGATAAACTCAAAGTTGATTTGTCCTCAGGTTTTGATGAGCAGATCTTAACGGGTTCAGCTCGTTTTAAAGTTGGTAATGATACATTTTTGGACCGCTCTGGTTTGCTTTATCGAAACGTAAATCCAACCAATAACTCAGGTATTCAGTCAGGTGTCATCCAGTATGGTACTGGTGTTGTCGAAATTGATAGCTGGACGCCCAACACTGATAACACTATTCAACTGCAGTCATTAACCACAACAACGGATTTACCACCTGTCAATAAAATTGCCTTTCGTACACCAGTCATTCCGCTGCGCGTTCAATCGCTAACTGTCGTTGTTGGGACTTTGGAACATGGTCAACTCACACTGACTGCTGATGAAAATGGTGTGATTGAGACTTCACGTGCTCATGGCCAAGTGAACTGGGATAATGGTTTTGTGCAGATTTATTTCTACACCAAAACCGAAGTTACAGTTGATAATCGTGCGGCGTTAGAAGCTGAGGACTGGTACGATCCGCTTCTTGAAAATGAAGAAGCAGGCAAGACTTATATCAATGTGCCAGTATGGGTGGATGCTTCAAGTGTTCGCTATAACGCGATTGCTTACACTTATCTGCCGATTGATTCTGAGTTATTAGGTTTGTCTGCTACACGTTTGCCAATTGATGGCCGTGTGCCGATTTTTCGTGTCGGTGGTATTGGTATTGTCAGCTCAACTAAGTCGCAAGAATTACCAAGTGCGATTGCTGGCACGACGTATGATTTAAATGATCAGCGCATTGCATGGTGCGAGCTTGAAGATGCAAACGGCGTAAAAGTTGGCTATGACCTATACACCATTAATTACGATTACGGTCGCGTGACATTGGGTGGTGATTTTACGCTGCTGGGATTGGTTGAGCCATTGGTTGCCAAGTATCGTTATCAAGATATGGGGCAAATTCGTGATGTGCAGATTAATGGCCAAGTCACTTTTACCAAGCCTTTGACGCATAACTATGAGGCCGACAATACGATCGTAGGCTCTGCATTGGTCATTAATGACATGCAGGCACGTTATACCCGTAAATTCGTACAACAGACCTGGTCAAATCAATGGTTGGATGAGCCAACTGGAACTTTGATCAGTGCGAATTACAATGATGCGCTGTATCCGATTCTAGTCACGAACAAAGGTGCGATTCAAGAGCGTTGGTATATCCAGTTTACAGATGCCACGAACTTTAAATGTGTTGGTGAATACACGGGGCAAATAGCAACAGGATCAACTACTGCGGATTTTTCACCAATTAATCCTGTCACCAATGCTCCTTATTTTGTGATTAAAAAAGAAGGCTGGGGAAGCGGTTGGGCCAACGGTAACGTTCTGCGTTTTAATACAATTGCTTGTAATTTCCCTGTTTGGGTTATTCGTACTGTAAAGCAGTCAGAACCTGCTGTAATTTCTGATGCATTCCAAATCATGCTGCGCGGCGATATTGACCGCGTTGTTTAAAATTTAATTCAAATATGGCCGCTTTATGCGGTCTTTTTTATGAGTAATACAAATGGTCGCAAGTACAGATATTAAGTTTTATGTGCACACGAATAACAATGCACCACAGCTTCAGAATGCTTATGGCTCCATGATTAATGTGCTTAATGCTTGTTTGGTAGATGGTATTCAAATTGGCTCGATCTCATCATTAACAGCATCAGGAAAAACAGTTACCGCAACATTTAGTTCAGCTCACAATTTGATGCAGTATCAAGTGATTAAAATTGCTGGTGCTGCTCAAGCCGAATTTAATGGTGAACATCGCGTGCTCACTGCGCCAAATGCTCAAACAATCACATTTGAGCTTGCTGCAGTACCGAGCGTGACCGCTGCAACAGGTACGATTACAGCATCATTACCGCCGCTAGGGTGGGAAAAGCCATTTTCAAGCACTAATGCAAATGGAGGTGGAAAAGCCGCATATCGATCTAAAAATTTATTGTTAGCGAGCCGACCATTCTTAAGAGTAGTAGATGAACTAGATCCTGCTTATACAGCAACTTACGCGAAATTTGCAAAAGTAGGCATTGTAGAAGATATGTCTGATATCAATACAATGCTTGGAGCACAAGCTCCCTATGATTCGACCAATCCTGATCAAAATTGGGTGGGAAGCACTGGAGGCACAGCTGCAACAACATTTAACGGATGGGCAAAATGGTATTACGCTAAAAGTAGTGATGCACCTGTAGCGACACCCGACAGTGCAAATGCTGCTGCCGGTGTTCGCAATTATATTTTAATTGGCACTGATTCTTGGTTTTATGTACTACCCGCAACAATAACCAATAGTTTCAATAAGATGTGCTACGGATTTGGCAACTTCCAAAGTTTACTTGCTGTTGATACTGCATCAACTTTTCTATCATCTACTTATGACTACAAAAATGTCGGAGCAGCCCAATACATTGCCGATACTGTAGCTGCAACAAAGGGGAATCAAGTATCGCTTTTACTTCAGCGCAAATATGATCTATCCGCAGCACCAAACACTGCGCGTGTGTGCACCTTGGCTATTAATTCTTACGCGCAAACCACAACTGGTGCTGAATCTTCAGCTGTAAGTTATCAAGGAGTGATTCCGTTTACACCTGTTGTTATTTATGAAACTGGTTCAGTGGTTCGAGGAGTGTTGCCAAATTTACACTGGCTTTTTCAACAAAAGCCTTTTACTGATTTACAGAAATTTAGCAAGGATGGTAGCGCTTTCGTCGCAGTAACAGTTGCTTCTGCCACACTCTCCGGTCAAGTTGTATTTAATTTGGGTAAATTATGAGCACATTAATCGATATTACTCCGCTCACATTTAGATCAGCAACAAATGATGGGATTATAGAATTTTCAAATGGTTTAAAGATATCTGGAAAGGTTTTGGAAAAGAACATTCAAATCCCTTGTCGCGTTCGACTATTTGAAAAACTATCTGGGCGCTTGATTGAAGACAAAGTCACTGATCATCATGGAAATTACGAGTTCAACCAATTAACAGCTTCCAAGTTTTTTATTGTTGCTCACCATCCCATGTCTCAATTTAATGCTGTCATTCAGGATAATGTGGTGCCGAAATGAATACACCATCTAAATTAGCAAGCCTTGCAATGCTTCGAGCATTAGCGAATTACTTAGATCAAGGTAGCTCAAATGCTACCCTAATTTTTTATGATGATATTAAGCCTGCCTCAGCCAGTGAAAATGCAGATGATGCAGCAAAACTTCTCACACTTAGTTTGCCAAAACCTTGCATAAAGTCTGTGAATGAAAACAACATTGAACTCTTTGCTTCAAACGCAGGAATTGCCACAAAAACAGGCACAGCAATATGGGCGAGAGTATTTAATGGAGAGGGTTTAACAGTATTTGATGTGTCAGTGGGAACAGATATTATTTTGGACAATGCTGATCTTGTGATTGGTTCTAGCGTAAAACTTGGTGTGATTTACTTAAGCCCACAGATTTAAAATGAGGTGGTAAATGTCTGACTACACACCACCAGATGCTTTAAATGTTGTTTTGAATTTTAAACAAGAGTTAAAGCCAATTGATTATCACAATTTGGTCTTAAATTTTGGCGCAGAAGACGGCTTTAATTACGCGAACTTTGGCATTGATTTAACCTTTCAGGTCAGTGCAGTTGGCACTGTTGAACCTCCCGTTGATGTGCATGGATCAGCCAATATCCATATAGATACGTCATTTACTTTGGATGTGCTTGGCACTTTTGATATTAATCATATTGTTGGCGTGTCTTGCACATTTGATGTTGGTTATCAAAAGGCTGTCGCAAGTTTAAGCGTGGTGGAAATACCGTGGTCAAAACCAATTCTAAGAGTCTTAAATGATGCTCTTTTTTTTGATCAAACTTTAGTGGTCTCAAACAATTCAAATGCTGTATTTAATGAGGCGACATTGCTGAGTAAAGCTGTACGAATACTGCATGAGCGAGCAAGCAGTTTAAGTTCTGATGCGCAGATGGTCTGGGAGCGAGGAGAGGCGCGCTTTATTCGCCAGCGTTACATGCATGAAGTATCCATTACTCTGCGACACAACCGTGAATCAAAATGGCAGGAAATGATTCGCAGGCGCAAACAATTCACCTATTCACATGAAGTCGCTGAGCAATTCGATAAGCGCTTTTCATTCGAGTGGGACAAGGGGTTAGAGATCGTCACTAAGTCCGAATTGCCTTGGGATAAAGCCAAATCTATTCATTATCACAAGCATCCGATCCAACCATGGCCAAAGCCTGAAATACCTGAATATATGGGCGATGGAAATCTCAACTTCATTTGTTCATGCACTGAAGTAGATGCTCACAATGTTATTTTAAATTTTGGTGCGGATGATTGTATTCCAGCACTACCAAATAAAAACTGGTGGTATATCGTGAATAATTTAAGTGCCGAACGCTTAGATAATGGTGAGCCGATTAAAGTCATTAATGGCACTTATAGCTGCAGCCGAAGTACGTGGTGCTGGTCTTATTCGATTACTGTGGCGCACACGGAAAAAGAGAAGTTACAGCCAATCAATGATCACCCGGTGATTCTTAAGTTGATGATCAATGGTTTTGAACATCATGTATTGCTTGAGACCGAAACGGAAACGATTAAGTTCGCGAATAAATCTTACACCTATGATGGCCGAAGTGTTACAGCTCTCAATGCAGCGGATTACGCGGCTAAGCGATCATTCATTCAAGACAATGAGCGAACGTCTGTACAGCTCGTGCAAGCAGAAATTGATCGAGCACAATCTGGTACCGGGCTAGATTGGAAGTTGATTGATGATGTGGGGTGGATCGTACCAATTGAGAGTCTGAGCTATGCAGAATTTACACCTTTGGATGCAATAAAGCATGTTGTTGAAGCTGGTGGTGGTTTCATCTACAGCCAAAAATCAGGTAATACGCTGTCAATCCTGCCTCGTTATAAAAAGGGCTATTGGGATGCAATGACTGTTGACGACTACGATATTCTGATTCCCCAAAGTATCGTGATTCAACAAACCATTGAGCAGAACAAGGATTATATCGCTGACTACAATGCCATTAATGTCGTGAATAGTCGAAGTGGTGACAGCCTGACTGTGAAACAGCGCAATACTGCAGGTGATGTTCCTCTTGAAGCTGTGAGTGGTCCAATGTTTGATGTCGTGTCAGGTGCAAGCTTTGGCAAGATGGAGTTAATCAAAGCCAATATTCAAGAATTTCACACCTTGTCAGGTTTGCCGGTCTCTCAAGAAATTGGAGAAATGCTGCCGGGTAAAACTGTGGCATTCCACGGACAGTGGTGGGGTATAATTGATTCTGTAAGTGGTTCATTTAGTCATGGCAAAGTGACGGAATCCATCAAAGTGGAGCGCATCCATCGTGAGTAATCCTTTATTTGAACTACGTAGACTATTGAACCCGACGCATGCTGAGTTAATTGGAACAATCACTTCTGCAAGTCATCCTGAGTACCGTGTTCAAGTGGATGGGGGATCTGGACCAGTGCTTTGCACAAGTGGGACGGCCTACAACATAGGGCAACGGGTGTTCATTTCAAATCAACAAATCTTACGGCCAGCTCCATCAGGTCACCACAGTCAGATAGAAGTCTGAATCATTTAAACAATGGCACCGAAAGGTGCTTTTTTATTGCCTAAAATTAGGGGGATTCATGCAAGAGCATGAGAGAAATTTACTATTGCTCATTGTCATTGGGGCAGCGATCGGGTTTGCAAAATTGCTTGTGTCTGATGAAAGGCTGACATGGCGTCTAGCAATTGGTCGAACAATTTTAGGGTCTGCAACTTCAACAATCGCTGGAGCGGTCGTTTTACAAATACCTGATATCAATCCTTTAGCATTACTAGCCATTGCTTCTGCTGTGGGCATTTTAGGAAGTGCATTTATTGAATCATGGCTTAAATCACAAGTTACAAAGTGGAGTATCAAATGAAGTTAATCGACAACTGGAAACAGGCTTGGAAACTCAAGTCAGTACAGGTAGGCGCAGTAAGCGCCTTTTTTTATGCCTTGATTTTATTCTCAGAGCAATTTTTAAATATCTGGAATGTTATTCCACAGGAACTCAAAAACAAGATTCCTGAAAACATTGAAGAGTGGGTAGGTCTCTTTATTGGTGTGGCCACAGTGCTTGCACGTCTGAAAAAGCAGCCTGAACTACACGATGTAAATCAATTTGTGACAATTACTGCAGGGCATAGCAATAGTGATCCAGGTGCTGTAAATGACAAATACAAAGAGGCTGAGTTAGTGCGACAATTCCGAAATGCCGTAGCACATTATCTTGCAGCCGCAGGTCTGTCTTATAAAACCGATGGCGTAGGCACAATCAACCTTCCTCTTACAAATGCTATCGCATTGGCGAAAGGTGCATCGATCGCAATTGAATTCCATATGAATGCCTCTGCAAACAGTCAAGCTAATGGAATTGAAACGATTGCGCTGCCAAAAGATAAGGTGTTGGCTCAAAAATTATCTAAGGCTGTGGCTGATGTTTTTGGATCTCGGTTGCGTGGACAGGATGGTTGGATTGATCAATCACAATCAGCACGTGGACGGCTGGGTTTTATCAATGCTGGTGGCTTGATTGTGGAGCTTGGATTTATTTCAAATGCGACAGAACTTGCAGCATTTCATACAAAATATTGGTCAGCTGCGAAAGCTGTTGCTCAAGTAATTATCGAACATGAAAAAGCCCTCAAATGAGGGCTTCTTTATCTCAACCACAAAGGGCTTCAATTGCCCTCAGCTTTACGTCAGATACATATATTGTATTGTAGTAGCTCTTCTCTATTCAATAGTCAACATCCCTTCCACAGAAAAATAGTTCTGCGTCAATCGATTACGACTCATTGACCATCTACGATTTGGCAGCATACATGGTCCAATCGCAAGAATCTTATCCCCGAATTTTTCCTTTACATCTTCTAAAGTCGACTGCAGTTTTTCATCCACTTCAATGGCGTCTAAATCTGCCAACAAGTCATGAATGTAAGTTTCCTTAGGCTCAATACCAGTCAATATCACGCCGCATTTCTTGAACTCAATTCCTTCTTTATATATCTCATTAATTCGCTTCATTACCGCTTTTATCATGACTGCAGCTGAGTCAGTGGGTTCGGCAAATCCAATACTGATTGATTTTCTATAAAATGGTTTGTTTGCATCAAATTTATTAGATTCTGCTGAAACTATTACGCAACCACACAAACTATTATCTTTACGCAGTCTTTTAACAGCCGATTGTAAGAATGAACTCATAGCCTCCCTCAATGAATCCAAATCAGTTACACGTTGGCCAAACGATTTCGAGCTGATGATTTGCTTCTTGCTGGGTGGAGTTTGCTCTAATTCAATACAAGCGGTACCAGTTAATTCAAGTACAGTCCTTTTCATCACAACTGAAAATTGCTGCTCTATATATTGCGGATTTGAGAGTGCTAAATCTAAAACAGATTTAATGCCCATTGCTTCTAGCTTCTTGGAATGCTTTCTTCCCACACCCCAAACTTCAGACACTTCAATATCATTAAGTACATATTCTTTAATGCATGGATCCATTTCTACAAAATTGCAGATACCGTTGAAGTGCTTATTTTTCTTAGCCACATGGTTTGCCATTTTTGCTTCAGTCTTAGATCGACCAATTCCAACACATACTGGTAGGGCAAGCCATTTCCACAAAGTATCTTTAATATTTTGAGCAATCACATTCACATCATGATTCACGTACGATGTGAGATCAGCAAAAGTTTCATCGATAGAGTATTGTTCAACATCTTTTTCACTGACAAAGCATTTAATTGTATTTACGAAACGTCGACTCATTTCAGCATATACAGCATAATTACTAGATAGCACTTGAACGTTATGCTGCTCAACAATGTCTTTGATCTTGAATAATGGTACGCCCATTTTAATACCAAGATCTTTAGCTTCTTGAGAGCGCGCTACGGCACAACCATCATTATTAGAAAGCACGATGACAGGGCGGTTTCTAAGTTTAGGTTGGAATAAACGCTCACAACTTACATAGCAATTATTGATGTCAATGAGCGCAATAATTCTATCCTGAGCACTCATTTGAACTTCTTAATTACTGATGTCACAACACCCCAAACCTCAAAAGTTTGACCATCCATAGGGTGGATGTCTTTATAATCCGGATTTTCGGCTTTAAGCCAGCACCCTAGAGCATCTTTAATTAATCTTTTAACAGTTAATTCATTATCAACAACAGCAATGACAATATCTCGATGCTGCGGTTCACGACTACGGTCGACAATCAACTCATCATTAATGTCAATTCCTATATTAAGCATGGAAAGTGAATCAACTTTAACTATAAATGTTGCGTCTGCATTCTTAATTAGGTGCTCATTCAAGTCGACTTTTCGGTCGATATAATCTTGAGCTGGGGATGGGAAACCAGCTTGAACGCGCTCAAGTGCAAGTGGAATTTCTAGGTGTGTAATTGGGTCAATTTGACGAATATTTGAAATTTCTACTTCATTTTTAGGTTTGCTGAGAAAGTTTTTGATCTCTAAAATACGGGACTCTGGCACACGAATAACTTTAGTTGACTCTAACTTTTTTCTCCCAGAGCCAACTCTAAAGCCCCCATGTGATATGATCTCAGACATAATAAACTTGATATTTGTTACAGATATCAAGATTCTAATAATTGCTTAATTAGAATTCAAATTTATAAAATTTAGTAAAATCAATAAGAAGTCAAAATAAGTCGCGCTGAGATTTGTTTTCAGATAAACGGTTTTTCGGAAAAGCTATAAACTCGTTTGGCATTTCAAAGAAAAATTCATGCGCTTCTTCAAAGTTAGTATTCAGCCAATCTTCTCTATATTCCTCAGGAATCACAATGATGCTGCGCTTTTCATCATGTGGAGCATGAAACTGTTTCATGAAAGGATGCTTATCTGCATTGATCGTGAGCATGCTCATTGAGCGAACTTGCTCACCATCGATCATTGCACTTTCATATATTGCGGCCACAGTAAAAGGCATACCATCTTCTCGTGCTATGCCGTACCAGTGGGGTTTTCCATCAATATATTTCGGCTCGTATATTGTTTCGACAGGAATTAAAGCAAATTGGTTTCTATGCCAAGCATTTTTAAAACTCGGTTTTTCTGCGACGGTTTCAGTTCTGGCGTTATAAGTATGGCGACCATATTTTAATTCTTTGGCCCACTTCGGGATCATTCCAAATTTTGCCGCGCGCCACTCAATATTGCCCTTGTTTGAGAAGACCAAAGGTGAGTTATAAGTAGGGAAGATCTCATCAGGGAATTCAAGTTGAGTTGGCTCTGGTAGGCTTAATAGAAAAGCCCAGTCACGCTTTATCGCTTCAAAGTTTGAGCACATAGACTTCTCCTTTCATTTTAATTATCATCCTTGCACAAATAATAACCCAAAAGAATAAAAAATGATTTCAAAGCAATTCAAATTAATGAGTTCTGCATTGGCAGTGTTAGGTGTGGCTGCATTTATCTATTTCCAATATCAAATGCGTCCTGAAGTACTTGGGGGATATAAAGAAGGAACTGAGCAGTATTTTGGATATCGCTATGCACGTGATAATCAACTTAAATCTGCTGATCAATGTGACGATGAAAAAGATGATCTTGAGATGAATGTGAATGCAGAATTTATAGAGGGATGCATCGGGTATTTTAGAAATAAATGAAAACAAATATTCTTTAATAGTAGTATTCAATTAAAAAGCCCTCAAATGAGGGCTTTTTATTTTTTCTTCATGACGATCATGTGTTGCTACCACTTCATTAGTAATACTTAGATTATATAATTTCAAAGTATTAAATTAGTACTTTTTGCTTATACTTAATCAGAGCAGATAATTAAATGTGTACAAGATTGTGTACATAAAAACTTATTTTAGAGTATTTTTTATAAATAAATATTTTATATTAATGGTTTATTAAGCTATCCATCCATATCGAAAATGATCGTCGGCTTTTCTGAGTAATTTGGCATATAAAGGTATTCTATGTTTAAAACAACAACAGCACCGCAAGACCCACTGATTTTGCAGTTGGTTCCCATTGTGACACAAGCTTGCGAAATTTTGCGAGAAGAATATCAGCGTTATTGCTCAGGTGCGGATTTTGATGTGGAACGTAAAAGTGATGATTCACCTGTAACGCAAGCTGACTATCGTGCAAATAGCTATATTACCCAAGCATTATCTAAAGTTTCTAGCTTGCCTGTATTGTCAGAGGAAGGTGACAAGTCTGAACGTATGCAATGGCAAAAATTTTGGCTGCTTGATCCTTTGGATGGTACCAAAGAGTTTTTACATAAAAGACCTGAATTTACCATTAATCTGAGTATGGTTGATGGCGCCAATACCACCTTTGCCATATTGGCGATCCCGGGGGAATATAGCGTATATATTTGCCCCTTAGAGGGACTACCGCTGAAATATGATAGCCAGTCAACTGCATGGTATGAGTATGTTGAAGCCTCTGTAGAGAATGTCGTACACATTGGTTTGAGTCAAAGTGCCAAAAATAAGCCGATTTATACGGACTATCTAGACGCTTTAGAAAAACTTAGTCCTTATCAGGCATACCATGCTGGTAGTGCATATAAGTTTTGTATGATGTTAGAAGATCGAGTGGATATTTACCCGCGTTTTCATCCTACCTGTGAATGGGATACTAGTGCTGGACAATGTTTAATCGAGCGTATTGGTGGTGGATTGATTGATTTTAAAGGTCGCGCATTTCTATATAACCAACGCACGACTTTATTAAATGGTGGATTTATTGCATTTAAAAATGCCGAAATGAAAGAATTGGCCTTAAATGCTTTGGCAAACATGCCTGACAAAACTTGAGCTAAATTGGGTTCATGCTATAGTGTCTGCACACTCCGTTAAATCTCCTGCATATAAGAACTGTCAATTATGGCCCTAGATTTGCTCCCTCCTAGTATGCTGAAAGCAATAGATTTATTGCCGGATGAAAAGACGCCTGTAACATTGTTTACGCGTCATTCCATTCGTGAAGTTGTACAAGGACAAGGCTTGGCCGGTTATGACTTGCAACTGACGCATCAAGGACGTGATTTAGCCGAAGCGTGGGGCAGCTATTTGGTTGAAAATACCGACCGTGTTATTCAGCACTGTATTTCGAGTCCAATTCAGCGCTGTGTGGATACGGCAGCATTGATGATTCAAGGTGCAGATAACGTCACGATTGAGCCAAATACCCACCATATCGAGATCATTGAACAAGGATTATTGGTCGAGCCGGGAAGTTTTGTGCTCGATATTAAAAAAGCAGGACCATACTTTCAAAAGCAAGGTGCTTTAGGCTTTATCAATAGTTTTGTGAATAATGCTTTGCCGGGTATGAAACAGCCCATTCATGGGGTGGTAGATGTTTTGGAGTTGATTTACAACACTCATCCAACCAATGATTATGGTCTGAGTCTAGCGGTGAGTCATGATACGATTTTGGCTGCAATTCTTGCCATTATTTCAGGTAAAAATATCGTGACACGCGAAGATTGGCCTAAAATGATGGAAGGTTTATTTGTTTGGTTTGAAGGAGATGTATTCCTTGAGTCAAAACTGAAATGGATTTGGCGTGGTGAACTAAATGAATTAAATATTCGTGAATTTCAGCAAGCTGAACAGCAACTTTAAGAAATTTTGCTAATAATAAAAAATTTATAAAAGGCATCCATGTGCGGATGCCTTTTTTATCTGTTTCAGTATTTCATTAAATAAAAGATTAAATATTGGCTTTAATTCGTGCAGGGTACTGATTTAAATCAATACTTGAACCATCGTCACTATAAGGCCAGCGGCTAGTATTAACTGGGAGGTGCTGTTGGTGGATTCGACTGTATTTGTCTGCAGCAATCAATGTCGCAATGTCATGATCCTTAATGCTATACGCTTGTACGATTTCAACTGGATATTGTGTGCGTTCAAAAAATTCAGCTTCTGTTTCCCCTTGATGCAGTGCAAAAATACGTTCTACAGCTGGTAAGTACACGCCATATGCTAACCATGAATCTACGCCTTGAGAGGCTTGAATCTCAGCGGTCGATTTCATATTTGAAATGACTTTACCTAAAATGTCTTTTTCACCTTTCGATGTAAAATATTCAATATATTGATTTTCTGCTTCTGCAAATTTTTCTAATGATGGCAAAAATTGGTTAATCGACATTTTTATCCCTCTTTTCATTTGTACAGCAATGGCTGCCTAGGATGAAAATTAAAATACCATAAAAAATATATGGGATTAAACCATTTCTTAAATTTTTTATTTACAAACTTTCTAAAAATATCCAGACAATTTCTGTCGGGAGTATACGATTGTATTAACAGGTCTACATCTTAATTTTAGTTGAAAAGTGAAGTACCTGTCACATTAATAATGATTCTACCAATAGAAAATATTTAGATTTTATTTGAATTGTTAATAAGTGACAAAACACGGCAATTGAATGATTAAAAAAAAGAAAATAGCATTAACTTTGTTGTAAATTATTGATTTATATATTTTATGTAAGTCTCTTTATTGGATTCTTTTGTGGCTAATTGGGGAATAGTAGTGAAAAGTGTGATAGATTTTTCATATAACAAATTATCAATTTATATTGTGTCATTAATGTTAGTTGCTTGTGGTGGTGGAGGCGGTGGTGATAGTTCAAGTGGTTCTGCATCAACTGCAAATTATCCAGAACCGACTCAAGACATAGTCGATGATACCAGTATTGGCTTTTATGACTACGATGCAAATGATGCAAATGATGCTGTTCGTGAAATACGAAATGATTTAGTCGGCAACTTTTCAGCGCAAGTTCAATTTGGTCAAAGTCATGTCGTCGATCCGAATGCGAACGAATCCAAGAAAATGCCACGGTTAACCAGTGAAAAAGAAGCGCTGCTTATCGTGACGCCAACACTTGATATGCAAAACATCAAGCAACTCAAAGTAGAAATCTATCAAAACAACCGCTTAATTCGTACCGCGACATTGGATGATCCGACGCAAATGCCTGTTTCAGACCAGAGTGGGCAAAGAGGTCGTCCAGATGTTTGGTACAGTAAGCGCGCGTGGACCACGAAGCTCAATTGGGATGAAGTTAAACCCGGTCTAAGATTAAAATTTATTGACGCAAATAAAGTCAGCGGTGAATTGGCTGAGGATAAAATCGATTTTGCTGCACCAGGTGAATTGGTTTTAAATAATATCCGTGTTGGTATGTTGGCAGATAAGCCAAATTCTACCGGCCACTATATGCTACTAGAGCCTGAAAAAGCGGGCACAGATTATTTCCAAACCATTCCTGCAGCAGAAATGACGGTTGCACAATATGATGATATGCAGTTAACACGTGCAATGGTATCTTCAGGTGTTATTTATGACAGTAAAAGTGCCGGAGATGGTGGTGTTTATGCAGGAGACATGCGTGAGGATGTCGGTAAATCAACCTTTAGTGTTGGTATAAACCTTGCTAACTGGGGTATTACCAGTGCATCTATGGCCAACCAAAGTCAGCCACAATTAACCCAAACAGTAGTTGTCCATCATACGAAGGGGAACTATGCCAATGGTGTGCATACTCATGGACTGAGTGGTGGTAATGGCATGCTCACGCTTTATGATTCTGTAGGGAATGAATTTAGCCATGAAATTGGCCATCACTATGGTTTAGGACATTACCCTGGTCAGGTAGGTGACAATCTATTTTGGGCTGCACATCATGCGGACAGTGGATGGGGTTATATTGCCAATCGCAATATGATGCGCGGAAATCTATCATGGACGGCGACATGGAAGTGGGATGGAGCGAATGGTATCCCAAATTTTAAAAATCTGTTTCCGTACGGAAAAGATGCCATGTCCGGCGGGTATCCTGATAGTAATGTATCACGCTACACACACTATACGGGTTACAGCACATTCCTGAAAATTCAACCGCACTTTGACCGTTATGTCTGGGATGAAACATCACCTACCGGCTACAAAAAGTGGAATAAAACCACTCGTGAAATGGAAGTCGCTCAACCGAAGATGCCAAATTCTACGGCTCCGGTTTGGTATAACGCAGATCAAAATTATCCACGACCACGTGTATTTGGGCAGCCTGTCATTACCATTTTAGGGGGCTATGATCCTGTCAATCAAGTCGGTTTGTTATATCCTGCGGCACGTTCAAACTGGGGTAATGTTTATGATTTAGCGGCGGCCAATACGGCCTTAGACCAAGCTGCATGTTGGTTGAATGTGCAATACACGAATAAAGTCAACAATATTGCTTTAGCACCTGTACGACTAGGCAGTAATGCCAATAAATTGCATGTCAATTTAGCTTTGGCAGATCAACCACAGAAAGTTGATTTGTATTGTAAAAAAGCAGGTGAAGAAGCCAAGTTATTAGCAAATATTGATATTCCAGTCTACAGCACAGCGATCAAGCCAGCCGTCAAAATTGGACGTCAGCATGGTTATAGTGCTTTGCGTGCTATCGAACTACCTCAATTAGAAAGTGCTTTGGAAGCTCAAGCTGCAAATGCTGTTGTTGCACTTAATCCAACCGAAAAAATGCTGTATGAGTCATATAAAAATGACAAGTCATTGATGAATAGTGTGGCGCGTCAGCAATTAACCCGTTATGAATCGCAACAAAACACCGCATACCGACTAAATCGATGGATGAATGTGTATGCACAAGACCTAACCAATCAAGTACCTGAGGCGCAAAGCGCACTCGACGCATTTATGAAAAAGCTTTCAGTCACTCAAGAAGGTTTGTTCGAGCAGGCGACATTGATCAAAAATGGTAACAACTGTTTGAAATCTGAAACCTTAACTGATGGAACATTAAATTTATACATCAGTGGCCCAAGCGGTTGTACGGCGGATGATACTGAACAGTGGGTATATGATGCCATTGGCCGTATACACAGCAAATCAAATCCAGATCAATGCATAACAGGCAACGGTGGTTCAGCTAAAGTGACGCTAGAACGCTGTGTGTTAAACCAAACCAACCAAATTTGGACCATGGACCCTGCGACTACAACGATTCGTCAAAGTGGTCAATGTATGGATTTAAATACGGGACGTTTGCAAAGTAACCGTGCGGATTTAATTCGATATAGCTGTACCAATGGTGCCAATCAGCGTTGGACAAATTTGACAGCAAGCCAAAACTTATTATGGACATATTTATCAGCGACGAATATGAAACTGATTGATAAATATTCTGTAAATAGAAAATAAGGTCCATCGAGGACCTTATTTTTTTGCTTTTAAAAACCTATAGGTACAAAAAAAGCCCTAAAAAGGGCTTTTTTTATCGCAACAAATTAGTTAGCTAAAGCTTTAACTTGTGCATTTAAACGGCTCTTATGACGAGCAGCTTTGTTTTTATGGATGATGCCTTTATCAGCCATACGGTCAATTACAGGAACAGCTTTTTTGTAAGCTTCTGTAGCGACAGCATAATCACCAGCAGCAATAGCAGCTACTGTGCGTTTAAGATAAGTACGAACCATAGAACGTAAGCTTGCGTTGTGTTGACGTGCTTTAACATTTTGACGAGCACGTTTTTTTGCTTGAGCAGAGTTTGCCACTCGTGCACTCCTTGAAATAGATTGGTCTGGGCGGGCTGAAATTACATCTGAAAACCAACATCAGAAGAACTATCACCAGCCCGTAAACAAGTGCCATATTGTGATTAAACTAAGCGCTTAAGTCAAGTCTTGACATGCTTTGACAACATTTTAGATGCAGAAAAATTTTAAAGAAAACGTTAGATTAGTCTAAAGTGATTGAGATTGTATGAAAAATGACTAAAAGTATAGAGAATGCGATTGTCATCGGAGCAACAGGATTGGTCGGGCGGGAATTGGTTCGTCAGCTCAGTCAAAATGCAAGATGTAAGAATATTACTGCTGTGGTACGTCAGCGTGACCATGAACTGAATGGACTGGCAAAAGTTCAACAAATGGTGATCAGTGACTTTCTTTCTCTGACTCAGGATGATGTGAGAGATTATAGTCATGCCTTTAGTTGTTTAGGCTCGACCATTAAAAAAGCAGGGTCTAAAGATAATTTTTATCAAATTGATTTTAGCATCAATGCGCATTTTGCTGAATTATTAGAATATACAGATACACAATTGATTATTGTCAGTGCTATGGGCGCTGACGCCAATTCTGCATTTTTTTATAATCGAGTCAAAGGGGAATTGGAATATTATTTAAAAACTTTAAAGTTAAATCAACTTTCGATATTAAAGCCTTCGCTGTTACTTGGCGAGCGTCATGAATCTCGGCGTTTAGAAGATGCGACACAGAAGCTCTATATGCGCTTTTCGCATTTTGTGCCTGACCGTTTCAAATTTAAGCCAGTGACAGCACAGCAAGTGGCTCATACTATGGTCGAGGCGGCACAAACTCAGACTGAAAAGTTCGAGATTTATGATAATTTACGCATACTAACAATTAAATGAGGGAAATACCGTGTCTACAGTTCCATTCGTCACTTGTGATTTACTTGATGATCATCCAGACAAAGAATTACAAGTGGTGATCCCGTCTTTGGATGGTAAATTCTTTCAAAGTTATGGTGCACGAAAAAGTTTTGGCGGTCAGGTGGTGACGGTTAAATGTTTTGAAGATAACTCTCGTGTTAAAGAATTATTGGCAACCGATGGTACGGGTAAAGTATTGGTTGTGGATGGTGGCGCTTCGATGCGCTGTGCCTTGATGGGCGATATGATTGCTGAATCTGCAGTCAGGAATCATTGGAATGGTGTCATTATTTACGGCTGCGTGCGTGATGTCGATGCAATAGCCGAACTTGATTTAGGTGTGCATGCTTTGGCCGCAATTCCACAAAAAAGTAACCGCAAAGGCGTGGGTGAAACAGATATTCCATTAAGTTTTGGTGGTGTAAACATTCAGTCTGGTGATTTTATCTATGCTGATAATAACGGCATCGTTGTTTCAAAAGAGCAATTGGTTGCTTTATAAGCGTACTTGAATTTTTAGTCGTGGAATGAAAGCGTAATTCTTGCTCATACACGACGATATAAATGTGAAAAAGAAAATACAAACATCAGCTGAGGACTCTCGGCTGTTGTATAAAAATACCAAATAAAAAAAGAAAGGAAAAAAGTATGTTGTTGCATCAATTAAAAGTGGCGCAAGCGTTGCTCTCAGGCGTAGCAGAGGGCGGACGAGGTACAAATGGGACGCCTTATCCCAAACAACCTGAAAAAGCCCTTAAACTGTACGAATTTGAAGGTTCTCCGTATTGTCGTCGTGTACGAGAAGTACTAACCACACTCAATTTGGATTATGAGGTCTACCCATGTCCCAAAGGGGCTAAAAAGTACCGTTTAGACGTGCAAAAATTGGGTGGAAAACAGCAATTCCCTTTCTTGGTGGATGACAATACTGGGGATCGTTTGTACGAATCTCAGCAAATTATTCATCATTTATTTAAATATTATGGCAAAACAGGCCAGACTCCTAAGAAGTATGCCAATTATCCTAAAATTCCGTATATTGCCTATGTTGGAACCTTAATTAATGGGGCTCAAGGCGTGTGGGTGCACCGTAAAGTTATCCATCGTGATGCACCAAGTCAACTCTTAGAACTATGGGGTTTTGAAGCGAGTCCATATACACGCATCGTACGTAGCGCATTGTCTGAAATGGAGCTGGCATATACTTTTCATAATGTGGCTAAGGAGCGTTGGCAAGATCAAGGATTAGCGATAATGCGCTTAAAACCTGGTAAATATGTACCTCTAAAAGGTGGTAAGCGTGAACAAGTGTTAAAAATCATGGGGAACAATATTCAAGTACCATACTTGAAAGATCCTAATACTGGTGTAGAACTTTTTGAATCTGAAAAAATTGTAAAATATCTGAAAAAGCAATATTTGAGCTAATCTTACTCAAGTTTAAGCTAAGTGCAGTGTATAGTCAGACAGATGGCTATACACATATTGTAATGATAAATGGGTCTAAAATTAGAAGAAAAATGCATCATAACTGCATCAATTGAATTAGAATAAATTATTAAAAATAAGAAATTTACTTAATTACAGGGATATCCTAAAAGGATTAAACTGATTAATGTAAAAGACATTTCATGTTTTTGGGGGAAGTAAATCATGTCAACACAAGAAGTCATACTACCCGTACCGGTGCTTGTCGTTGAAGATGAGGAAATTATTCAATTACGTTTACGTCAAATTTTGACGGAGCTGGGTTATAAGCGTGAAGAGCTTATCTTCACCAAAAATGTTAAAGAATCTATTCAAGCCGTAGAGACACAACCGATATCCTTAGCCTTAGTTGACTTAGGTTTGCCTGATGGTAGTGGTATCGAAATTATTGAAAAAATACGTTCCCTCGAAAGTAATACTATGATCTTGGTTGTCTCTGCATGGAGTACACAAGAAAGCTTATTTGCTGCGATTAAAGCAGGCGCAACAGGCTATGTATTAAAAGAACGTGATGATGCTGAAGTACTTTTATCTATTCGGAGTATTTTACGTGGTGGGGCGCCGATTGACCCATTTATTGCACGAGAAATCCTCAAACAAATATCTGAAGCTGAAGCACCAAGTCCAGAACAAACAGTCGCCGATGAAGCAGACTTAAACCTGCTGACCAGTCGTGAAAAAGAAATTTTATGTTTGGTTGCTCAAGGTTTGAGTAATCGTGAGATTGCTGAACAGCTTTTTGTATCACGCTATACCGTAGAAAGCCATATTAAACATATTTACCGAAAATTAGCCGTAACGAAACGAACAAAAGCCGTGAGTACAGCAAGATCTATGGGTATTTTATAATGCGTAAAGGAGGATATTTTGTATTATTTATCCTCTGTTTAGTATGGGGGAGCTTGAGTCATGCAGAGCAAGTATTCCCTGTAAATGATCAATGTAATGTAACTGTGAATAGCATTTCACGGGTGAAAACACCATCCAATCAAGAATTACCCAGAACGGGATGGAAAACCACACAATTACCTGATCGTTGGAAAGAAGATAAAGACTGGGAAGGTTATCAAGGTGGTGCTTGGTATAAACTAGACTGGTCTTGGTACTGTAAAAATAATGCCCGTTTGGCAGAACCCATCGTACTATATATTGATTATATCATTAATACGGGTTCAGTCTTTCTGAATGGCGACTTGCTGTGGACCAATAAAAATCTTCAAGAACCGATTTCTAAAAGTTGGAATGTTGCGCGCTATTGGATTTTACCGATAAGTGGAATCAAACATGATCATAATGAAACTTTGATCTATGTGTATGGTTACTCGAGTTTAAATGCTGGCTTGGGCCCAGTAGTATTTAACAATGTAATGGCAACGGTAGAGCAAGCCGAAAAAACAACATTTACACGTCGGACCATATTACAGTTAAATATTTTTCTTTCTGGGGTCTTGGGTCTAATTTGCTTTATCATTTGGTTGATGCGTCCTCGTGATACCAGTTTTGGCTGGTTTGCGCTTTCAACAGTGCTGTGGATTTTATTTCTCAGTAATGCCCTGACTACTGAAACCTTTCCATACCCAGATTCGGTTTTTTCTGCCAAAGCTAATCTGATATTTGTAATGCTGTACTTTCAGTGCTTTAGCATTTATATCTTACGCTTTCTTGGGCGTAAGTTTCCCCGAATAGAACTGTCATTCACAATGTTGACTGCTGCACTGATTGGTGTGGTGTGTATTTGGCCATTCGAACAAAATGCAGATATTTCGAGCCTTATTTTCTTTTTGTATTGTGCATTCTTTTTTATCACTTACCTCTATCTGTGTAAAATTTGTTTCAAAGAACGAAGAAAGGACTATATTTTATTAGCAATCTGTTTGACTGCGATAATTGTGATAGTCATAGCTGACATCATGGTCTTGGTACTCTTTCCAAAAGAAAATTTTACACCTTTATCACCCTTTACTTCACCGATTATAACCTTATTTATAGTGGTGATCTTGGGGGCGAGACTCAATCGAAATATACAGAAAATTGAAAAATATAATGATGATTTGGCATTTGAAGTTCAGAAAGTCAGTGATGAACTATGTAGTAGCTTGAATGATAAACATCAGCTTGAACTGAGTAATGTACGCCTGCAGGAACGGATTAAATTATCGCATGATCTGCATGATGGTCTGGGCGCATCCATTGTGCGCTCGATGATCTTGGTTGATCAGTGCGAAAGTAATATTCCAAACAGACAGTTCTTGTCGATGTTGAAATTATTGCGCGATGATTTAAGGCAAATTATTGATAGTGGATCATCTTTAGACAGTAAAGTGCCAGATTCACCTTTGCTCTGGATCGCACCTGTTCGACATCGCTTTAGTCAGTTGATGGATGAAGTGGAAATGAATGCCAAATGGTGTATTCCTTCGCAGTGGGCGATCAAACCAACGGCAATTCAGTGTCTGACTTTAATACGAGTGATTGAAGAAAGCCTGACCAATATTGTGAAACATAGCCAAGCAAATCATGTCAATGTCACGCTGTCACAGTTCGAAAATGGCGCATTGTTATTAACTATTGAAGATGATGGCGTCGGTTTTGATGTTGAGAGTGTTTCAAATCATGGCATGAGTATCGGTATGAGAAGTATGAAAATGCGTGTGGAGCGTATAGGCGGAAATTTCAAAATTCATTCTCAGCAAGGCTGTACCATTATTCAAACAGAAATTAATTTAAAATCAGCTGCATAAAATAATATGTTGAAATAATAAAAATGATGATCAATTCGATATTAAGTCATCTAAAGCGCATTGCATTCTTCTGCTGTGTCACTTTTATCGCAGCTTGTGATTCGCAGGATCAAGCGCCTAAACCAGGTGAGTATGGGCAATTTTGTTCCAACAAGCAGTGTTAAGCTCCGAAGAAATTCAGCAATTACTCACAGAAAGTCAAAGCGATACAAATGCATTAAACACTAAAAATTTTGCAGTGGATTACACGGCGACATCGAGCCAAACCCATATCGTGCAGTCTTGTTGGTCAAAGGTAGGGCAATGACCAGTGGTGAGGTATCCGTTAAATTTAAAATTGATAACTATAATGCCGCTATTCAGCAAAGCTCAAGCAATCTCATGCAAATGGATGCAGGTGTTGATCAGGTTGAACGATTAGAAACATTGGATGCAGGACAAGATTTACTTTTGTTATGGACGGTGCGCCTTTCTCGGTCAATGCTGCCAATGATCCAAATAGTATGACCAGTCAACTAAGTTTGTTAGAGTCGAGGAATGTGGAGTTTCAAAGTATTGAATTACAAATTTGGCAAGGCAAAGTTAGTCAATACGGTGTAATGCGCTATCTGTGGTTTATTGGATTGGTGTTATTGATTGTATGGGTTTATCGTGTGATCGTGGAGAAAAAAGCCGATCAAGTCGAAGATTTTTTAAATCGTAGAAAGCGAAAATAATGCTATTCAGCAGTATAAAAAGGGAGCATGACGCTCCCTTTTTATTGAGTTTATTCAGCTTCCGTTGGGACGAGCATCAGTACAGATTCATTTAATAGCATGGCAATATCTTCTAAGATATCAGCATCATATAAAGATTCGTCTAGCGCTAGACTTTGGCCATCGGCAATGGTTTTTAAATGCACTGCAAATTCGTCTGAGATACAGATTCCTTCGCCATTTGCCCAAAACAAAATATCACCGTCTTGCTCTGTATATAGTAAGCGTGAAGCCGGTTCTAACATGAGTTGATAGCCTTGATCTAAGGCCTCTTCAAGATCACCAGTGCCGATTTCTTCGGCTTCAGGAATATTGTCAGGATATTTAGGTTCTGACATTAAGCTCATGATTGCATCTTCAAGTACGGTTGAATTTTGCAATTGTTCAAATAACTTTTCTTTTAAATACTCAAGTTCATTTTCAGTCACTTGGCCAATCGCACTGATTTGGTCACGTAAAATGTCAGTTAATGGATTTTTAAGTAGAGGATTGTCTGTGAATTTGTCTGTCACTCGATCCATCATTTCAGTGACATTTGGCATGCGGAAGCCAAATGAATAGGTCAGACATTCATCTTCAGCTACGCCATAGTGTGATAGGCCTGGTGGCACATAAAGTAAGTCGCCGGGAGCAAGTACTTCATCAAAATGAACGTCCATTTCTGGCAGTAAGCGAAGCGGTTGACCTTCGACAAATGGAGTATCTGCATCACACATCTGACCCAATTGCCAACGGCGGTGACCATAGCCTTGTACGAGGAATACATCGTAAAAATCAAAATGTTGTCCGACAGAGCCACCTTTTTGTGCATACGACACCATGATGTCATCACGACGCCATTGCGGAATAAATGAAAACTGCTTCCATAGCTCGGCTAGGTCAAAAGAATAATGATCGACAGCTTGAACCAATAAAGTCCACAGTTTCGGCATTTTTTGAAAATCGGCTTTAAGTAGTGGAGAAGATTTTACTGTCCATTGGTTAGGATCACGATCTTTTTGTTTGATGAGACGTGCAGTGACGTTATCTTCTAAAGCCAATTCAAGAATGTCTTTGGGTTCTAGTATATGGGCAATTTCAGGGAGTGCATTACGAACCAATAATGGTTTTTTCTGCCAATATTCGGCAAGGAATTGTTCAGCGCTGATACCGCCGAGGATGTCAAGAGAATGAGCCATAGCTAAATACATACAATTTCAATGGATATATTGTCCCTTGAGATTCCTGTTTTTAGCAAGGCTCTATTTCATTAAATTATTTCGATTAGCTTGAGACTATTTTAAAGGATTGTCTTTGAGATATTGCATGACTAATTTTTCAACTTCCAAATCATAGCTATTGGCAGCAGCCGTGGTCGCTGAAAATTTCATGAATTGCTCAAAATGTGCATTGGTGTCAATTTTAGTATTTTCTTTATCAGACATTAATTTGAAATGATTCGGCATGACTTTTGCCATCATTTCAACATTTTCGGTTTGTAGTTTTAGAAGTTTTTTTACTTCAACTGTTTGTGGTTGAATGCTTTCAAATTTTTGTTTGCCTAGAGCAACCAGTTTATTGATTTGTTGTTCTGGCGTGTTACTACCACCGGTTTTGGTCTTAGTGCCTAGCTGTTGAATGATTTGCTCCTGCATTGCAGCGCCTTGTTGTTCTAATTCAGCATAGATAAATTTATATTGAACCCATTCATTGACTAAGTTTTTATTGTATTGCTGAGAGTTGGTCACAGTTTGATTCACTGTATTGGTATGACCGTTTGTCGAACAAAATAGAAGGCTAATGCTAATGAGGCTAGATGAAAGTAAATTAAACGTTTTCATGTTTTCAGTTCTTGGTTGTAATAAATAAGTAAGTGACTTTTTAATCATTAGCCCATAAAGAGCTAATGATGTGTTTATTATGCTGTAACAGATAAAGATTTTAAAATTATGGGACTAAGATATTAAGCTCACGCAAAATATTGCAGAGTTTAATCATCGGCATACCCATGAGTGTAGTTTGGTCTTGCCCGATCATTTCTTCAAATAAGCTAATCCCTAAACTTTCACATTTAAAACTGCCAGCGCAGTGTAACGGTTGTTCAACCTGAACATAACGTTCAATTTCAGGCAAGCTAAGTTTGCGAAACTTCACTTTATAGTGCTCGACAAGGGTTTGTTCAAAACCTGTCGATTTTTGTTGGACACTGAGTGCCGTACTGAAATAAACGATTTTGTCAGAATTGGCTTGAAGCTGCTTAATGGCTTTTTCATCGCAAAGCGGTTTACCGATAAAAATATCTGGTGCGCCTTCGCGCCATGCGACTTGGTCAGAACCAATCACAATCGCGTCTGGGTGTTGGTTTGCAATTGCTGAAGCTTTTTCAAATGCCAGTCGCTTTGCTAACTCATCAGCGTGGTTCTCACCACGAGGTGTTTCGTCTATATCTGGTACGATTGAGAGGTAATCAATCCGTAAACGGTCCATTAGGTCTTTACGGGTTTGGCTGCTAGAAGCCAAAATGATTTTGGAAGTACTCATTACACTGCATATTCCATAAGTACATCAAGCGGTACATAAGACAGCGCCGCTTGGTGACACGCTTGTATTTTAATAGGTGGGGCAAATCCTTCTTGATACGCTTCCACCCAGCGAGTCACACAGATACACCAGAAGTCACCAGGTTGTAGTCCTGGAAAACCAACTTCGGGTAAGGGTGTGATTAGGTCATTGCCAACTTTTTGGGAAAAGTTTAAAAATTCAGATGTCATTTGTGCACACATCGTATGCTGACCAAGGTCTGTTGTTGCTGTATGGCAAAAGCCATTTCTAAAATATCCGGTAATCGGATCAAAACAACAGCTTGCCAAGGGTTCGCCTAAAACATTTAAACGATTAATATTTGGGTCTGGATGAATCGACATAAGCGCTGAATCTTTATAAGGCTTTTCGCTATCATAACAAAACTTTGGCTCGACATAGCTTTTCTGCAAAAGAAGCTAACGTTTTTCTGCATAATCATTTAAAATCGTCGCGTTTTGATATCAATAAAAGAGAGTAATGCATGAACTTTCAGCGTATGACTGACCTAGATTTGGCGGGTAAACGTGTTCTGATCCGTGAAGATCTTAACGTACCAGTTAAAAATGGCGTGATTACAAGCGATGCACGTTTACGTGCGGCGTTGCCAACAATTAAAGCAGCTTTAGAAAAAGGTGCTGCTGTAATGGTGTATTCACACTTAGGTCGTCCTGTTGAAGGTGAGCCTAAAGCAGAACAGTCTCTAGCACCTGTAGCCGCTTATTTAACAGAAGCTTTGGGTCAAGATGTTCAACTGATCACTGATTATTTAGACGGTGTTGACGTTGCGCCAGGTCAAGTGGTTTTACTAGAAAACTGCCGTTTCAACGTAGGTGAAAAGAAAAACAATCCTGAATTATCTGCTAAATATGCAGCACTTTGTGATGTTTACGTTATGGATGCATTTGGTACGGCTCACCGCGCAGAAGCATCGACTGAAGGCGTAGCACGTTGTGCAAAAGTGGCTGCTGCAGGTCCTTTACTTGCTGCTGAGCTTGATGCACTAGGCCGTGCACTTAAAACTCCTGCAAAACCAATGGTTGCGATTGTTGCAGGCTCAAAAGTTTCTACTAAATTAGATGTATTAACTTCACTATCTGACATCTGTGATCAATTGATCGTGGGTGGTGGTATTGCCAATACATTCTTAGCTGCTGCGGGCTTCAATGTTGGTAAATCACTTTGTGAAAATGACTTGATCGATACAGCAAAAGCCATTGCTGCAAAAGTATCAGTACCACTTCCAACAGATGTTGTTGTTGCTGATGCTGCTGAAATTGATTTTGCAGACTTCCTCGGTTCATTAGCTGCTGCTAAAGCTGTCGTGAAAAAAGTTGAAGATGTATCAGACAATGACATGATTTTGGATGTGGGCCCTGAAACTGCAAAAGCATTTGCAGAAATCTTGAAAACTTCAAAAACTATTCTATGGAATGGTCCAATAGGTGTGTTTGAAGTTGATCAATTCGGCGAAGGCACCAAAGCATTGTCTTTAGCGATTGCAGAATCTGAAGGCTTCTCGATCGCGGGTGGTGGTGACACGCTTGCTGCAATTGATAAATATGAAGTTGCAGACAAAATTGGTTACATCTCGACTGGTGGTGGTGCTTTCCTTGAATTCGTAGAAGGTAAAACACTCCCTGCTGTAGCAGCGCTTCTTGACCGTGCTTAATTTAGTATTATCAATAAGATAATACAGTATTAAAAAAGGTTGGCTTCGGTCAGCCTTTTTTTATCGCCCATTCATTTTGCCGTCATCAAAGTGCAATATTTCTGCAATAAAATTCATCGCAACACCTAATTTGCAGTAGTAGGAAACAACGATGAACTTAAAACTTGCACTTGCTGTACTTTTAATCGCACCATTAACTTTGACAGCTTGTGCTAAAAAAGAGTCTGCACCAACGGAATCAGAAGCATCTGCTGTTGCCGTAGACAATGCTCAAACAACGCCAGAACAACAAAAAGCCATTGATGAACTTGATAAGCCAGTATTGGATGAAAAGAACCAAGATGTTCCTGCTGAAATTGCAAATGCACCTGCAGACGAAGCAACAGCTGACGCTGAAACAGCCGCTTCAGCAACAGCAGCTCACTAAGATTGTTGTCTTTATTTAAAAAGTCCCTGCAAATGCAGGGATTTTTTTTTAAATAGTGTTATTTGTTGCTGAATTGAAATGATTGAGCATGTAGAATATGCGGCATTACCTGGGAGGATATTATGGCTCTTATTTCATTGCGCCAGCTCTTGGATCACGCCGGCGAACATGCTTACGGCGTACCAGCATTCAACGTAAACAACTTAGAACAAATGCGTGCAATTATGCTTGCAGCAGATGCAACAAATTCACCTGTAATTGTACAAGCATCTGCGGGTGCACGTAAGTATGCAGGCGCTCCGTTCTTGCGTCATTTGATTTTGGCAGCAATCGAAGAATGGCCACATATTCCTGTGGTTATGCACCAAGACCATGGTACTAGCCCTGATGTATGTCAACGTTCTATTCAACTTGGCTTCTCATCAGTGATGATGGACGGTTCTTTAGGTGAAGACGGTAAAACGCCAACTTCATACGAATACAACGTAGACGTGACTCATCGTACTGTTCAAATGGCACATGCGTGTGGCGTTTCAGTAGAAGGCGAAATCGGTTGTTTAGGTAGCCTTGAAACTGGTATGGCTGGTGAAGAAGATGGTGTAGGCGCTGAAGGCGTACTTGATCATTCTCAGCTTTTAACTTCAGTTGAAGAAGCGCGTTCATTTGTATCAGATACAAATGTTGACGCACTTGCAATTGCGGTGGGTACTTCACACGGTGCGTACAAATTTACTCGTCCACCTACAGGTGACATCTTAGCGATTGACCGTATTAAAGAAATTCACGCTGCGTTACCAAATACGCATCTTGTAATGCACGGTTCAAGCTCTGTGCCACAAGAATGGTTGGCTGTAATTAATGAATTCGGTGGTAACATCGGCGAAACTTATGGTGTTCCAGTAGACCAACTTGTAGACGCAATCAAACACGGTGTTCGTAAAATTAACATCGATACTGACTTACGTCTTGCATCTACAGGTGCTATGCGCCGTATGATGGCTGAAAAACCAGCTGAATTTGACCCACGTAAATTCTTCTCTGCAACTGTTGATGCGATGAAACAAATTTGTATCGATCGTTATGAAGCATTTGGTACAGCGGGTAATGCTGACAAGATTCGTCCAATTTCTTTAGAGAAAATGGTGAGTCACTATAAATAATTTGTCTTGAGATAGATTATTTTTGAAGAAAAGCCCACAATTAAGTGGGCTTTTCTTTGATTTGAACTTAGAAATATTGCTTTAAATACAACTCAAGAATAAGAGCGTGTCATGGAATTGATCTTTGCTGCCGCGATTTGCAGTGTTCTCGTTTCAGTAATTCTAAAACTCTGTCGTGATCGGGGTTTTAACCCTGCACAAATGATCACATGGAATTATGCATCTGCGAGTATTTTATGTTTTCTATGGTTTAAGCCGGATCTAGCTCATATTTCGATTAATAAAACGCCGTGGGTTTTAATTGCGGCTTTGGGTGTATTATTGCCGACGATTTTTTATTGCTTAGCACGCTCACTGCAAACAGCAGGTATTTTAAAAACCGAATTGGCTCAGCGCTTATCTGTTGTGCTTTCTCTTAGCGCAGCCTATTTTATTTTCAGTGAATATTTTAATGCTATTAAGCTCATTGGTATTGCACTTGGTGTACTTGCGGTATTGCTGATTTTATTTTCACAGCGCAAGGGAAGCATTGATGGAAAGCAGGGGATTTTATTTTTATTAAGCGTTTGGGCAGGCTATGCACTGATTGATGTGCTATTAAAATTTGCTTCAGGTTTGGGCATGCAGTTTGCGGTGACTTTAAATTTGGTGTTTATTTGTGCATTTTTACTTTCGAGCATTTATAACATCGTACAGCACGGCAGTTTGGGGCAGACCAAAAATATCCTCGCTGGATTGGGCTTAGGTCTCTTGAACTTTGCCAATATCGCACTGTATGTGAAAGCCCACATGTTGCTTAAAGACACACCTGCAATCGTGTTTGCTGGAATGAATATTTTGGTCGTGGTTTTAGGTGTGGTTGCGGGCCTTATCATCTTTAAAGAAAAATTGAGAGTCGCAACCGTATTTGGTTTGATTGCAGGGATCATGAGTGTGGTTTGCTTAGCATATGCCATGTCTGTCTAAGATAATTTTTAGCAAAAACGATCGGGTGCTGTAGTACATCATCCCATTCAGCCAGGCCCATGAGCAGTCCTTGATCTCGACACGTTGGACACTCAGGGCAGTGGAGGTCGGTATATTGATAAGTATGCAGATACATTTGATGGCAATGACCGCATTCAAACTTCATCGGCATTTGTAGTAAATATGACATGTCCCACCTCTGCTTGATTTGTTGTTCTGATTCAATTTATTCAGCAAAGTTCAGACCAATTTATAAATTTTCTATTTTCACATTGTTGCTAAATATGTCGTTATTAAAAAAGCCCTCGTATTGAGGGCTTTTAGTTTTAGATGCTTAGTTAACGTGTGAGTTGTTGAAATCGTTGTAAGGTATTTTCAAAATAACATTTACCCACTGCAACGGGGTGTTTTAGGAAATCTTGAGTTTCAATCGTGCCTTGTAACTGACCCGGTTGTTTACAGTTTGGGCAGTTTGGATAGCTATGAAGCATATCGCCCGCATATTTTTGTAAATAAACCGTATTGCACGCTTCGCAATGAAATTTCATGGGTAATTTTATAGCTGTAGGCATAGGGAGAGACCTGAGTATATTTTGAGCAGAATATACTCGATAATTGTTTAAATAATAAGTCCCGAAATGACAAAAAAGAGGCAAAATTGCCCCTTTCGTCGGTTTTATGGAAAGCTTAGAGGTGTGTAAAAATTTCTTCAGCATTCAGACGTGATTTAGGTAATTTCGCATTGAAATCATTTTCACTTCGATAACCTAAAGTCATCAGTACAGAAGGAATCAAGTTTTGTTCAACTAAGCCCAATTCTTCAGTGATGATCGCTTCGTCAAATCCACCAATCGGTGTTGCATCGACACCTTCAATGCCTGCTGCCAAAAGCATTTGACCTAAAGCAATAAATGTTTGGTTTTCAGCCCAACGTTGAATATCACCTTTTTCATTACGATAATAATCGACATAACCTGTACGGCTGTCTTTTTGACCTTGTTTTGCTTTGTCATCTTTAAAGCGACCACTACGATCATCCTGATTTAAAAGATTATCTAAATGCTCTGCAGTGATGTCTGCTTTAGTACAGAATAAAATCGTATGTGATGAATCTAAAACTTTTGGGGCATTGTAGGCATATTTTCCTACTAAGGCTTTGGCAATGCGTTGTTTGGCTGCATCATGATCTGCAATAAAAAAATGCCAAGGCTGAATATTAATGGAAGATGGTGTTAAACGGAGTATTTGTAATAAACGCTCAAATTGTTCCTGTGGAATTTTTTTAGCAGGATTATATGCTTTCGTGGTATAGCGTTGTTTTGATACGTTTAACAGATCCATCGAATATCTCCAGATATAGTTTGCTGTAGTTTAGCGGATAAATGGCCAAATGGTCTAAGGAGAAAATTTTCCAAAGATAGATCTTAGTCGTATATGCTGGACTCAATGGCTAAAAATTAACAGATTTAAGCTGTATGAAGTGCGAATTAGAGTTATATAAAATCATAAGATAGATAAATGCTATTGGTAGTTTTTGCCAAAAGGCGTTTAATCAATTGTAGTTAATCATAGTTTAAGCATGAGACAGCAGCGATGGATTACACCAATCATTTCAAGAAAAAATTAAAAACCGAACAGCAGATTGGTTTGTGGGTCGGTTTAGCCGATGCTTATGGTACTGAAATAGCTGCAAATGCAGGTTATGACTGGTTGCTCATTGATGGTGAGCATGCGCCAAGTGACTTGCGGACGACATTGTCGCAATTGCAAAGTATTGCAGCATATCCTTCGCAAGCTGTGGTTCGACCTCCAATTGGTAGTGTGCAATTAATCAAACAATTGTTGGATATAGGTGCGCAAACCTTGCTCATCCCTATGGTCGAAACTGTTGAACAAGCTCAACTTATGGTTAAGGCAGTACGTTATCCACCCAACGGTATTAGAGGCGTTGGTGCAGCATTAGCACGTGCAACACGTTGGAACAGTATTCCTGACTATTATGCAAATGCACATGAAAATATCTGTTTACTGATTCAGATTGAGTCGGTTGAAGGGATTAAAAACTTGGATGAAATATTGAAAATTGATGGCATCGATGGGGTGTTTATTGGTGCAGTAGATTTGTCGGCGACGATGGGTTATCAAGGGAATCCGAATCATCCTGAAGTACAAAAAACCGTGATTGATGCGATTCAGCGCATACGTAAGGCGGGTAAAGCTGCAGGTATTTTGTCGACACAACATGATGTGACTCAGAAATATATCGAGTTAGGCACAGAATTTGTTGCCGTGGGTGTCGATACCAGTGTGCTCATGAATTCGTTACGTGAACTTTTATCGAAATACAAAAATGATACCCCAGTAACGAAAACAGAAGGTGGTTACTAAGCGATACAGCCTTCGTTATATTATTCACTGTATGGGTAATTAATTTACTCGATGGTTAAAATTTTAATTCAATAATTTTAGCAAAAGTAGTGGCTTAGAGTATATGTAAACTCTACTTTTGCTAATCAAAGCACAATATTGTATACTTCTGCTTAACTCGAAGCGGGTAATGTTCCTGCTTATCTTTTTTATTTAGCTGATTGTGATTTATCTGTATTCAAGCTTCTGACTTGAATCTTATCTTTGTAACTACAGAATTATTATTCCAAACCCGATTGATTAATCTCTTTGTTCTGTCACAAAAAGCTCACATGTTGAGTAAATCTTTTGAATATTTTAAATACTTGGCAAACTGCCAAAGCTGTAAATGGCGATGAAATTAATGTGAAATTGGTGCCTTTGAAACGTCAACAAAATACCAATGCTGGTTTAATTTGGGTTGATGTTGGGCAAATGATTGAATTAGAAACAGGTGAGACATTTAACCTGAATCTAGATGGTAAAAGCTTCTATACTGGCCCAAACCAGCTATATCGCTTAGCCTGAAAGCAAAAAACAGCAGATCATCTGCTGTTTTTTTTGCCTAAAAAAAGTGGCTTAAGCCATTTCAAGGTGTTGATGCTTGTTCGCAACTTGAGCGTGATTTTTATATCGGTATTGCGCCGCACGGTGGTTGTCGGGCAATTTCGCGCCTTGGCCGAAGAGTTTTTCACGCAAGGTTCCGTCAGCATATTCTGTTTGATATACACCACGACGTTGTAATTCTGGTACCACGTATTCCACAATATCTTCAAAACTCTTATGCGCCAATATGTAGGCTAAGTTAAAGCCATCGATACCAGTGTACTCAATCCACTCTTGTAAGCGGTCTGCCACGGTGATTGGTGAGCCAACAATGACTGGGCCGTTACCGCCGACACTGGTCCATTTTGCAATTTCCTCAATCGTCCAAATTTTATCAGGATCTGATTCTACATAAGATTGCAGCATGGATTGAATGGCATCGGTCTGAATGTATTCAACTTGATCGGTTGGTTTAAACTGCGAAAAGTCGACACCTGACCAGCCCGAAGTAAGCGTCAAACCACCATCATAGCTGCCATATTGCTGATATTCATAGAATTTTGCTTGGGCTTTTTCATCGGTCTCATCAACCACTATGGCCAGCATGGTATAGATCAGAACAGAATTCGGATCTTTGCCTTCTTTCACTAAATTATGACGAATACCATCTGCCAGCTTTTTTACAGCAATTTGAGTTGGTGCCGAGATGAAAACACATTCCGCATTTTGACTAGCAAACTGTTGTCCGCGTGCTGAAGCGCCAGCTTGATATAAAACCGGTGTACGCTGGGGTGAAGGTTCGCAAATATGAATGCCAGGAACTGTAAAGTATTTTCCTTCATGTTGAATTGGATGCACTTTACGGTAATCGGCAAAAATCCCTTTTTGCTTATCGCGTAGCACAGCATCATCTTCCCAAGAACCTTCCCAGAGTTTATAGAGGACCTCTAAATATTCATCTGCGATATCATAGCGGTTATCATGGCTGACTTGGGTTTTTAGGCCTAAATTTTTAGAGCCGCTTTCTAGATATGAAGTCACAATATTCCATCCGGCACGGCCTTTCGTCAGGTGATCTAAAGTGCTCATACGTCGTGCAAAAGGATAGGGATGTTCAAATGAAATCGAAGTCGTGACACCAAAGCCTAAGTGCTTGGTGACAGCTGCCATTGCTGGAACAATTTGCAAAGGATCATTCACAGGTACTTGGACAGCGCCAGTCAGCGCATGTTCAGCAGAACCGTGGTAGACATCATAAATACCCAAAACATCTGCTATAAATACGCCATCAAATTTTCCGCGTTCTAAAATTTTTGCTAAGTCGGTCCAATATTCTAGGTCTTTGTATTCTGTAGAACGGTCTAATGGATGACGCCACAGACCGGGTGACTGATGTGCAATACAGTTCATTTCAAAGGCATTGAAGCGAATATTTTTAGACATGATTTTTTACTGGGTTATTTAATCTCTTGCATAAGAGGGTATATAAAAATACAGCTGCATTTATTAATAAAAAGTCAAAAAGAAATCTGAATAAATACTAATCATAATTTATGCAAAGCTCATATATTTATATGGATAAGCAGATGTATTTTTTGTTTGGTACGGCTTATAAAGTTATTGTTTGACAATTAAAAATGTAAATTCCATGTCATCAAAACTGATTTGTTTTGATGATAATTCTATAAATAATCAAAATAAAAAGTGCTAGCTTATTTGAATAATATCTAAACTGAGCATTTTAATAATGACTTCAAAAATTGAAATTAAACTAAAAGAGGCGCAAAACATTCCGCGCGATTTCTATCAATCTAACGGTTTAGCGCATATTATTCGATCTGATCAAGAAGCTATCGATGTTGCTGAACAATTAGCTGTGGAATTTACAAAAGAATCAGCTAAACGCGATCATGAACGCCGCTTACCTTTACAGGAAGTACAGCAATATTCAGCATCAGGTTTGTGGGGCATTACTGTACCGCGTCAATTTGGTGGTGCAGGAGTGAGTTATAAAACCCTTGCAGAAGTGGTCAAAATTATTTCTAGTGCAGACTCATCCCTAGGACAAATTGCTCAAAACCATTGGGCCTTTGTCGAGCATATTCGTTTGGATGCAAATTCATCACAGCAAGAGTTTTTCTTTGATCAAGTCTTACAAGGTAAACGCTTTGGCAATGCATTTTCAGAAAAAGGTTCCAAAACAGTTGCAGAATTAACAACAGCCATTGAGTTTAAAGATGATCATGCGCTCATTAATGGTCAAAAATTCTTTGCAACAGGCGCTTTGCTTGCACATTGGATACCTGTTGTTGCTGTGAATGATGGAAAGCCTTATGCAGCCTTAGTACCCCAGCATACGCCGGGTTTAACCATTATTAACGACTGGAGTGGTTTTGGACAAAGAACGACAGTCAGCGGTTCTGTACTGTTGGACAATGTCAAAGTGGATTTAAATCACATTGTACCCATTCATCAAGCTTTTGAACGTCCAACGGCTGCGGGCGCTATTTCTCAATTCATTCAATCTGCTGTCGATGCTGGTATTGCGCGCGGTGCGATTAATGAAACGATTCAATATATACGCCAGCATGCACGTCCTTGGATTGATTCAGGCTTAGAAAAGGCGGTGCAAGATCCGTATACGATTGCCAACATCGGCGAGTTGAAAATTAAACTCCGAGCTGCAGAGGCAGTGTTGGCTTTGGCGGGTGAAGCGATAGACCGAGCCGTAGAGAACCCAACAGAAGAAACAGTGTCAGAGGCAACACTACTAACAGCAGAATCTAAGGTCCTGACGACTGAAATTGCGTTACTTGCGGCGAATAAACTATTTGAACTCTCAGGCACACGATCAACATTGTCTGAGCTGAATTTAGACCGTCATTGGCGTAATGCGCGCACGCATACTTTGCACGATCCCGTACGTTGGAAGCTGAATATTGTAGGCAACTACTATTTAAATGATGTACCACCGCCGCGCCATGCTTGGAGTTAAGAGGAGAAGATTATGACGATTCAAAATAATAAACAGCCCTTATCTTTAGGTGCTGACTATGATCAAGTGGCCGCTAAGTTCCGTCCGATTTTTCAGAGAATTGCAGAAGGCGCTTTGGCGCGGGAACAAAATAGGAAACTGCCATATGATGCAATTTCATGGTTAAAACAAGCTGGATTTGGTGCGGTCCGTGTACCCGTGGCTTTTGGCGGTGACGGGGTTTCACAAAAACAGTTGTTTCAGTTGTTAATTGAATTGGCTAAGGCCGATTCTAATGTTGTACAGGCATTAAGAGGTCATTTTGCTTTTGTAGAAGACCGTTTAAATGCGCAAAAAACACAAGATCAAACAGTTTGGTTTAAGCGCTTTCTGCAAGGCGATTTGGTCGGTAATGCTTGGACAGAAATCGGAAAAGTTGAAATTGGAGATGTTGTTACCCGAGTTACTGAAAATGTGCAAGGTCAGCTAAGGGTCAATGGTCAAAAATACTATTCTACCGGAACAATCTTTGCAGATTGGATCGATCTATTCGCTTTAGATGAAACAACGAATCAACATGTTATAGCCGCAGTTTCAACACATGACGCTGGCATACAAGTATACGATGATTGGGATGGCTTTGGCCAAAAAACCACAGGCAGCGGCACACTAAATATTCAAGATGTCAGTATTGATCGTGATCATATTTTGCCATTCGATCAGCGCTTTAAATATCAAACGGCGTTCTATCAGGTCGTGCATTTGGCAACGCTGGCAGGTATAGCACAAAATGCTGTGGACGTTTTCAGTAATGAAGTCCGTGAACGCACACGTATTTACAGCCATGGTAATGCTGATTTAGTTCGAGATGATGCACAAATTTTACAAGTGATTGGTAAGGCGTCGGCACAGTCTTATGCAGCTGAAGCAATTACACTTCGTGCAGCAGAAGCTTTGGATGTCGCATATTTAAGTCATTTTCAGTCTGATACCCTGTTGGATCAGCAAGCGAATGACCGTGCGGAGCTTGAATCCTCTAAAGGGCAAGTGGTCATATCAGAGTTGGTACTAAATTTGAGTAGTGAATTGTTTAATGCCTTGGGCGCTTCAGCAAGCTCGACAACTAAACAGTTAGATCGCTTTTGGCGTAATGCTCGTGTAGTGTCATCGCATAATCCACTTATTTATAAACAGAAAGTCATTGGTGATTGGGAGATTAATCAAACGCCGCTACCATATGTATGGCAAATTGGTAATAGTCCAGCAGTTAAGCAACCTGTCATTGCTGCTTAATTAATATCTGAAGATGTTCACTGTGGATGAAAGTAGTCCATAGTGAATTCCTCGTGAAATTATTTTTAAGTTTAAACCTTGTTTTTTTAAGATTTTAAATGACGTTAATCTGCTATATGTAGGATGCAGTTCAATTGATAATCTGTTGAGATAGTCTGGTAAAAGGCTATGTCTTAATATATGGATGTGTTGTTTTAACCAAATATGACGGCAGGATTAACTAAAGTCTAAGGGTTAGTAAGACCATTTTTTTAATTTTAAATCACTCATAGATGGGTTTTCACCAACCTCGAATATTTGAGCTTGTTCTGCGCGCCAGTCCCCTAAAACGATACGTAGTTTGCCATGCACATCATGTATTTGGGGCCGGTGGGTATGTCCATGAATCAGTAGATCGGCATGCTCAAAAGCTTTTTCTACAGCTTCGGCATTTACATCCATGATTTCATAAGATTTAACTTGCTTGGTTTCTGTACTTTTTTTGCGGAAGCCATTGGCGATTTTTTGTCGAATGCTAAGCGGTAAGCTCTTTAAGAAACCTAAAAGCAAAGGATTACGAATCACTTTACGAAACTTTTGGTAAGACACATCATCGGTGCAAAGTAAATCGCCATGTTCGAGGCGAATTTTATAGTTGCTAATGTGGAGATAATCAACGTCTTGTAATAATTGACCGTGAAATTTATCTAAAAACTTTTGACCCAATGCAAAGTCACGATTACCCACTTGGAAATAAATTTGATTTCCCAACGCAGTAAAATCTTTAAGCGCTGCAATGATTTCGTCTAACCATGGAGCAGTAAAGTCATCACCAATCCAAGCATTAAACCAATCACCTAAAATATACAGCTGGGTATTTTGAGTTTTGTATTGTTCTAACAAAGCTAAAAACCCCCGAACGAGTCGAGGGTGTTCAGGTGACAAATGTAAATCAGCGATAAACAGATAGGTCACGAATCTTTTCCTTATTCTAAAAATCCCTCCCAGCCTCCCTTTAGAAAAGGGAGGAGTTCCGACATTTATTTCATATTGAAACTCCCTCCGTTATTAAAGGGACTTGCGCAGCAATGCTACTCAGGGAGGATTTAAAAATTACTCAGAAATGATTTTAGCTGATTCAATTACAACGTTCTCTAGAGGAACGTCTGCGTGGTAGCCACGGTTACCAGTACGAACGCTTTTGATTGCGTCAACAACGTCAAGACCTTCAACTACTTTACCAAATACTGCATAGCCCCAACCTTGCGCTGTTTTACCAGTGTGGTTAAGGAAGGAGTTGTTTTTCACGTTAATGAAGAATTGAGCTGAAGCAGAGTGAGGTGCTTGAGTACGTGCCATAGCGATCGTACCAACATCATTGCTTAAACCGTTGTCAGCTTCGTTTTCAATAGAATCACGAGTTGTTTTTTCTTTGAAGTTTTCATCCATGCCGCCGCCTTGGATCATGAAACCATCAATAACACGGTGGAAAATCACGCCGTCATAGAAACCATCGCGAACATACTGTAAGAAGTTTTCAGCAGTTTTAGGTGCTTTTTCAGTGTTAAGCTCAAGAACAATACGACCTTTATTGGTGTTTAATTCGACTTGAGGAAAACTCATTGTGTAATCTCCTGTACATGGACATGAAAGCCATGGGTTTTTTGGTTGTGAGAAGCATAAGCAAACTGTAAACTACAAGGCAAGTAAAAACGTTACTTTCTTTGTTAAAAATAAAGAAAAGCGTTTTAATTATCCTAATTTTATCTTTATAGAAGTGATTTTATTACCATGAAGCCAAACGATGTTGTTTCATCCCTGCCTAACAATCCGACAACCAAGAACAATGCCCCTGTCGAAGCTGCGCAGCAGGAACAACAGCCAGGCTTAGATTTTGTACGTCAAGTCATTACCGATGATTTATCTGCAGGTCGTACCGAACAAGTTGTAACACGTTTCCCACCAGAGCCAAATGGCTACCTACATATTGGTCATGTAAAAGCTATTTGTCTAAACTTTGGTATTGCTCAAGAATTCGCAGGTCTATGTAACCTCCGTTTTGACGATACAAACCCGGATGCCGAAGAGCAAGAGTATGTAGACGGTATTGCCAATGACGTGAAATGGCTAGGTTTTGAGTGGAACGGCGAGCCACGTTATGCATCAAGCTATTTTGATCAGCTTTACACTTGGGCAGTGCAATTGATTGAACAAGGTGATGCTTATGTGGATTTGCAGAGCCCTGAAGAAATCAAACTAAACCGCGGTAATTTTGTGGAGCCGGGTAAAAATTCGCCGCAACGTGATGCTAGCGTAGAAGAAAACTTAGCGCGTTTTGAACAAATGCGTAATGGTGAGTTGGGAGAAGGTCAGGCAGTACTACGTGCCAAAATTGACATGACTTCACCTAACATTCATATGCGTGATCCTATTTTGTATCGTATTTTGCATTCTGAACATCACCAAACTGGTGATAAATGGAAAATGTACCCAATGTACGATTATGCGCATCCATTATCAGATGCCATTGAAGGGGTTACGCATTCACTGTGTACACTAGAGTTTGTTGATCACCGTCCATTTTACGACTGGGTTGTCGAGAAAGTTAAATCACCATCTGTACCACATCAGTATGAATCAAGCCGCCTAAATGTAGATTACACCATTACCTCTAAACGTAAATTACGTAAATTGGTTGAAGGTGGATTTGTGAATGGTTGGGATGACCCGCGTATGCCTACCGTTGTGGGTATGCGCCGTCGCGGCTTTACCCCAGAAGGTCTGCGTGACTTCTGTAAACGTGTTGGCGTAACTAAAGTCGATGGTAGTATTGTTGATGTTGCAATGCTCGAATATTGCATCCGTCAGTCTTTAGAAAATACTGCTTCGCGTGGTATGGCAGTGTTGAATCCACTCAAAGTGACTTTAACTAACTTGCCTGAAGCAATGGATTTGGTGCATGCACGTCATCCAAATGTAGACATGGGTGACCGTATCATTCCGTTGACTCAAGACATTTACATTGATCGTAAAGACTTTGAAGAAGTTGCGCCTAAAGGCTTTAAACGTCTGATTCCGGGCGGTGAAGTGCGTTTACGTCATGCGTATGTCATTAAGTGTGATGAAGTGATTAAAGACGAGAACGGTGAAGTGGTTGAATTGAAATGTTCAATCGACCCTGAAACTTTAGGTAAAAACCCTGAAGGCCGTAAAGTGAAAGGTGTTGTACATTGGGTTTCTGCAAGCAAGGGTATTGCTGCGGAAGTTCGTATCTACGACCGTTTATTCACTGAATCAGACCCTGAAGTGGGTGATGACTTCCTTGCAAACTTAAATCCAGAATCACTTAAAGTGGTTCAAGCGGTCATTGAGCCTGCATTGGCAGAAGCAAAACCTGAAGATCGTTTCCAATTTGAACGTGAAGGTTACTTTGTTGCAGATCAGTTTGATCATACAGCTGAAAAACCAGTGTTTAACCGCATCTTAGATTTGAAAGACAGTTTTAAACCGGGTAAATAAAATCTTAGTTTTTAAAGGGATTCATCTTTGAATCCCCAATAGGTTAAGATCAAGTAGGTTAAGATTAAGCTCAACTTCGGTTGGGCTTTTTTCATGCTTGAGATGGTTCATTAAGGCAGTACAGAGGGGAAATAAGTGATCATTCGAAATAAAAATAATAGCTTTAAACTTTTATTTGCATGGCATGGCACGATACTCCCAAAAGTCATGCCTGCGTTGGCTATCGTCGTGAGTTTGTCGGCGATTTTGGTGTATCTAAGCGCTGCACACTACCTGAATACGCCTGAAGTTCCAGCCATCGGATTTACCATCTTTGGGGTGATTCTGTCGATTTTTTTGAGCTTTCGAAATACTGCCTGTTATGACCGTTGGTGGGAAGGGCGCAAGCTTTGGGGCTCATTGATTGCCAATACACGCCACATGATTCGTGATAGCCATGTCCTTGAAGATGAGCAAAGAAACGTGTTGATGTACCGCATCATGCTGTTTTGCAACTTATTACGTGATCGCTTACGCTATGAATCACAAGATATTGCACATTTTAAAGACGGCGTAGCTTTGACGGATCAGCAATGGCAGCAATGCCGAGACAATATCAATGCACCACAGTATTTACTTGAAATTATTCAAAAAGATTTAGTCAAAGCCTATAAGCAAGGTCAGATTACAGACATTATTTACAGCACGCTCACACGTCATACTGTAGCGATGGGTGATATCCATGCAGGCTGTGACCGTATTATGACCACGCCATTACCATTTTCCTATTCGGTGCTTTTACATCGCGCAGTGTATTCATTTTGTCTGATTTTGCCATTTAGCCTAGAGGCCAGTTTAGGGATATGGACACCTGTCATTGTGGCTTTGATTGCATATTTATTTTTAGGTTTGGATGCGTTAAGTGCAGAACTGGAAGAGCCTTTTGGCTTGCAGGAAAATGATTTACCGCTGGACTCGATTGTACGAAACATTGAGCGTGAAATGTATAGCAGCTTAGAAGTTGAACTTCCGCCGCTGATTAAGACTTTTAACAGTAATTTAAGATAAATTTTTGGCCTAATTTTCAGATAAATTCGGCGATACGTACCAAGCATATTGATGCTGAAAATAATCGTCCAAGTGTCGCATAAAAGCCTGTACTTTAGGCGGAACAAAATGTCGATGCGGAATTACCACATAGATTGCAGTACTTTGAACAGGGATCTTGGGTAGAACTTGGATAAGTCGGCCAGAGAGTAGATCGTCCTCCACATGCCAGATGGAGTGGTTTGAGATGCCTAAACCTGCAAGTGCTGCTTGGCGTACGCCTTCACCTGAGTTGATATGAACTTGTCCTGAAACAGGTATATTTATGTTGTGTTGATCTTGGACGAATGTCCAAAGCTGCGAAACACCCTTAGGGTATTTCTGTAAAATGCATTGGTGTATAGAGAGCTCTTCTAGGGAGTGAGGTTCGCCATGTTGTTCGATATAGCTAGGCGAGGCACACAAAATACGACGGTTTAAGCTGAGCGGTTTAGCAATCAGTGATGAGTCTTCTAACTGTCCAATACGTATCGCAACATCTAAACCTGCGGAGACCAAATCTAAATTTTGATCGGTCTGTTCAATATCCAAAGTCAATGTTGGATGCAACTTGGCAAAGGCTGCAAATACTGGCCCTAAAATACGATTTCCAAAAACTTCTGAACATGTGATTTTTAATACCCCACTAAGTTGTTGTGGTTCAGGTTGAAATTGGCCTAGCAGAGAATTAAATTGTTCGAGCAAGGGAAAACCTTGTTGCAATAAAACAGCACCTTCCTGTGTTAAATGTAGTTGCCGTGTAGTGCGATGAAATAGGCGTAGCCCTAAACTTTGTTCAAGTCTGTGTAGACGGCTACTAGCGACAGAAACAGAGAGATTGGCCTCTTTTGCGGCTTGACTGATTGAACCCAGTGTCGCCATTCGTGTGAATAACTCGAAATCTTCAGTTAGCATTATCAATATAATCAAGAAAGTCTTTCTTGATATTCAGGGTTTTTCTGATAAATATCTGTGCCTATTCTGTGTATAAATCAAACACAGGAAATCACCATGAACTATCACAATCTAGGGCAATCTGGCTTACAAGTTTCAGAGTTCGGCTTTGGTGCAGGTACATTTGGCGGGCAAGGCCCTATTTTCTCTGCATGGGGGCAATCGAGTTTAAATGATGCCCAACGGATGATTGATCTCTGTATTGATCAAGGCGTGAATTATTTCGATACCGCAGATGCTTATTCAAATGGTGCCTCTGAGCAGATGCTCGGTGCATTACTTCAATCAAAACGCCAAGAGGTGATTATTTCCAACAAAGTGGGTATTCGATTGAATGATGGAATCAATCAAGGTGGATATTCTAGAAGTTATTTAATACAAGCCGTGGAGGCGAGTTTAAAACGGTTAGGCACAGATTATATTGATGTGCTGCAGCTGCATCAGTTTGATAGCACGACGCCACTTGAGCAGCTGATGCGCAGTTTAGATGACTTGGTACGTAGTGGAAAAGTTCGCTATATCGGTGCATCGAATTTTTCAGGCTGGCAGCTTATGAAAGCACAGTCGATTGCCCAACAGCATGGCTATGAAAAGCTAAGTGTGCATCAAGTCTATTATTCTTTGATTGGACGTGACTATGAATGGGAGTTGATGCCTGCGCAGCATGATCAACAGATTGGTGCAGTGGTTTGGAGTCCGCTGGGCTGGGGGAGATTAACAGGAAAATTTGATCGTGAGCATGCGATTCCAAAGCAAAGTCGGCTGCATGAAACAGCACAATTCGCACCGCCAGTTCGACATGAAAAGTTATTTGCAGTGTTAGATGTAATGCAAGAAATTGCCATAGAAACAGGGCACTCTATCCCGCAGATTGCATTGAATTGGCTGAAAACCAGACCGACTGTGTCTAGTATTTTGATAGGCGCACGTAATGAACAGCAACTGTTGGATAACCTTGCGGCGAAGGAATGGTCATTAAGCGTAGAGCAGTTAGCCCGATTAGACGCAGTCAGTGCAGTGTATCCACCTTATCCATACTATCCGTATTGGAATGGGCAATTTGCAGAGAAAAATCCAACGCTAGTGACATCAGCATTTATTTCAGAACATACAGCAGAATAGGGCAATAACAATTCAGTGGTAGGCAATGATCAGTGCTCTGTGCTATCACTGAATAAAATTAAAATACTGTAGGAATGCTGATGAGTGTCGTGATTGAAACCCAGATGTTAATTCGTAAGTCCATCAATATCGTATTTAATGCTTTTGTTGATCCTTTAATAACACAGCATTTTTGGTTTAGTGCATCGAGTGGCTATCTAGAAGAAGGTAAAACCGTGCAATGGACTTGGCAGAAATATAATGCAGTCGCCGATGTAGACGTGCTGAGTATTAAGGAAAACAAATTAATTCAAATACAGTGGGGAGAACCAAAAACTCAAGTCGATTTTATTTTTGAGCAGATTAGCCCGATGGAAACCTACGTTCGTATCAAAAATTCAAAGATTCCTCTGCAAGGTCAGGCATTAATTGATTTTATTATCGATAGTACAGGTGGTTTTACAACGGTTTTGGATGCAGCCAAAATTTATTTAGAACATGGCCTGCAAAGCAATTTGGTTGAAGATAAATTTCCACCTTTTAGCAATGCGAACTTTTAGCAATGTGAAGAGTGACCAAAATTAAGCATGACATCTGATACGCCGTAAGGAAAAGCTTGTGTATTAGCGCAGTATTTCTAAGCAATGTGCTGATGTATTGAAATTTGATAAAGCCACGGTTCAATGCTGCTGCAGTGAATTAACGATTTTTATGTTCTTCACGCTTTAAATAGGTATAAACCGGCATTTGCATTTTGGCTTTTTCGCGCAGTTTCTTTTTGATATAGAACACCAGTGCAAAGCAAGTGGTGGTCACGGTCAGCATCATACTGCTCATAAAACTCATCAGAGAACTGACATAGCCAATCGTGGTGAGTCGGTTCATCATACGGAACACTTGAGGACTACTTTCAACGCCGGTAATAGCCCATGTGCATAAGTGTTCACAGTTATTAATAATCAGATGATAGTTGTTTTCATGCATGCGAGAGCGCATACGACGCACCACTTTACGACCTTTAAATTTTGGATTGCTATATGACTGAACGATAATTTTTTTGCCGTGGCTGAATTTTTCGATCGAAGTCATTTCAATTGGATGTTTTTTGAAAAGGTGTGCAAAACCAGAGTAGTGAATGACTCTACCGCGACCGGCATATATGCCATGATGGCTATAACCGAAGTGTTTAACAATAAGATGTGTTCCAAGAGGAAAACCATCTTTCTGCACGTGCATGAATTTACCAGTCCTACTTTAAATCCGAATTATTTTTAAAGATTAGTCTACTTTTAATCTGTGAATTAATCGACTATTTTAGCGATGATTTAGCTAAAATTTGTTCGATTTTTAACGCACGCTATGGATAGGGTCATGCTTGGTGTTCAATCAACCTCAATGTTTAAAAAAATGCGCTTTATGATGCTGCTCGGTCTGATTTTCTCACCGACTATTTCCTATGCTAATATTCAAGCGAAACGTGTCAGTCAGCCCATTGCCGTGGATGTGGTTGAAATTTCGGATCTGAGTCAACTAAAGCTCTATTTATATGATGCAGAGCAGCAGCCATATCGAGACCTACAGCGTTTAAAGCAGTCATTAGCGCGTAAGTGTAATACGATGAACTTCGCAATGAATGCAGGGATGTATCATGCAGACTTAGCGCCTGTTGGTCTTTACGTTGAAAATGGGCTGCAGAAAAAAGCCTTGAATCGTGCAACACGAGGCTTTGGTAATTTTTTAATTCAGCCGAATGGTGTTCTGGCATGGAATGACAAGCAAGCGGTGATATTAACTACACAAAAATATGCTTCCACAGATTTTAAGGCACGTTATGCAACGCAGTCAGGTCCAATGCTGGTGGTAGATGGAAAAATCAATCCAAACTTTATCCCACAGTCAGATTCATTGAAAATCCGCAATGGCGTGGGGATCAAGAACGGGAAGTTGTATTTTGTGATCAGTCGTGAAGGCGTGTCGTTTTATGCATTTGCACAATATTTTAAGCAGCAATTATCGATTAACAATGCCTTGTATTTAGATGGATCTGTGTCTAGTGCAGATATTCAAGCATTGAATAGACATGATTCAAGTTTGAAACCTTTAGGGCCAATTGTAGCGTATACAACAGCATCTCAATGCAAACAATAAAAGCCCGAATAATCGGGTTTCATCTGTACAGTGTTTAGATTGATAGAAACTACTGTTTATTTGCCGACTAAACCTAAAAAGGTACTTTGGGTTTGGCACATTTGAATGGCTTGTTCTTTAGATTGTTTTTTAATACTTTCTTCAAACTGTTTTTTCTGTTCTTTGATTTGTTCTTCGTTTAAGCCCATTTGTTTCGACAAGGCTTCGAGTTTATCCCAGGATTCTTCGCATTCTTTGGGGATTTGGCTACAAGCACTTAGACTAAGTATACAGCAGGTAATAAGGCAATTTGTTAATTTATTCATGTGCATTCCTTTAGTTTTTATATCAATGCTGTTTAGAGGTCATCTGCCTCTAATTTAGTGCAATATTAGATTTTATTGTCGTGTGTTTAAAAATTAGACATCACTGAGTTGCCTTGGAGCATAGCATAAAAGCTGTAAATAGCGATGTGGCCAATCCACAAAACCTGATCTGTAAATAAGCGGCATATTTTTGATTAGACTAAAAATGAAAAAGGCACTCTGTAAAACAGAATGCCTTGTTTGAACATTGAATGTTCAGACTCTACTGTAGAGGTAGATGTTGGATTTCATTTAATTCCTTACGGCTATAACCGCGCGAAGCGAGTACTTTTTTAATGCCGAGGATAACATCTTCATCCGTTGCCTTTGTAAGAGCAGCAATAAGCTGTTCATTGGTTTTACAAGAGCAATCATTTTCAACACAGGCAATTTGATTCTTATGCCCGTTTTGCTGTTCTTTAGCGAACAACTTATGCCAAAAACTCATAGAGCCTTCATTTGCGACCTAACATAGGACGAAATATAACCAATCCAATAAATAAAGCAAGACTACTAAAGTGATATTTTAGCCAGTTGAATGATCATTTTTTCGATTGGACTTTTAGAATCTTTGCCTAATTGATATAAAAAGGCATCCATTACACCGCATGTGGCGAGAAAATAAAGCTTTTTTAGCATATAAAAAAGGAGCTTTTAGAAAGCTCCTTTTATGACAACAACATGACTTGAAATAATTTGTTTAAATCTTTTCAAGAAACACACCAGACTCTACATGGTGTGTATAAGGGAATTGATCAAACAAGGCAAATTTACTGATTTTATGCGTTTGTGAAAGCAGTTTAAGATTGTCATGTAAAGTATCTGGGTTGCATGAAATATAGATAATGCGTTCAAAACGTTGCAACAGTTTTAGTGTTTCATCATCGATACCTGCACGCGGTGGATCGACAAATACCGTATCGAAGTTATAGCTTGAAATTTCAATCTCAGCTTCTTCAAGGCGGCGGAATGTACGTTCAGCGTTGTAGGCTTGGGTAAACTCTTCAGCTGAAAGACGAGCCACTTGGATATTATCAATGCCATTTTGCTCAATATTCCACTGCGCGGCATAAACTGAAGACTTGGCTAATTCGGTTGCCAAAACGCGATTAAAGCGTGTTGAAAGAGGCAGCGTGAAATTACCATTACCACAGTAGAGCTCAAGTAAGTCTTTGTCTGAGTGATCCGCAACCTGACACGCCCATTCCAGCATTTTTTGACATACGCCGGCATTTGGCTGTGTGAAGCTACTTTCAATTTGTTTATACTGATATTTACGGTCAAATACTTGGAGTTCTTCAACCACATAGTCATCAGTTAAAATCACGCGCTGACCACGACTACGACCATAAATCTTGATATTGAGCTTTTCAGACAGCGCTTTGGCAGCAACTTCCCATTCAGCATTGAGCGGGCAGCGGTAAACCAATGAAACCAGCATTTCACCTTTCAGCGTTGCTAAGAAATGAACTTCAAATAATCGGCTAGATAAGATCTCTTGTGCCTTGAGTTCATTTAATAATACGGGCATTAAATCATTAATGCTTTTATCTGCAATCGGGAAATCTTTAATTTCGACAACTTGTTTTTCATTGTCTGCATTGCGTTCAAACATTGCATAGAACATATCATTTTCAGTATGCCAAATTCGGAATTCCGCTCGCATACGAAAGTTTTGTTCAGCAGAAGGAAAAACTTCTAAAGAGGGAGGGTTGTATTCTGAAAATTGAGCCGTAATGCGGGCAACTTTGGCATCAAGTTGTTGCTGATAAGTTGAAGTCATATGCAGTAAAAAATCGCAAACATATTAAAAAAAGTCATGTTAGCAAAATTCACCTTATAAGACTAAATTAATTCCACTTTTGGCTGTATTTATCTGTCGAGAAAATGAGTCTGAATGCGCTAAACAGAATATTTATCTAGGGGTAGTTAAAAAAACGCTCAATCTTTATGGAACATTCATAAAGATTGAGCTAAGTGAGGAACTGATTAGTTGGAGTTCAATTCAGTGTTTAATTCATTGTCATTAAGCTGGCATTACCACCGGCTGCCGCTGTATTGACACTGATTGCCCGTTCAATCACGAAACGTTCTACAGGTATGTCATATTGGCCTGAAGCTAAATGCGTAATGCCAATGATTGCACCTTCACGAGAAGCGATAACCTGTTGAATCTTTAATAACTCAGTTTGTTCACCATGGTGTAAAACTGCATCAAAATTGCCATGATAAAGATCCGTGATCACTTTAAATTGGTCAACGAGGATTTTTGGCATGCTATTTAAGTGTTTCAACACAAAAGTATTGTCTGCAAGTACGACGGGCTGACTACCCACCGATAAAATCGCAGCAATTTGATTCAGTTGATCTGCATCATTATTAGCTAATGAAAGCACACCCTTACGTGCCAAAATGGTATAATGGTTGTTTTCACCGGTTGGTCCTTGCAGTTCAAAACTTTGTCCAGCGGCTATGGCCTGTGGTGTTTGAATCGCAATGCCTGAAAAATGCTGCTTCGCCCAAGCGTTAAAAGCTTCATATGCAGGGAAGTGTGCAGCTTGTGTTTCTGCCTGAGCAGCATAAGGTGTAGCCAATTTTTTCTCAGAAATTTGATGCATTAAACGGTAAAGATATAAAGGACCGCCAGCTTTTGGACCTGTACCTGATAAGCCTTCGCCACCAAAAGGTTGTACACCGACCACAGCACCTACAATATTACGGTTAATGTACAAGTTGCCGACTTCTGCATGACCGATGACTTTTTGAATCGTGTCATCAATACGTGTATGCAAGCCCATGGTTAAACCATAACCTTTGGCATTAATTTGCGTTAATAGGTTTTCAATCTCACCATATTTGTAGGTGATTAAATGCAATACTGGCCCAAAAACTTCGCGTTCTAAATCATTTAAATTTGGCAGTTCAATCAAAGTTGGTGCAACGAAAGTTCCCGTACTTAAGGCATTGTCATCAGCATTAAACATGATTTGATGTACTGGATAGCCTTTGCTACGCATCTTCTCAATATGTTTTTCAATATTTTGCTGTGCTTCAAGGTCGATCACTGGGCCAATGTCAGTTGCTAAAAGTGCAGGATTTCCGACACGAAGTTGCTTCATCGCACCTTGTAACATGGTACGGACAACGTCCACATTATCTTCTTGTACACAGAGAATACGTAGGGCAGAACAGCGTTGACCTGCACTGTCATAGGCAGAGTTAACGACATCCAATACCACTTGTTCTGTCAATGCAGATGAGTCAACAATCATGGCATTCTGACCGCCAGTTTCAGCAATCAAAACCACACTTTCGCCAAATTGGTTTAAGCGCTGTGCCACGGTTTTTTGCAAGATACGTGCGACTTCCGTTGAGCCTGTAAACATGATGCCTTGGACACGTGAGTCCGCGCTGAGTTTGGCACCAATGGTTTCGCCACGGCCAGGAAGGAGTTGCAATACATCAAACGGAACACCTGCTTCCCATAAAATATGTACAGCTTGAGCAGCAATTAGCGGTGTTTGTTCAGCAGGCTTGGCAATCACGGTATTACCTGCAACCAAGGCCGCAGCAATTTGACCTGTGAAAATAGCCAACGGGAAGTTCCACGGGCTAATGCACAGCACAGTACCAAGGGGTTCAATTTGCGTATTTTCAGCTAGATCAATCATTTGAGCCGCATAATAACGTAGAAAATCTACAGCTTCACGGACTTCAGCAATAGCATTGGCGTAGGTTTTACCGCTTTCACGTGACAATAACACCATCAGAGATTGCAATTGTGCTTCCATCAAATCCGCCGCACGGTTTAAGCATGCTGCACGCTGGTCTTTGGCTAAAGTTTTCCATGAAGCTTGGGCATTTACCGCATTATTGAGAGCGATTTCCGCTTGTTCTAAACTGGCTTCGCTGACAGTGCCGACTACATCACTACGGTTTGCAGGGTTCGTAATGTTGATGGGTGCAGTGTGAATTTCATCTAAATTAGCACCCATTGCACTGGCATGCCATTGGGTATGCGCATGCTGTACTGCCGTGGTATTGAGCTGAGATAAGTCGCGATCATTGGCTAAATCGAGTCCTTTTGAGTTGCGACGTTCTGTGCCATACAAATCTTGCGGAAATGGGATAGAAGGATGCTTAGCGCCAGTGATACCTTCTTTTTCAGCCGTCGCTAATATCGTCTGTCTTGGATTGTCAATTAAATCTTCAATTTTTAAATTTTTATCTGCAATACGGTTGACGAAAGAGGTATTCGCACCATTTTCCAGTAAACGTCGAACCAAATAGGCCAATAAGGTTTCATGGTTACCCACTGGTGCATAAATACGACACGGCACCCCCAGTTTGTTGTCAGACTTCGAACCGACCACTTGTTCATAGAGGGGTTCACCCATGCCGTGCAGGCACTGGAATTCATACTGGCCTGGATAGTAAAGCTCTGGCTGTGCTAATTGGTAGATCGTAGCAACAGTTTGCGCATTGTGTGTTGCAAACTGAGGATAAATTTGCTCAGGTGCTGCCAAGAGTTTTTTAGCACATGCAATATAAGATAGGTCGGTATGAACTTTGCGCGTAAATACAGGATAGTCACTCATACCTTCAATTTGCGCTTTCTTAATTTCGCTGTCCCAGTATGCACCTTTCACTAAGCGGATCATTAAACGTTTTTGGCTACGCTTAGCGAGGTCAATAATATGGTCGACCACATAGAAACAGCGTTTTTGGTAGGCTTGAATCACAAATCCAATACCTTTCCAGTCTGCTAATTTAGGCTCAAAACACAGGCGCTCAAGTAGTTCCAAAGAAATTTCTAGGCGGTCAGTTTCTTCAGCATCAATGTTTAGACCAATATTGTAATGCTTGGCTAATACTGCAAGTTCAAGCACTTTGCCATAAAGTTCGTTATGCACACGGTCGATCTGTGAACGTTGATAGCGCGGGTGTAGGGCAGATAATTTGATCGAAATGCCTGCTCCGTTATAAACATCCTTACCTTCAGAAGCTTGACCAATCGCGTGGATCGCATCGGTATAATCTTGATAATATCGTTCAGCATCAGGTTCAGTTAATGCTGCTTCACCTAACATGTCATATGAATAACGGAAGCCTTTGTCTTCTAATACTTCTGCATGTTTAAGCGCTTCATTGATGGTCTCGCCTGTGACAAACTGTTCGCCCATCATACGCATAGCCACGTCGACAGCTTTACGGATAATGCCACGACCACTGCGTGCTAAAATACCCGTCAATAGACTAGACAGACTTTTTTGTTGAGGGGTTTCCATCAGTTTGCCCGTCAGCATTAATCCCCAAGCAGCAGCATTAACGAACATGAGGCTACTTTGGCCAACATGATCTTTCCAGTTACCTTGGTTGATTTTATCTTTGATCAGTAAATCACGTGTTGCTTTGTCTGGAATACGGAGTAGCGCTTCAGCTAAACACATGAGCGCGATGCCTTCCTGAGAAGACAATGAAAACTCTTGTAGCAAGCCTTGTACAATGCCTGCTTTACCTGTACCGCTTTTACGTTCACGTAATGAATGGGCTAAGTCAAAAGCCAATTGTTGAATTTGATCGCTGATCGGGGAAGGGATTTCACTGTGTGCTAATAAGTTTTCAATGCACTCAGTTTCAGCACGACGCCATGCTGTATTAATAGATTGTTCAAAGCTATTCTTGTCTTTAAATTCAGTGATGTAGTCATCGCTTCCCGTGACTTCAAATACTTTTCCATTCATGTTTCAATTTTCCGTGTCAAAGTTCTATGACGAGCAAATAAATCTTGAGCTTGATCCTTTATTTAATTTATCATCACAGAATATTTAGCAAATAACTCACTATAGTTTTAATAATATTTAGAGAAAAATTCAGATGAGTAGCCCATATTTGAGCTTAGACCGTATAGATATTCGAATTTTAGAGCTGCTGCAAGAAGATGGAAAATTGTCCAATATTAAGCTTGCAGAAATGGTGAATTTATCCCCCACTGCGGCGTTGGCACGTGTGCAAAAATTATCGAAAGAAGGCTTTATTTTAGGCTATGAAGCACGTTTAAATCCGGTCTTACTCAACAATGGATTTGTGGTTTTTGTGGAGATTTTACTAGATAAAACTACGCCCAATGTATTGGAAGATTTTTCGGATGCAGTGCGTCAAATTCCAGAAATCGTAGAATGTCACATGATCAGCGGTGGTTTTGATTTTGTGGTGAAAATACGCTGTGCAAATATGGAAGAGTTTAGAAAAATTTCAGGGCAGGTGCTTTGGCAATTACCTGGTATCAAGGAAACGCGTAGTTATCCTGTGATGGAGGTGATCAAAGAAAGTATGCAAATTAAACTGAAACCTGCGGCTAGGCCGAAGTAGCTAATCATCAATAATCGAGTATAAAAAAAGGGGCATTTAGCCCCTTTTTTAGTGTTAGAAATTTTAGATTTCAGACATTTCTTTTTGATATTGCGCTTCGGCTTTTTCAAAGCGTTCAACCACATCCGCTTCTGGTGCTTTGCCCAATAAGCTCACCACAACGATACTGATCGCAGAGAAAATAAATCCTGGAATGATTTCGTATAAACCAAGGTGGCCTAAGTAGTTTTTCCACACGATGACAGTCACAGCACCCACGATCATGCCAATGATTGCTCCGTTAAGCGTCATACGTTTCCACAGCAATGAAAGAATAATCAGTGGGCCAAATGCAGCACCGAAACCTGCCCATGCATAAGCCACTAAGCCTAAAACTTTACTTGCAGGGTTCATTGCAAAGGTGATTGCAAATACGGCAATTGCCAAAACCATCGCACGTCCAATCCAAACCAATTCTTTTTGCGATGCGTTTTTACGAATAAATCCTTTGTACAAATCTTCCGTCAAGGTTGTTGAACACACCAATAACTGACAGCTAAGTGTGCTCATCACCGCAGCTAAAATTGCCGCTAAAATAATCCCTGCAATCCACGGATTGAATAGAATTTTAGTCAATTCCATAAATACCGTTTCAGGGTTGGCATTAACGACGCTTGCCAGTTCTGGGTGAACTTGGAAGTAAGCAATACCGATATAACCGGCTGCTACAGCACCGCCTAGACATAGGATCATCCATGTCATACCAATGCGACGTGCATTCGGAATGGATTTAACAGAATCGGCTGCCATAAAGCGAACCAAAATATGCGGCTGACCAAAATAGCCTAAGCCCCACGCCATGCTGGATAAAATCGCAACTGTACTTAAGCCTTCAAATAAATTGGAAGCTTGCGGGCGAGCTGTTTCCAAAATAGCAGCAAGATTTTGACTGTTATCCCCTAAAGCAAGGTAGGTGATGATCGGTGTGATCAGCAGTGCAAAGATCATCAGACCGGCTTGGAAAGTATCGGTCCAACTAATAGCTAAAAATCCACCAATACAGACATAGCTGATGGTTGCAATTGCACCAATCCACAGTGCTGTTGTGTAGTTCCAACCGAATAAACTTTCGAAAAGTCGTGCGCCAGCCACCATGCCAGAAGCACAGTAAATCGCAAAGAACACTAAAATCACTACAGCTGAAATGATACGTAAAATCTTTTTACGGTCTGCAAAACGGCTCGTGAAATAATCGGGCAGGGTCAGGGCATTATTTTGATATTCGGTATGAACACGTAAGCGACCAGCAACGATCAGCCAGTTCAACCAAGCACCGATAATTAAGCCGATTGCAATCCAAGCTTCGGAAAGACCAGATAGATAAATTGCACCAGGGAGACCCATGAGTAGCCAACCACTCATGTCGGATGCACCTGCTGAAAGTGCAGTCACAACACTTCCTAAACTTCGTCCACCTAAAATGTATTCGTCAAAGTTATGCGTAGCTTTGTAGGCATACAAACCAATGGCAAGCATTGCAAGAATATAAAAAATAAAGGTGACTAATGTCGGGTTTAAATGGCTCATAGGCGGTTCATCCTTAATGAAAGCAAATCATCTCTGTCCTAGATGAAAATTTGTACTTCTGTCGTAAGTCGCAGATTCAAGCACGATTTAAAAATTACACTCTGTAACCTTTAAGCATATTTTATGTATGTTTTGCGTAAATGATATTTTTTCTTATTACAAATCGAATTTTTTATTGTGCTGCTGAAATGTTGTACAGAAGGGAATTTAAATTTTGAAATGTAAATCTACTTAAGACTTTTCATCACAAAAAGAGAACTAATGAAATTAGGTAAAAATTACACAATGTTACATGGTGAACAAGAAATGTGCATTTGAAATATTTTGTTGCAAATGTGCATCACATCATCTGTAGTGAGATGATTTGAACAGGTCGAATATGAGGTATGCACAGTCTTGGTGCGTAATTAGAGGGAATGCGCAGTGACAACGGTTCAAATGGAAAAAACGAGAATAGAGCATGATTTATTGGGGGATAAAGCAGTCCCGCAGTCATGTTATTACGGTATACATACATTGCGTGCCATCGAAAACTTTCAAATATCAAAGCAGCATGTCGGACAAAATTTAAATTTTGTACGCGCTATTGCTCAGGTAAAAAAAGCGTCAGCAGAAACCAATTATCAATTTAACTTAATACAAGATGATATTCGCCAAGCGATTCAGCAGGCGTGTGATGCATTGATTGATCATCCTGAACAATGGGCAGATTCATTTCCAATTGATATTTATCAAGGTGGAGCAGGCACTTCTATTAACATGAATGCCAATGAAGTCATTGCCAATATTGCCCTTGAGTCGCTCGGAGATGCGAAAGGCAGTTATCAACGGATTCATCCCAACGACCATGTTAATAAGTCACAATCCACCAATGATGTCTATCCAACAGCGCTGCGTCTAGCAACATTTAGCGCTTTTGATGCTTTATTTGTGGTTTTAAATCAGCTAATTGGAAGCTTACATATTAAAGCCGATGAGTTTAAACATGTCATCAAAATGGGGCGTACACAGTTACAAGATGCTGTTCCGATGACTTTGGGGCAAGAGTTCCGAGCATTTGCAACATTATTAAAAGAAGATTTGAAGTTGATTGAGCAAAATCGACAGCTTCTATTGGAAATTAATTTAGGTGCGACGGCAATTGGCACTGGCGTGAATTCTCCTGCGGGTTATGCAGCGAAGGCCGTTGAAAATCTAGCTCATTTGACCGGTCTAAAATTGCAAGGTGCAGAAGACTATGTCGAAGCAACCAGCGATTGTGGCGTATTTATTTTATTATCAAGCTGCTTAAAACGTTTAGCTGTCAAACTTTCTAAAATTTGTAATGACTTACGTCTTTTAAGTTCGGGGCCACGAACAGGTTTAGCGGAAATTCGTTTACCTGAGTTACAAGCAGGTTCGTCGATCATGCCTGCAAAGGTCAATCCCGTGATCCCTGAAGTGGTCAACCAAATTGCATTTCGAGTGATGGGCAATGATTTAACCATAACTTTAGCCGCAGAAGCGGGGCAATTACAATTAAATGTCATGGAGCCGGTGATTGCATTGTCCATGAATGAATCAATTGACCTTTTGGTGAATGCGGTGAAAACTTTAGACAGCAAATGTATTCAAGGGATTCAGGCAAATGAGCAAGCATGTTTTGATGCTGTGATGCGTAGTGTAGGAATTGTGACCTTACTCGATCCATATTTAGGTCATGCAAAATGTGATGAAATCGGCAAGCAATGTATTGCCGAAAATAAAACCATTCGCCAAGTGGTTTTAGAGCAAGAGCTGTTAACTGTAAGTCAATTGGATGAAATTTTCTCGATTGAAAATTTAGTTTCTGAAGTGACACCCTTTAGTATGCCACTCGCTCAAGTGAGTTAAATGCTTATTTAAGACTTTTAAATAGCCCCATGATGAGTAAATGACGAAGGTTAATCCTTCGTTTTTTATTTGAAGAAATTAGTGGTAAATCTAGAAAACTAATCTGATGGCAGTGATGTATTAAGTATCTATTAGATATTTAAATTCTAAAAGAAAGTATTGGGTTGAAAATAAAATGCTATATTTGCTTAGGATTGTAATTATTGTTCTATATATAGTCATGAAGGTTTGGATGAAAAATTTAGCGCATAGATAAAGTCAGAAATGCTTTAACTTGCCCCAAAAAGGACGTAATCGAAGTACAATAGGTTTTTTATCATGTTGTAGATAGTCAGATGTTTAATAAGTTAGTCGATTTATTCAAAGGCGCTAAAGAGTCGCCTGAGCAACTTTACTTAGAACAACACCACATTCAATATGATGAAACTCAGGGCTATATCATTGAAGGCGTAGTTTTAAATACTTTGTCTGAACGTATGGAATACTTGTCAAATAGAAAAATGACAAATTTCGATGATTTAAAACAGCTCTATGCCACTGCAATGATTATCAATGAAAAAATAGACTTGGAAATTGCAAGTCAATGCTTTGTTGCACGATTAGGCAATACTGAAGAAAATCTGTTGCAGTTTAAACACTATGTCAAACTATTGAATGATTATTATCGTCAATTCATCCGTGATCGTAAGTAAGTGAATGGACTGCAGTGTTTGAGTTTGATGGGTGCGTTAATGGTACTCATCAATAGAAAATACAATCGCAAATCCATATTGGTTAAAACACTGTATATAGTTGCTTAAATCTCGGAATGTAAAAAGCATCGTGTTAATATGATCACTAAGTGATTAAAACATTAAAAGCTATTTACATCATGTTCCAGCAAGAAATTTCACAACTCAATCTTAAACAGCTCAAAGCTGGCGAAAAGCGGTGGGTCGGAAACTTACAAGGCTCATCTGCTGCATTATTATTTAAAGAAATTAGCAAACAATCGAAACAGTTGTTTGTAATTGTAGCACGTAATAATCAGCATCTCGGGCAGTTAGAAAGTGAGCTGGAATTTTACGGAATTAAGCCGACTATTTTCCCTGATTGGGAAATTTTACCTTATGATCGCCTATCGCCACATCAAGACATCGTTTCTGAGCGCTTGGCGATTTTGTCCAATATGCCACAGCAAGGCGTGTTGTTGGTTTCAGCAACAACTTTAGCGCAGCGAGTTGCGCCTGCATCTTGGGTATTAGGTGAACACTTTGATATTAAAGTAGGTCAAAAATTTGATATCGAACAACAAAAATTAAGATTAGTACAAGCGGGTTATCACTTGGTGGATACCGTTTATGATCATGGTGAATTTGCAGTACGCGGCAGCATCATGGATATTTACGCTTCGGGGCAAAGTTCACCGATTCGTATTGACTTATTTGATGATGAAATCGATACCCTCAAATTCTTTGATCCTGAAACTCAGCGAACCACCCAAAATTTAGATCATTTCACGGTTTTACCTGCAAAAGAATTTCCATTAAAAGAAGCGCGCTCACTGTTTCGTAATCGATATGCGGAAAATTTTCCGACGGCAAATCCAAAGAAAAATCCAATTTATCAGGATGTACAAGATGGCATAGCTTCACCGGGTATTGAGTTTTATTTTCCGTTGTTCTTCTCTGAACAAGCCATGAGAGAGCAAAGTACGCTTTTTTCGTACTTACCAGAGAATGGCATTGTCATTACAGATAAAGCCATAGATGACACTTTGATTCAGTTTTGGTCAGACATTGTGCGTCGTTATGAAGACCGTCGTCATAATGTCGACCAACCGATTTTGCCGCCAGAGCAGATTTTCCTACAACCAAATCAAGTGTTAGAACAATTAAATCTTTGCCGTCGTATCGTGGCTTCACCTGAGGCTTTTGATGAACGCAATGGCGTGATCAATCTTGCAGCTGAGATTCCACCCCGTTTACCTGTCGATCCAAAACGTGAAAAGCCATTTTATGCTGTTAAGCAATATATCGATGCGGCAAATTATCCAGTGCTATTGGTGGCTGAAAGCGCAGGTCGACGTGAAACCTTAAAAGATGCATTGCGTCCAAGTTTGGGTGATATCCCGACGGTCGAAAGTTTTGATGATTTTATGCATTCTATGCATGCGATTGCGATCACCAATGCGCCCTTAGATCGTGGTTTATTGCTAACTGACAAACTCAGTGTAATTTCTGAAAATCAGCTTTATGAACACCGTGTGGTTCAACGTCGTCGTAAACGCCAACAGGAAGTATCAGAAGAGTTTCTTGTTCGTAGTTTAACCGAACTAAGTATTGGCGCACCTGTGGTTCATATTGATTATGGTGTGGGGCGATATGCAGGTTTAATTACCTTGAGTATCGATGACCAAGACCATGAGTTTTTGCAGTTAGACTATGCCGATGCAGCTAAGGTGTATGTCCCTGTAACAAACCTGCATTTAATTAGTCGATATAGCGGTGGTGACCCAGATCTAGCACCATTACATAAATTAGGCACAGATGCATGGTCTAAAGCCAAACGCAAGGCTTTAGAGCAGATCCATGATGTGGCGGCAGAACTTTTACATATTCAAGCCCGTCGTCACTCGAAGCCGGGTTATGGATTTGAACTGGATCAAAGTCTCTATATGCAGTTTGCCAGTGGCTTCGCCTATGAAGAAACTTTAGACCAAGCCAATGCTATTGAAGCGACACTGTATGACATGCAACAAGCGAAGCCAATGGATCGCTTGGTTTGTGGTGATGTCGGTTTTGGTAAAACAGAAGTGGCCATGCGTGCTGCATTTGTGGCAGTACAAAATAACAAACAAGTGGCTGTACTTGTGCCAACCACGTTGTTGGCGCAGCAGCACTACGAGTCTTTCAAAGACCGTTTTGCGGACTGGCCTGTACGTATTGAAGTCCTTTCACGTTTTGGTTCATCAAAATCACATACCAAAACCATTGAAGACCTCGCAGAAGGCAAAGTGGATATTGTGATTGGCACACATAAAATCTTGCAGGAAAGTGTGCAATTTAAAAATCTCGGCCTCATGATCGTGGATGAAGAGCACCGTTTTGGTGTACGTGATAAAGAGCGAATTAAAGCCTTACGTGCCGATGTTGATATGCTAACGCTAACTGCAACGCCTATTCCACGTACGCTGAATATGGCTTTTAGTGGTATGCGTGATCTATCTATTATTGCAACGCCACCTGCACGTCGTCTTGCTGTGAAAACCTTTGTGCAGGAGCATACTGGAGATTCGATCAAAGAAGCGATCTTGCGTGAATTGCTACGTGGTGGACAAGTGTATTTCTTACACAACGAAGTCGAGACCATTGAACGTACGGCAGAAACCTTACGGGAATTGGTCCCTGAAGCACGTGTTGCGGTTGCTCATGGTCAAATGCGTGAGCGTGAACTAGAGCAAATCATGCAACAGTTCTATCACAAAGAATATAACGTACTGGTGTGTTCAACCATTATTGAAACTGGGATTGACGTGCCAAACGCCAATACCATTTTGATTGAGCGTGCAGATAAACTTGGACTAGCGCAGTTGCACCAACTACGTGGTCGTGTTGGTCGATCGCACCATCAAGCCTATGCTTATTTACTAGTGCCTTCGCTCAAAGGTCTAAAAGGTGATGCTGAAAAACGCCTAGATGCCATTTCGCGTGCATCGACTTTGGGTGCGGGTTTCATGTTGGCAACAGAAGACTTGGAAATTCGTGGCGCAGGTGAGTTGCTAGGTGAACAGCAAAGTGGCTCAATGCAAACCATCGGTTATAGCCTGTATATGGAAATGCTTGAAAAAGCCACCAAAGCCATTCAAAAAGGCAAAACACCTAACTTTGACTCACCATTGTCATTAACGGCTGAAATTAGCATGCATATGCCAGCCTTAATTCCAGATGATTATTTGGGCGATGTACATCAACGGTTATTGTTCTACAAACGCATTAGTAATACGGATACTCAAGAGAAACTTGATAACATTCGTATGGAGTTGATCGATCGTTTTGGCTTACCACCGCAAGCAGTCAAACAGTTATTCTCTGTCCATCAGTTGCGTTTAAAAGCGGAGCAATTGGGTATTACTAAAATTGATATCAGCTCACATGGCGGCAGTATTGAGTTCTCGCCAGATACACCAGTTCAAGCCATATCCATCATCCAAATGATGCAAAAGCATCCGACTTTCTTCCGAATGGAAGGTGGACAACGTTTAAAAGTGATGGTCATGCTCGAAGAATATGACAAACGAATTCAATTTATAAATGACTTATTAGACAGTTTACTGAAGGAATTAACGCCAAATCACTAGATTTGGCGTATAAATTGCTTGTTCAAAATGAGTAGATTTTATGCGTGTTTTTTCTATAGAAGAAACGCTTGATTTTTTTGAAAAATTTATTAGAGTCATAAGCAAGCAACGTTTTATTCAAATACAGTTTATTTGTAATGAAACGTTCTGTACAGAATATTCACACCCATAAGGATGTGATAGTATTAGCCATCATTCTAATTTTGCATCATTTATAAAGATATGTTTAGTTTACATCCACAACTTGCTCAAGATACGTTTTATGTAGGCGACTTTCCTCTGTCAACATGTCGTTTGATGAATGATATGCAATTCCCGTGGCTTATTTTGATTCCACGTGTTCCGGGAATTACAGAGCTTTATGAATTAAGTCAGGCAGACCAAGAGCAGTTTTTACGTGAGTCAAGCTGGTTATCAAGCCAATTGTCACGTGTATTCCGTGCAGACAAAATGAATGTAGCTGCATTGGGTAATATGGTTCCACAATTACATTTTCATCATGTTGTTCGTTATCAAAATGATGTGGCTTGGCCGAAACCAGTTTGGGGTACGCCAGCAGTTCCTTATAACAATGATGTCTTGGCACACATGCGCCAAACACTGATGCTTGCACTACGTGGTCAAGGTGATATGCCTTTTGATTGGCGTATGGACTAATCCCGATTTACGGACAATATCAGGATAGTAGAAGAATGAGTGTCCGTATGGGGGCGATCGAGTGCCGTTAGACAATTTAATCAGCAAAGAGCCTAAACAGTTTGAATATTTTCATCGTTTGATGGGATATATCATGCTGTCTTTGGTGATTGTTGTCTATCATTACACTCAGCCAGATACGCAATATCAAATCTATATTCCTGTATTTTTATTTTTTCTGATTTTAGTCGTTCCTAAGTTTTCTCATTGGTTAATTTATCGATATAGCAATCAAGTTAAGCGCAATGTGCTTTTTCTGATCGATATCATAGTAATTGCTGTACTAATGTCTGCGGTACATTTAAGCCTCGTTTTAACCTTTCTTGCGGTCTTTGCGCTGCTATATACAACCATTTATAACAAAATTAATTTCTTAATGATGTCCTTAGCTGGGATTGTTGGTGTCACTGTATTTTATTTATGTAATATTTATATCTTTGGTTTTCAAGAATATTTTGAGTCAACCAGCAGTGAGTTAACCGTTCTAGGTTTTTTGTGTCTTATTACATATTTCAGTGTGGGGACATTTTATCAACACACCCAAGTTCAGTCTTTGAGCAATAAAAAGAACCACTATTATGATCAGATGAATCGTTATATGGAATTCGCTAATCAATTGAGTCGTTATGCGCCAATGCAGCTTTGGCAATCGATTATGAAAGGTGAGTCTGAAGCTAAAATCGAATATAAACGTAAAAAACTCACGATTTTCTTTTCAGATATCCAAGGGTTCACAGAACTTTCTGAAACATTAATCCCAGACGATTTAGCATTTCTACTCAATGACTATTTGAGTCATATGACTGAGATTGCCAAACAGTATGAAGCGACTGTCGATAAATTTATGGGTGATGCAATTCTAATCTTCTTTGGTGATCCACATAGCCAAGGTGTAGAGCAAGATGCAAAAACTTGTTTAGAGATGGCAATGGTTATGCGTCAGCAAATGAAGTTACTGCGTGAACGCTGGATTAAAATGGGTTATCCGCCGCTACACATTCGTATGGGTATTTCTACAGGGTATTGCCACGTTGGGAACTATGGTGCAGCTCACCGTATGGCATATACCATCGTGGGTCGTGATGCGAATTTGGCTGCACGATTGCAAAGTGCGGCCGAAGTCGATGAAATTTTGATTTCAGATGACACGCATCATTTAGTGAAAAATGACTATTTATGTGCGCCCAAAGCACCGATCTTCTTAAAAGGTATCAAAGGCCCAGTACGTACTTGGCAAGTGATGGAAAAATACACCTCACAGAAAACAGATTATCAACGTTGGTTCGATTACGAATATAAAGGCTTTAATCTATTGTTGAACTTAGATGAGGTACAAAACTTTGAATATCCTGAACTAATACATGTTTTAGAACGTATGATTAAACGCTTACAAACTCAGCAAAAAATGACCAACTCTGCTGGTATTGTTAAACTGAATTTAGAAGACGAAGTGATCGAAGAAGTCAAAAAAACTGAATCTCACTCTTAATTTCACATATACATTATAAAAATTAGATCTAATCGTATTGCCTTAAATTGTAAAAATAACTCAATTCATTCTTTTATCAAAACGTCTTCTTTTTTTTTGAATTGTTGAATAGTTTTATGCATAAAAAAGCCAGTGACGATGAACTGGCTTTTTGATTATAGAAAATTATCTATAAATTAATGATTTTCTGAAGCATGGTTGATGGTGTATTTAGGAATTTCAATTTCCAAATCTTCATCTTCAATTTTTACTTGGCATGACAGGCGAGAGTCTGGTTCTAATCCCCATGCACGATCGAGAAGATCTGCTTCGACATCATCCATTTCATCTAGACCATCAAAACCTTTACGTACAACCACATGGCAAGTGGTGCACGCTTTAGACATATCACATGCATGCTCAATTTTGATGCCGTTTTTTAACATGCTTTCGCAAAGGTTAGCATTTGATTCGACTTCAAACTCAGCGCCGTTTGGGCAGATTGTTGCGTGAGGCAGTACTTTAATACGTGGCATAATCTTGACCTATAAATTAATTTGAGTTTGACCAGTCATCGAGTTTTGTGCCTTTCAATGCGGCATCAATGTGCTGATTCATACGAGCTGCAGCAAATGCATCGCTATGTATTTTAAGCTGTTCTACAGCATGTTCAATAGCTTTGATATCAGTCGTTTCAAGTGCAGCATCTAAAACACTGCGTGCAGAAGTGAGGGAACTGAGTTGCTCTTGGCTGAGGAGTTGAGCATCCACTTTAAGTGCTTGATCAAGTGCTTCAAGTTCACGTTTTGCTTCAACCTTGGTTTCTTGAAGATGACGTAAGTTTTTGTCTTCTTCAGCAAACTTATAACCATCAATTAGTAAGCGTTCGGTGTCGGCATCAGATAAACCATAAGATGGTTTGATGTCAATTTGAGCATGCACACCAGAAGTGGTTTCTTTGGCAGACACCGTGAGTAAACCATCAGCATCGACCTGGAAAGTCACTTCAATGCGTGCTTGACCCGCAGTCATCGGTGGAATACCACGAAGCACAAAACGACCTAGACTACGGCAATGTTCAACTAGATCACGTTCACCTTGTACAACATGAATCAACATCGCTGTTTGACCATCTTGATAGGTTGTGAATTCTTGGCGACGCGCCACTGGAATGGCTGTATTACGCGAAATAAGGCGCTCAACCAAACCGCCCATGGTTTCTAAACCTAAAGAAAGCGGTGTGACGTCTAAAAGCAATGAACCATCTTTAGAGTTACCAATAAGCTGGTTCGCTGTAATCGACGCGCCAATGGCCACAACTTCATCAGGGTTAATAGTGCAGAGCGGTTCTTGATTGAAGACATCTTGAACAGCTTTTTGTACAGCATACGAGCGGGTAGAACCACCGACCAATACCACATTTTGAATATCGCTGAGTTCAAGCTTGGCATCACGCATGACACGTTTACAAACGCTGATAGTTTTATCCAAAGCAACTTTGATGATTGATTCAAAAGTAGGGCGGTCTAAAGTCAATGATTGATCAAGAACTTTAAGTTCTACAGATTCAGCCTCGGTTAGAGCTTCTTTTGCTTTACGAGCAGAAACGATGAAATGTGCATATTCAGCATCATCTAAAGTTTCAATATTCAGTTGTTTTTTTGCCCATTTTACAATCAGACGGTCTAAGTCATCACCACCAAGCGCCGTATGGCCACCCGTTGCTAGAACTTCAAAAACACCTTGAGAGAAACGTAAAATTGAAACGTCAAAAGTACCGCCACCCAGATCATAGATCACATAGTTCTGATCGTGTGCCAGATTGGTGTCTTGGTCTAAGCCATAAGCCACTGCAGCAGCAGTCGGTTCATTTAAAAGACGCAGTACATTTAAGCCTGCAAGCTGAGCTGCATCACGCGTTGCTTGACGCTGTGCTTCATCAAAATAGGCAGGCACAGTAATGACAGCACCATTTACTGGATTATTTAAGCTGCTTTCTGCACGGTCTTTGAGTTGTTTTAAAATTTCAGCAGAAATTTCAACGGGTGTTTTACGACCTTGTGCAGTTTCAAAAGCAGGCATTTCATTCGCTTCACCGACTAAGTTGTACGGGTGTTGGAATTTGATATCTGCTTTAGAGCGACCCATAAAGCGTTTTACAGAAACGATGGTGTTTTTAGGATCAGTCGTTAAGAATGTCTTTGCGTCGTCACCATATTGCGTAGTGGATTCGCCATAGTGTGCAATAGAAGGGAGTAACACACGACCATGTTCATCGTTAAGCACTTTCGCTTTACCAGAAAGTACCGTGGCTACTAAAGAGTGTGTAGTCCCAAGATCGATACCAATTGCGATGCGGTGTTCATGCGGCGCACTTGATTGACCAGGTTCTGCAATTTGCAAGAGAGCCATGTGTGTTACATCCTTTGAACGTCAAATATAAAAAATAAATTAAAAATCATCGTCTAAATCAAAGCTATCGTCGTCTAAGAAGCGATCTTCAGCTTTATCGATGTCAGCCATTACTTTTTGGAAGAAGCGTAATTTACGTACGGTATCACGTGCTTCTGCCCAGTCTTCGTCGTCATAATCAATTTTAAATTCACGAACCAAACCGTCAATCCATTGCTGAACTTCAGTTTTAAGTGAAGTGAGGTCATCAGCAGAGCCTGCCTCATCTAACTGTTCACGAATTTCTAAGGCATCTTGTAGGAACTCAAAATCACTAATCGATTGATCAAGGTGATAATCTTGTTTTTTGAGACTTAAAAGATATGCAGCGCGGCTATCAACATTGGATAAAGCTTTAAATGCTTGATTAATCTCACTAGATTTTATCAGGGCTAGATCTTTGTCTTCGGCTTTATCTGGATGATATTGTTGCTGCAACTTTAAAAATTCAGCTTTTAAAACTGCTAAATCAATATCGAGTGCTACAGGTAAGTTAAACAACTCAAAATGATTCATGGGAGATGGTGTCCGCAATAGAGGTGCAAAAAGTGTTGCTTTAAATGCAATTAAAACAGTGAATTTTACACTGTTTTAATGCGAAAAAGGAGCGTGGAAATGGCTTAAACCGTAAACGATTCGCCGCAGCCACATTCGCCTTTTTTATTTGGGTTATTAAATTCAAAACCTTCGTTTAAACCATTTTTCACATAGTCCATCTCCATACCTTCAAGATAAACTAAGCTTTTTGGATCAACGAATACTTTTACGCCAAACTGATCGAATACTTGGTCATGCGTGTCAATATCATCGACAAACTCAAGTACATAAGCTAAACCAGAACAGCCAGAAGTTTTCACGCCAACGCGAATACCTTCACCCTTACCGCGATTCTTGATGTAATTGCTGATATGAGTTGCAGCATTTTCAGTTAAATGAATCATGAAAACTCCGTTAATCTTTTTTAAAACACGTAAACAATTAAGCTTTTACTTTCTTGCTACGGTAGTCTTCTACAGCAGCTTTGATTGCATCTTCAGCAAGTACAGAGCAGTGTACTTTTACTGGTGGAAGTGCAAGTTCAGTTGCAATATCAATGTTCTTAATTGCTTGAGCTTCATCAAGAGTTTTGCCTTTTAGCCACTCTGTTACTAATGAGCTAGATGCAATTGCTGAACCACAACCGTAAGTTTTGAAGCGAGCTTCTTCAATTACGCCGTTGTCATCAACTTGGATCTGTAGACGCATAACATCGCCACAAGCTGGTGCACCGACCATACCTGTACCAACGTTTTCTGCATTTTTGTCTAAAACACCAACATTACGAGGGTTTTCGTAATGATCAATTACTTTTTCGCTATAAGCCATGATGCTTCTCCAAACCTCGGGGTCAGCCTTAAGATTAATATGGGGGTGAAATTACGTTAATCAATGAGATAGCCTTAAAATAAAAGCTATCTCACCGGGATGAATTAGTGTTCAGCCCATTCTACAGAATTAAGGTCGATACCTTCTTTGTACATGTCCCAAAGCGGTGAAAGATCACGTAGTTTTTCAACTGCTGCTTTGGTAATTTCAAGTACGTGGTCAATATCGGCTTCAGTGGTGTATTTACCAAAGCTGAAACGAATCGAGCTGTGAGCCAATTCGTCTGAAAGACCCAATGCACGAAGTACATAAGATGGTTCTAAAGTTGCTGATGTACATGCAGAACCAGAAGATACTGCGCAATCTTTAAGTGCCATCATTAATGATTCACCTTCAACAAAGTTAAAGCTGACGTTTAGATAGTTTGCAACGTTGTATTCTGGGTGACCGTTGAGGAAGACTTGTTCAAGATCTTGCAAGCCATTCCAAAGTTTGTCACGAAGTACACGAATACGAGTTTGTTCAGCATGCAGGTTTTTGCCGGCAAGTTCGAACGCTTCGCCCATACCCACGATTTGGTGAGTCGCTAACGTACCTGAACGCATGCCACGTTCATGACCGCCACCGTGCATTTGCGCTTTAATACGTACACGTGGTTGACGACGTACATAAAGAGCACCAATACCTTTAGGACCATAGATTTTGTGGCCAGAGAAACTCATCAAATCAACTTTCATTGTTGAAAGATCAATTTCTACTTTACCAGCAGCTTGCGCAGCATCTACATGGAAATAAGTTTTGTTTGCACGAGTCAATTCACCGATTGCAGCTACATCTGTAGTTGTACCGATTTCATTGTTCACCATCATCAAAGATACAAGAATTGTATCTGGACGGAGGGCAGCTTGAACCATTTCAGGTGTAATTAAACCAGTTTTTGCTTCTGGCTCAAGATAAGTAATTTCGAAGCCTTCTTCTTCAAGCTCGCGGCAAGTATCAAGAATTGCTTTATGTTCAATTTTACTTGTAATAATGTGCTTGCCTTTAGATGCATAGAACTGAGCAATACCTTTAAGCGCAAGGTTGTCAGATTCAGTAGCACCAGAAGTCCAAACGATTTCGCGTGGATCAGCTTTTACTAGATTAGCAACTTGTTCACGTGCATATTCTACTTTTTCTTCTGCCTGCCAGCCGTAAGCATGAGAACGAGAAGCTGCATTACCAAAAGTACCGTCAAACGTTAGACATTCCATCATACGTTCTGCGACTTGAGGGTCTACAGGTGTAGTTGCTGCATAGTCAAGATAAATAGGACGCTTCATGTCAAATACCTGTAACCGATAAAAGGGCTGAATCAAAGTTTGCTGAATTTTGACGAATTGATACGGTTTGAACGTTATCGCGTGCTACAAGGTCAGCAAGGGTGATTTTTGCAAGATAATCGGCAATGTGGTGGGAGAGTTCCTGCCATAAATCGTGAGTCAAGCACATTGCACCATTTTGGCAGTTGCCTTTGTGGTCACAACGGGTTGCATCAACTGTTTCATTTACAGCTTCAATAATTTCCAAAACAGTGATGTCTTCAGCACTACGAGCAAGGTGGTAACCACCGTTTGCTCCACGGATGCTGGAAACTAAGCCGTGACGCTTTAATTTTGCAAATAACTGCTCAAGATAGGCCACTGAAATGGTTTGACGAGCTGCAATTTCTGCAAGAGTGATCGTTTGTTCAGTTGGCTGCAAAGCTAGATCAAGTAGAGCAGTCACTGCGTAGCGACCGCGAGTTGTTAAGCGCATGATTCGATACACATGTTAAGTCTAGATGTGCAGATTTTATGAATCCTGACTAAAATAGTCAAGTTTTTTTGAGATTGTTTATTTGTTTTATTTTGTCTGAAAAATTATGTATTTATTTGAAACACACATTATACACTAATAACGTTATTAAAAGAACAGATATTAGACTAAAAGCGATATTAATCCGCTTTTGACGACGTTCGATACGCTTAATACGGTTTTTGTATTGTTTAACTTCAACTTGTAGCGTGTTTATTTTAGAGCGTTGCTGTTCAATTTTTTCTAAAAGTGGGGCAATACGTTTTTTAGATGCAACGATATCGTTTTCTTCGACAGGTTCAGACAGCCAGTGTTTCCAGTCAGATAAAATTTTCGGCACACTAAATAAAGAAACCAAATCACGAAATTCATCTTTTAAAACCACATCGCCATCGATACGCATGGTTTTGATGCTCTTACGATTACCAAATACAAAAATTTTCACCAAATCCATTAGTGTCGTGCGGACATCAAGGTCGATGACTTTATCTGGAGATTTAGTGTCGAACAGAATGCCGTGCTCAGTAAACTGAACATAAAAGTCAAAATAAGGGATGTAGCTATTTATTTTTAGTGCGACTTTTTGATCAACAAATTTTTTAGCTTGTAATGCTACAACGCGGTCATGTTTTAAAATGAAGGTAAAAATAGTTTCTAAAACAATCAGGGTCATAGTAAGCAACAAATGTGGTTGAGCTTGTGTTTGTTGCGTATCGCTCATAAAAAAATGTCCTTGTTAAAATCTGAAAGCACTGGAAACTGAGCGTCCTGCTCTAGAGGAACTTAGAATATACCAAAAATTTGGTAATTCACTAGCTTTGTAGAACAGTTTAATCAATCTATCAAGTTATATGTTTGCTATTATGTTGTTAAAATGAAGAATCACATGTTGATGTGCACATAAAATAATCAGGAGAAGTGCGGATTATGGAAAATACAGAAAGCATAATTGACGATGCACAGGAAACATCAGAAAAGCTGGCTAAACCTCGGGTACGTAGTCATTCTGATCGTCGCTCTAAAATGGATTTTCGTAAATATACCAAACAGATTTGGTTGGCTGGATTAGGTGCTTTTTCACGTGCTGAGGGAGAGGGGAATAAGCTTTTTGACTCTTTAGTCAAAGTTGGAGAGGAGCTTGAGTCCAAAACGATTGATATTGCAGATCAAACTGTCGAAAAAGTTTCAGAAAAAGCCAAGGAATCTGTAACCGATACGAAAGATAAGGTAGAAAAAATTTTAGATAATGGTGTTAATCATTCTTTAAACCGTTTAGGATTGGTGACTGTAAAGGATTTACAGCACTTAGAAAGGCTTATACTTCAATTACATACTAAAGTTGACCAATTGGCCGAAGAAAATGCCCAACTGAGGGCCGAAATATTAAAAAAACACTAACTTTTTTAATATTATCGAATTTTCAAGGTTTTTTTCGTCAAAAAATTCTATAAAAAGAGGTTGAGGAGTATTGCGTTTAACCCTAAAGCATTGCTATAAAGGCGTTATGGCGTTTTATACAAATTCTTGAACCTTAAATAAACGATATTAAGAGGACGTAATTTTCATGAATAAATCAGAATTAATTGATGCAATTGCCGAAAATGGGGGATTATCTAAGGCCGATGCCGGTAAAGCTTTAGATGCTACAATTGCTGCAGTTACCAATGCATTAAAAGCTGGTGATACAGTTACTTTAGTTGGTTTCGGTACTTTCAGCGTAAAAGAACGCGCTGCACGTACTGGTCGTAACCCACAAACTGGTGCGACTTTAGAAATCAAAGCAAGCAAAGTTCCTAGCTTCAAAGCGGGTAAAGGCTTGAAAGATTCTGTAGCTTAATCTTATTAAGCACATGAGACGCGCCATAAATTGGCGCGTTTTTTATTGGTAAATGTGATTAATTGATATATCGCATTCATTCATCTCGGGTTTTCGGTTAAAATTCACCGCAAATAAAATATTGGAATACTTATGGAATCGTTTCGTAAAGTCATTAAGGGTTGGCTGGGCAAGGTCTTGCTCGTTTTGTTTTTGACCCCTTTAGCACTTGTAGGTATTGAAGGATATTTTAGTGGTGGATCTAAAGATGCAGCAAAGACTGTAAACGGTACTGAAATTTCTCAAAAAGAACTCGAAGCACTGACGAACTCATTAAAAGAACAATATCTGGCATATGCTCAGGGTGATGAAACATTATTGAATCAAAATTTCATTAGCAATAAAGCGATGGATACTTTGGTTTCACGCCAATTGCTATTGCAACAAGCTGATAAATTAGGCATTAGCTTAAGTGATGCACAAATTGTGCAAATGATTCATCAGCAGCCAAGCTTTCAAGTCAATGGTCAATTTTCTGATGAAGCGTTTGCGCGATACCTTGAATCGATTGGTATGACGAATCGCACATTCATTGATAATTTACGTAAAGACCATGCTTTAAAAATGTTGTCTACAACATTTATGGAATATGCATTGGTGAGTAAGCTTGATATCTTGCAAATTGCGAACTTACAAACGGAACAACGTAGTATTCAGTTGGCGAGCATTAATCTTGAAAATTACAAGAAAAATGTAAAAGTATCTGATGCTGAAATTGCCGCTTATTATGAGCAGCATAAAAACAAATTTAAGCAAGCAACTAGTGTTGATGCAGATTTTGTCTTATTAACACCTGCCAATATAACTGCACCTGTAGAAGCTGCAACTGATGCTGAACTGAAAGAAGCGTATAACAGCTTTGTTGAGAATGCACAGAAGTCAGTTAAACCTATCGTTAAGCACATCATGATCACTGCGGACAATCGTTCAGATGCCGAAGCTAAAAAACTGGCTGAAAGTGTTCAAGCTAAAATTAAAGCGGGTTTAAGCTTTAACCAAGCTGCTGCGCAATTCTCTGAAGATCCTGAATCTAAAGCAAAAGGTGGTGAACTGGTTGCTTATGAAAAAGGTGTGTTTGGTGATGCGTTTGATGCTGCAGTTGAAGGTGCTCAAGCTGGTCAAGTGACTGCTCCAGTAAAAACAGACAGTGGTTATCACTTGATCGAAAAAGTGGCGCCAGCTGTAAAAGTGGCTTCATTTGAACAGGAAAAGGCACGTCTACAAGCAGAAGTCGCTGCTTCGAAAAAAGCCAATGTTTTTTCTGACACTGTAAACAGCCTCAATGATATGGTTGTGAGCAGTGATGCCCTTGATGTCGTGGGTCAAGAAGTGAAAGGCGTAAAAGTACAATCATTGAATGGCTTAACATTAGCATCGCAACATCCAGTTTTAAGTGATGCAAACGTCAAAGTTAAATTGTTTAACGATGATGTTAAAAATGGTGAACGTAATGTTTCATCGAGCATTCAGTTGAAAAATGGTGATGTGGTTTGGGTGAAAGTGCGTAACTATCATGCTGCGGGTGTTCAAACTTTAGCTGAAGCGAAAGCGCATGTGAAAACTCAGCTGATTGAAAAGAAAGCGTCTGATGCTGCAAAAGCCCAGATTCAAGCGACATTGAAAGAGTTTGCTGCAAAACCTGCTGCTTCAGTCGCGAAAGGCAATTTAAACTTTGAAAATGCGGGTACTTTCACTCGTGCTGATGGTTTGTTGAAACGCGAAATTCAACGTGCTGCATTTAGTGTAAAAGCGCCGAAAGCAGGTCATTGGTCTGTTACGACCACAAATCTACCAAATGAGTTGGTTGTGGTTGCTGTGACTGCAGTGAACAAACAATCTGATGCGGCATTAACGGGTGAGCAGTTAGATGAGTTAAAAAAACTTTATCAACAGCTTCGTGGTCAGCAAGAATTTGATGACTACACACGTTATCTAAAAGATCATGCCAAAATTAAATAATTAAGGCAGCTTTAAAAAAACCAGCTTTCGAGCTGGTTTTTTTTTGACTTAAATTGACAGATATAATTTTTATTTAAAAGATTTGGCAAATGAAATATCGACTCTAGCATCGTAGATTGGTGTTCTCAAAAAATAATATGAAGAAGAAATAACTCATCACGACAAAGGATTAAGCGGATGACATCTCTGTATATGCCTCAATTTAAACGTTTAAAGAAACCGTTATTGCGATGGATGGATCATTATTTTAAGCACATGATATTAATGCTATTAACGATTTGCGTTGCAAGTAGTATTCAAGCTGCAGAACGAAACTTTCAAAATGTTCTAGAGCAGGAAAGAGCTTGGGCGGGCTTGACCAGTAAAAAAGTCAAAAATAATGAAATCGAATGGACATACAGTGAAGGAGGAGATCCACGAAAACCGACGCTGTTGTTGCTGCATGGTTTGTCAGGCACGCGTGATAATTGGAACCGCGTTGCCCGTTATTTAACGCCAAATTATCATGTCATTATTCCTGATCTGCCAGCACATGGAGAAACTATTGTCGCAGATCAATTTGATCTATCGATTCTAAATTTAACTGAAAAATTACGACGATTTATTGATGCTACAAAGTTAGATCCAAATTTACATATCGCAGGGCATTCGATGGGTGGTGCAATTGCCATGCTCTATAGCGCTCAGTATCCCTTAGAAGTGAAATCTTTATTGTTGGTGGATTCGGCAGGTGTCTTTAAGTCGAGTAATACAGTGTATTTAAAAGATACGGCAAAGCTTGCAGAGCTAGTGGTCAGAAAAACTGGTGATTTTGATCGCGTGATGAAGATCGTGATGCAATCCCCGCCTTTTATTCCACAAGAATTAAAAATTGGGCAAGAAAAGTTGATGATAGTTCAGTCTAAACAAACTAATAAAATGGTGGAGCAACTGCAAAAAATGGCGACCTTGTATACGCCGGAGTCCTTTGCTTTGGCTGCACGAGGCATTGATGCACCTGTGTTTATTATCTGGGGGAAGCAAGATCAGATTATCAATGTTGAAGTGGCAGAAGAACTGAGACGCTTATTTAAAAAAGCCGAAAAGCCTCTGATTTTAGACCATGTTGGTCATATGCCTATCTTAGAAGCGGAGCAGTTAATGGCGTTGCCATATTTAAAGTTTCTTTCAACTGTTCAATGAATCAAATCTGTAAAGTGTGTGAAAAAAAAGCGAGAAATATCTCGCTTTTTTAAACTTAATTAGACACGTTAAGTCGATTTAAGTACGTACTTTAATTTCATAGCCCGTGTATTTACGAATATTGATTACACCGGTATCCAAAATCAGATATTGACCTTTAATCCCTTGTAATTTTCCTCGAATAATCGGTGTTTTGTCCAAATTATGTGATTTGATTTTTTCAGGATATTCTTCTACCGGGTAGATAAATTGGCGTGGCAACTCATCTTCTAACAGTTCAACAGTTTCATTAAACTCTAAATTTTGGCTAAATTCTTCACGAATGGTCTGAATTTTTGGTGCAAATTCTTCCACCAATTGGTCGCGAATTTCGATCAGGTTGATGGGTTCTGCTTCACCTTTTAGCAATTTACGCCAATCAGTTTTATCGGCCACTTGCGTTCCAAACATGACTTCAAGCTGACCAGATAGACGACGTGAACCAACTTTCATAATAGGCAAAGCTTGCGTCGCACCTTGGTCCAGCCAACGTGTAGGCATTTGACCAAGTCGAGTAATCCCCACTTTTAAGGCACTCGAATTGGCTAAATAGACAATATGCGGTTGAAAGCAAACTTCATGGGCAAAATCATCTTCACGGCAAGTGCCGAGATGATAATGACAGGTTTCAGGCTTCATAATGCACATATCACAAGAAGCCTTAGTCTTCATGCATTTGAAGCAATGACCTTGTGAATAAGATTTAGGTGTTTTTGCGCCGCAAGAAATACAGTAAATATTTCCCGTGGCTTCGATTTCAATTTCTTGGCCAAGGCTAAACGGTAGATCAACTTCTGAGCGATCTAGAATGAATTTATACTCAACATTTGCCTTGTGTGTATGTTGATCAGTTACACTAAGGTCTTTAAGACCTGCATGCATTTTATGGCAAATGCCTTGTAGTTCCATACGAATACTCACTTCATTATTAAGGATGCGGTCAATGGCTGAACAAAATGTCATCACTTCTATGCTAGACGATTTGTCAAAAGAGCAGTCCATTTCAACCGCAATCTGTATTGGTCAGGATCTTGAGCAATACAATCAATTTCATCCAATTCAATGGCAACATTTTAACGTAACTGAGTTTTTAAATCTGCCTTTTACCCAGCGTTTTGACCTTGGATTTGTGATTCTTGATACTGAAACGATGTTGAGTTTGGATCAGCAGCAGAAAACTCAGATATTGGTAAAATTGCGTGACCTATTTGCCAAACGCATCGTAGTGGTGAGTAAATTACACGATGAACAATTATTACGTGCTTTAGGCTTTACTCAGCTCATTGATAAAACCACGCATGAAAGTGATTTTGCTTTATGGCAGTTTAATATTTTGACTTATAAACACATTCCAGATTGGTTTAACTCTAAATTTTGGGCAAATCCTGAAAACTGGGATAAATTCCGTTGGTAACAAATACTTAGCCTGCGAGAAATTGCAAAAATTAACAAACATTTATGATAAATCTGTGTTTTCCCACGTATGCTGTAATGAATTTATCTAGGTTTCACTGGGAAAAATAAAATGACAAATTTAAATAATATTGTTGAGATTTTAGCAAAGCAGGCCCTTGGTGGTGCAAACAATCAAAATCAACAAGGTGGTCTGGGTGGTATTTTAGGTTCGGTGCTGGGTCAATTGGGCGCAAATGCAGGCACTCAAAATAACCAAACCAATGCTCAAAACCAAGCGGGTGGTTTGGGTGGAATTTTAGGCTCTGTGTTGGGCCAACTGGGTGGTGCAGCGCAGCCGCAGCAACGTAGTAGCGGTGGTAATGCATCAACCATTTTAGTAGCAGTGTTACCTCTGGTGCTGGCTTGGATTCAAAAACAAGGTGGCCTACAAGGTGCTTTGGATAAATTACGTGGACAGGGCTTGAGCAGTCAGGTTGATGATTGGGTATCTACAGGCCCTGGTGATAATGCTGCTGTGACTAATCAACAAGTACAAAATTTATTTGATGATGCCGAAGTGGAGCAAGTTGCACAAGAAACACAAACTCAGAAACAAGATGTATATAGCGCAATTTCAAGGGTATTGCCGCAAATTATTGACTCATTGACGCCACAAGCTGGACAAACCAATCAGCAAGAAGCGAATGCTGATATTCAACAAGTGATGAATTTGGTCTCAGGTTTCCTGAAGCGTTAATCAAAATATCGATTTAGGTATTTGATTGAATACAAGCCAGTGAACACTGGCTTTTTTATGATTTGAAAAATGATAACAATGTGACGCTTAGATTGTCACTAGGATGGATTAAATAGACGGTTCGACACACTGATTTTTTTGCCAATATAGTGTGATTTTTTTTGACGAATCAAAATGATTTTCGACTGAAACTCTAACTCACCAAATTCTGGCTCAACTTGCACATAATGTAGTTGACCAAACTCATCACGCACCCGCGCTTGAGCTGAAAAACCGGGACGGGCATTTCCACTTGAAATGGTGGCTAGACGACCCAGTAGGTTAACGGTATGTTTTTTATATTTGGGTGGGACAACCTGATCCAAACAATGAATCATAAATACCGTAAAGAATATGGCAATAATCAACGCAGGTAAAATCAGATAATAAGCGGGAACGAATTGACCTTCTTTGGCATGGATGCAAAACTGAAGTACATAGCCTGCAAAGCTAAAATTCATCAGTAAGAAGAACAAAATCAGAGTCTTGGAAAATTTGACATTCAATAATGCCAATTCTTGTATGCGCTGAGGGGCAATTCTTTTTAAAACTTGGCTAGGACTAATATTGATATAGTAGCCAATGGTTTCAACCATGCCCAATAACAGTACGGCTAATAAACTTAAATGAAAAGGTATTAAGTTATAGTCTGTTAAAAATGCGGACATGGTTGTATTCCAGTGTTTATTCTTCTGTGAGGTAGATTCCACCATCAGAATGCACGTTAATGTTCACTTTTTCAAGGGCTTGACCCTGGCATGGACCAGAAATACATTCCCCAGATTCGACCATAAACAGGGCGCCATGTGTTGAGCACTCAATAAATTCTTGGTCACGATCTAGAAACTGATTTTCTAGAAACTCAAGTTCTACGTGCAAGTGTGGGCAGTTATTTTGATAAGCGTAAAACATGCCATCACGTTGGGTGATAAAAATCGTTTCACCTTCAGGCGTTTCGAATGATCGTGCTTCACGTTCTGGCACATCATCCGTCATGCAAATTTTAAACATTAAGCACATTCCTTTTGAAATGATTGTAAAAGTTGAGCATAGTCTTCAACTGCTAGGCGTGGACCAAACTGAGCCACAACTTCACTTGAAATCAAGATGGCAAGTTCAGCAGCCGTTTGATAGTCATGACCTGCATTCAGTGCATATAGGAAAGCACCAGCAAATGCATCACCTGCACCATTGGTATCTACTGCGGTAACTTTACGACCTGGCACGGTAAATGTTGCTGCTTCATTATGGATTAAGGCGCCTTTGGCACTTAATGTAATGACAATGTGTTTGCCTAGTGATTGCAATTTAGCAAGTGCAGCATCTAAATGATCTGTTTCTGTGTACATCAGCGCTTCTTGTTCATTACAGAACAATAAGTCCACGCCATCATCGAGTAACTCATCTAGACCTTGACGTGCATATTGCACCATTGCTGGATCAGATAAGGTCAATGCAATTTGTACACCATTGGCTTTGGCGATTTGACGTGCTTGTTTTACCGCAAGACGCGCGCTATCTGATGTTGAAAGATAACCTTCGATATATAACCATTTCGCAGTATTTAAGCTGCCAAAATCAATTTGGCTATCAGTTAATTCAGCAGTAATACCGAGGTAAGTATGCATCGTACGTTCAGAATCAGGGCTGACCAATACCATACATGTGCCGGTTACACCTTCACTGATTGATTGAGTTGCAGTTTGGATACCTGCGTCGTTTAAACCATTTAGGTAAATTTGACCTAAGTCATCATTGCCGACACGACAACCATAAAATGCAGTTCCGCCTAAAGCACTAAAAGCAACCGTTGTATTTGCTGCAGAACCACCAGAAGCTTGACCTTTATATTCTTGAGTCGCTTTTAGATTGTTATAAAGGGCTGCTTGAGTATCACCATCAGTCAGTTGCATCGTACCTTTTTGCAGATTGTGTTGAATTAGGAATTCGTCAGAGACTTTAAATTCTTGGTCAATAAGTGCATTACCAATTGCAAAAAGGTCAACAGTTGCCATGTTGTATAATCACATCAAAAAATGAAAGTGCTTAGTTTACACGAATGCTCAGGATTGCTGTAGTTTGTTGAAGAAAATTCAATTAAAGGACAGGTGTGTATAAAAATCGGGCAAATCCATTATATTTTTACATTTTTTTTGAATTAGTTGCCGTTTTAATCAGCTTTGCTATTGTGCAAATCGAAAAATTTTACTTTTATAGAGCTATAAGGTGTTCAGACTGAATCAAGATGATTTGGTCATCATAAATAGATAACAGATTAAAAGTGTGAATATATGGAAATTACGATTCGTCCAGCAGAGCAACTTCCTGCTCAAATCGAAAATATTGCTGCTTTGGCGCAGCATGAAGGCTATACATTTATACACCGTTTAATTGAAGAATATCAAAGTGGTAAAAATCGTTTTGACCAAACGGGTGAGCAATTATTGCTTGCTTATGATGGCGATAAATTGATTGCTTGTGGCGGTTTAAATCAGCAATGGGGTGATACTGGTGTAGAAGAACGGATTGGACGAGTTCGCCGTTTCTATGTGCATCCGCAGTACCGTCAGCATGGCGTGGGTAAGCAGCTATTGGTGGAATTGGAAAAGGGTGCAAAAAAACACTTTTCTGCACTATGCTTAAATACAGAACTTAAAAATGCTGCAAAATTCTATCAAAAACAGAATTATGTCTATGTTGAAAGCCATCCAAATTATAATTATTTCAAATATCTGGTTTAGTTTTCAATCCAAAAATAGACAGTAAACACTATAAATCAAGCATCCGATATCGGGTGCTTTTTTCTTGTGATAATTCTAAAAAAGAGCGCCTTATTTTATTTTCGCAGGCATATTTATCAGTTTGCTGTATTTTCAAATAAAGTCCAAAGCCTATAAACCTTATTTATATTGGGCCACGATTATTGCCAGTACCACGGTCGGTACGACTTTAGCGGATTTTGTAGATCGTTCTTTAGGGATTGGCTACTTGGGTGGTAGTTTGCTGTTGCTGAGTTTGGTGCTCATATCGCTTTTTAGTTGGTATCGAGTCGAAGGATCGATCAATCCAAGTGTAGTGAATTTGCCGCGAACACAGATCTTTTATTGGTTGACGATTACATTTTCTCAAACATTAGGTACGGCTTTGGGGGACTGGACTTCCGATAGTGCAGGATTAGGCTATAGCGGTGGCATTTGGCTATTTGGTGGTTTAATTCTATTGATGGCATTGTTGTACTTTTTTAGTCGGGTCTCAAAGACGATTTTATTTTGGGCTACTTTTGTTTTGACACGTCCATTGGGCGCTGTTGTTGGTGATTTTTTAGACAAGCCAATCAGTTCAGGTGGATTGGATCTAAGTCGCTTTATGGCTTCTTTTGTATTGTTGTTGGCGATTGTGATTTGTGTCTATTGGTCAACACGAAATGATAGGCAATCCATAAAACCAGTCTAAATGTTTTAGTGCGAAAACAAGTGATTTTTAAAATTAAAGTTCAAGTTGATTAAAACAGTTGGAAATGTTGTTTCGGTGAATCTAGTTGTGATTTTTTAAGGTATACTTTGCCTAATTTAAATGAATAGATTAGGAGCACACATGACTGTAGATGTCACTGAAACCATTTCTCAAACTGTACATCCCGCGTTTCAGTTGATTCGTCAACATCATGTTGAAGCTTTAGACATTTTAGTGTCTGAATATAAACACAAAGTGACTGGCGCAGTGCATTATCACTTAGCCACAAACCATGACGAAAACGTATTTTTAGTTGCCTTCCGTACGCAGCCGATGGATTCAAAAGGTGAGGCGCATATTCTTGAGCATACAGCACTTTGTGGCTCAGAAAAGTTCCCTGTACGTGACCCATTCTTTTTAATGATTCGTCGTTCCCTCAATACGTTTATGAATGCGTTTACCGCAGCGGATTGGACGGCTTATCCATTTGCAACGCAAAACAAAAAAGATTTCCAAAACTTGTTAGAAGTTTATATGGATGCTGCTTTTGCTGCGAATTTGAACCCGCTTGATTTTGCGCAAGAAGGGATTCGTATTGAGCTAGAAAATGGCGAAGCGGTATATAAAGGCGTGGTATTTAATGAAATGAAAGGTGCAATGAGTTCACCTTCAGATCAGTTGTATCACCAACTTGCCCATCATTTATTCCCAGAAACAACTTATCATTACAACTCAGGCGGTGATCCGAAAGACATTCCTGACTTAAGCTATGAAGAGTTAGTAAGTTTCTACAAATCACATTATCACCCAAGTAATGCCGTGTTCATGACCTTTGGTAATGAGCCTGCATATAATTTACAAGAACAGTTTGAAACGCTTGCTTTGTCAAAATTTGAAAAAGGTCAAACGCTATATTCAAAACCTGAGCGCCGCTTAACTGCGCCTGTAACTGTAACTGAAACGTATGCAGTTGATGCTGAAGACCTCAAAGACAAAACATATCATGTGCTTTCTTGGTTATTGCCTGAAGCAAGTAATATTAAATTACGTTTAGGTATGCGTTTGGTTGAGGGGGTATTGCTTGAAGATTCTGCTTCGCCATTACGTCATTACTTAGAAACCTGTGGTTATGCACAGTCTACTGGTCCATTCATGGGCGTAGATGACTCAAACTATGAAATGACGTTCTACTGTGCAATTCAAGGTTCAAACCCTGAGCATGCAGAACAATTTAAAAATGGCGTGTTTAAAGTATTAGAAGACGTTGCGGCTAAGCCTGTTGACCCGGCTTTAGTTGAGGCGATTTTGCATCAAATTGAATTGCATCAGCGTGAAATCAATGGTGATGGTACACCATATGGCCTAAGCTTAATTCTGAATGGTTTAAGCAGTGCGATTCACCATTCAGACCCTGTGGATGTCTGGGATGTGGATACGGCCATTGAACAAGTGAAGGAAGAGTTGAAAGACCCAATGTGGTTATCTAACTTAATCAAAACTTACTTGCTTGATAATCAACATCGTGTGCAATTAACTTTGGTTCCAGATGCTGAAAAAAATGCGTTGGAAGCGGCAGCAGAAAAAGCACGTTTAAAAGAAATTGTTGCGAACTTAACTGAAGCGCAAAAAGCAGAGATTATTGCGCAGACTGAAGCACTGAACATTCGTCAAGATACCCCAGATGATTTAAACCTATTGCCTAAAGTAGGTTTAGAAGACGTTCCTGCACAATTACAGATTGTACAAGGTCAATTACGCGAAATTATCAGTAATGGATTAGATACACCGTTAAATCTTTACCACGCAGGCACCAATGGTCTTTATTACCAACAAGTTTTGATTCAGATTCCTGATGAAGTGGTGCAATCGCCGTATTTCAACCTCTTGTCGATTTTGATGGGTGAAGTTGGTGCAGGTGAATACGACTACTTAGAGCTACAACAGTTGCAAACAGCTGTGAGTGGCGGTTTAGGTATGGGTGCATCCCTGCGTTCAAAAGTGGACGATAAAGGTCAAATTAGTGCTTGGCTAACGTTGACCACTAAATCATTGGTGAATAATCTTGAAGCAATTCGCTTATTGAAATTGGCTTTTGAACAGCTACGTTTTGATGAGAAAAACCGTATCGTAGAGTTATTGCAACAACGTAAAGCACGTTGGCATTCACGTGTTTCTGGCTCTGGTCATAGCTATGCAATGCAAATTGCAGGTCGTCAACATAGTGCATTGGCGTTACGTGATTATCATAATACAGGCCTAGGCGCGCTGAACTGGTTGTCAGAACTTGTCAGCAAAATTGAGCAAGACGACACGGCTTATAATGCCTTGATTGATGAGCTTAAGTTAATTCACAACCTTTTGCTTAAAGCACCAAAACAATTCTTGGTGGTGTGTGAAGAACATCATTCAGACCGATTGGTTGAGGAAGTTCAAACCATTTGGGATAAAGTGGCGATTGATGATAACCCACATGCTTTAACTCAAGTGAATTTTGCAGATAACAACAATGACGAAGCTTGGCTCATTCAAGCCAATGTTCAGTTCTGCGCTTCAGCATATCCTGCGGTGGAAGTGTCGCATCCTGATGCAGCACCTTTAATGATTTTGGCGGCTTATTTGCGTAATGGCTTCTTGCATAGCGCGATTCGTGAAAAAGGTGGTGCTTATGGTGGTGGTGCAAGCTATGACGGCAATGCATGTTCATTCCGTTTCTATAGCTACCGTGACCCACGTTTAGCTGAAACGTTTAAAGATTTTGACGCAAGTGTGCAGTGGCTACTGAATGCTGAACAACAACCTCATCAGCTAGAAGAAGCGATTTTGGGTCTAATTGCCAGCATGGATAAACCGGGGTCACCAGCGGGTGAAGCCATTACAGCTTGTTATGCTTTATTGCATAAACGCACGCCAGCTTTCCGTCAAATGTTACGTGAACGTCTGTTGAATGTGACTTTGGAAGATCTAAAACGTGTTGCTGTGGCGTATTTGGTTGAACAACAACCGACAAAAGCTGTGGTTGCACCGGTGGCTAAGCGAGATGCTTTGGTTGAGCTTGGTTTCGAAATAAAACAAGTGAATTAAAACAAAAAAGGGGTTTTTATGGCGTTCAAATCTCTTGAGCGTACGACATTGCAACTGAGCCTCATTGCGCTCAGTTCAATGTATGTCAGTACTGTAAATGCACAAAATGCGGATGTGGCTGTTAAACCAGCTACCGCTGAAGCATGTGTGGCACTTGAGTCAAATGCAGAGCGATTATCGTGTTATGACGCTTTGTTTAAAGTGCAACCTGCTGAAAAAGAAATGTTGGTTTCTGAGCGTCAAGCCGCACAAGAAATTAAGCCTGAACCGACAGAGAAGCTAACTTTCAAAGAAAAAGTCAGTCATGCGTTTACGGACCGTTTATTTGCTGTAGAAGCACCGAACCTCAATCCAAATCTTTCATTATTGGATAGTCGTTGGGAACTTTCTCCAGAGAGTAAATTAGGGACGTGGAATATTCGCGGCTATCAACCTGTGTATTTAATGCCGGGATATTGGACTTCAGATAAAAATGAACGTCCATCAAGCCCGAATGAAAACAACACGGTACAAGCCGATCAGGAACAAAACCTGAAATCGATGGAAGCCAAGTTCCAATTGTCATTAAAAACCAAAGCTGTTGAAAACTTATTTGGTGATAATGGTGATATCTGGTTGGGCTATACCCAGTCTTCTCGTTGGCAAGTCTACAACGAAGATGAATCTCGACCATTCCGTGAAACTAACTATGAACCTGAAGCCAGTCTGGTTTTTCGTACCAACTATGAACTCTTGGGTTTGAACTGGCGTATGCTGGGCTTAACTTTTAACCATCAGTCTAATGGGCGTTCTGATCCCTTATCGCGGAGTTGGAACCGTGTCATGTTAAATCTAGGATTTGAACGTGACAATTTTGCACTGATGTTACGTCCTTGGTATCGTTTCGAAGAAGATACCAAAGATGATAACAACCCAGATATTACCGATTATGTGGGACGTGGGGATTTAACAGCATTTTATCGTCATAAAGATCATGACTTTAGTTTGATGTTACGTCATTCATTGAAAGGTGGTGATGATTCACATGGTGCTGTGCAGTTCGATTGGACTTTCCCAATCAATGGTAAATTGCGCGGCACAGTTCAATTGTTTGATGGCTATGGTGAAAGCCTGATTGACTATAACCATCGGGCAACCTATGTCGGTGTCGGTGTGTCATTAATGAATTGGTTCTAAAGATTCGCAAATAAAAAAACCACGCTACGGCGTGGTTTTTTATGACTGAGAGAAAATGTATAAATCAACCGATTTGGATCTCAGAAGGCGGGTGTTTTAAACGACTCTTCTTTGGTGTAGCAATCAGATAAGCCAGTGTTAAGGGGCCAAGACGGCCTGCGAACATCAACAACATCAGGGCGACTAAACTGGCGGGTTGTAAGTCACTGGTAATGCCACGAGATAGGCCTACTGTACAGGCAGCGGACACTGCTTCAAAGAGTAAGTCTAAAAAGCGTTTGTCAGGTTCGAGTAGCAATAGACTGAAAAAACCAATGAAAATCAACGTTACTGTAATGAAAATCACCGCTAATGCTTTAAAGGTGGTTTTTTCTGAAACAGAGTGGTTAAACACACGCAGTTCATCTTCACGTCTTAAAAAACTGACTACACTGAGCACAACAATGATAAACGTCCCGACTTTGATGCCACCAGCTGTACTGAGAGAACCACCACCAATAAACATCAGTAACATCGTTACGAGTGATGATGCATCGCTCATGCTTTCCATAGGTAAGCTGTTAAAACCCGAAGAGCGTGGAACCGTTGCATGGAACCACGCGTTGAGGGCTTGGTCACCAAGTGACATCGTGGCTAAGGTCGCAGCATTATTGGCTTCTAATAACCATATGGTGATGAAGGCGAAGACATTTAGTCCTGCAATGGTAGATAAAATCAACTTGCTATTGGTACTGAGTTTTTTCCAACTTTTATTGCGCTTAATGTCCATCAGTACCAAAAAGCCAATACCCCCAATGATGTAAAGCATACTGATGGTAAACGTAATGAAATAACGGTCAGCAAAGCTCATTAAACTATTGGGAAATAATGAAAATCCACCATTATTAAATGCTGAAACACTATAAAAGGCAGCATAGAACAGGGCCTGGTTAAAATTGTATTCTTGCATCCAAGCGATGGTCAAAATAACCGTTCCCACCATTTCAAAAAATAGCGAATACAGCAGTACGCCTTTGATGGTCATGGTCACTTTGGCAAGGCTGGTTTGTCCAATGGTTTCTTGAGCCATAATTTGTTGTTTTAGCCCAATTTTAGGGGACAAACTCATAGCGGCCAATATCGCAAAGGTCATAAAACCGAGACCACCGCATTGTAGTAACCCCATAATCACGACTTTACCAAACACCGTATAGGCTTCGCCGACATTCACAACTGAAAGTCCTGTAATGGTCACGGCAGAGGTCGCTGTAAAGAGGGCATTGATCCAACTTAAATCCCCATGATGTGAATAAGGGAGTTTTAACAGCAAGGTGCCAATGATAATGAGCCCAAGAAAACCCAATGCCAAAATACTGGGTGGGCTGAGATTAATGGTATTACGCTGTTTATTGTGCAGTTTCATGTTTTTCTACTGTCATCTTGCGCGATTGTGTGCAAAAGGAGCACGACGCTGATTACAAAGTTGCTTTAAAGTGTTTAGCCAGTCGACGTAAATGTTCGAGTAAACCTTCAACCACTAAAATATCGCCTGTTTGTAAAATCAGGTTCGGATCTAAACTATATTGAAGCTCGGTGCCACGTTTATGCAGAATCGTCTTCACTTCAGGGACATGATCCATTATTTGATTTAGACGCGTGCCTTGTTGTGATTCTTTAATTTCAACTTTCACCAAATAATGGTCATCTTCGAGCACCATGTAGCGGCTCACCATCGGATAACTCAGTGACTGAGCAACACGGACACCCATATCTTCTTCAGGATGGATGATTTTGCTGATGCCTAAATGGGTTAAAATCATGTGATGCGCTTTGGACTTGGCTTTGGCCCAAATTTTGTTGATCCCCATGTTTTTAAGATGGAGCACACATAAGATGCTGGCTTCAATATCTTCACCAATTGCGACTACGACGGCTTCACAATTTTGAATATTGAGTTCTTGTAAAACGTGCTCATCTGTTGCATCAGCAATCACTGCATGGGTCAGTTGGTCCGAAATACTTTCAACAAACTTTTTGTTGCTATCGATTCCAATGACATCGTGTTTTAAACCCATGAGTTCTGTGGCTACAGTTGCGCCAAAACTTCCTAAGCCAATCACAGCGAATTGAGCCATGCCGTATTCCTAAATTATTCTAAAGTTATTGAATATGTTGATGTTAGCTTGTTCAGCCTAGAGCGGCTATGAAAATTTACATAATCCATCTAAACCGAAAAGCTCTAATTTTTAATTTCTTCAGTGTTTTGATAGGCATAAAGTTCAGCAATATTGGGGGAATTATCCATAACTTGTTGATATTTAAAAATTTAATAGCCTAGTTTATTTTTTGGAATATATTGAAATTGATGTTGATCTTCTTTAATGACATTTAGAGTGGCTTTACGAACAAGCTCAGAATTGTTCTTTAAACGGTTTAAGCCATCGCATGAAAATTCACGGATGATGGCTTGAACAGGTTCGGGAGCGGTTTGATCATTTAGCTCATCAAAGCGAATATATACAATATAATTTGGATATTGATTCAGCATTTCAGCCTGCGCGGTATATCCGTAAATATTTTCTAGATTTTGCGTACGGGACTGATTTTGAATTTGTTTCATACTTTGACGAATCTTATCTTCCTCTTGCTTAAGTTGATAAGCCGGATATGCATAAAAATATCCACCTAAACCCACAATAGCGATCATAAATAAGGCATAAAAATTCAATTTTAAATATCCATTTTGTTTTATTTTCAATGGATTATAGGGTGTGGTGAATTTAACAACAACAATGACAGCGTTGATGATTTAAATTGATGAATATATTTATTTTGATGTAGAAAAGAATTGATGCAAATAAAAAAGCTGGAACCTAGATCCCAGCTTTAGAATAAAAGTTTTATTTATTTCAAGAAACGTTGATAACCGAGGTTATTTGTAATCTCAACATATGGATAGGTAATATTTTCCAATGTTTCAATCAAACCATCTGGGTTTTGTTTCGCATCCGTTGCTTCCATACCCACCAATACACGACCTTCCGCAGCACCGTGATTACGGTAGTGGAATAGGGTGATGTTATGCGTTGGGCCTAGACGTTCTAAGAAAGTCAGTAATGCGCCCGGACGTTCGGGGAATTCCACGCGGAATAGGCGTTCATTTTCAATATCGGCATGACCGCCAATTAAATAACGGATATGGAGTTTAGCCACTTCATCGTCTGAAAGATCGTCTACATCGTATTGGAATTTCAAAGTTTCAAAAATTTCCTGACGTTCTTTTTCGCCATTTTTGAGACTAATACCCACAAACACTTGAGCGGCACTTGAGTAGCTTGCGCGGTAGTTAAACTCAGTGATGTTACGGCCTTGTAGTGCACGGCAGAATTTAAGGAAAGAACCTTTTTCTTCTGGAATGGTCACAGCAAAAATGGCTTCTTTGCGTTCACCGAGTTCTGTACGTTCTGCAATGTAGCGCAGACGGTCAAAGTTCATATTAGCGCCGCATACAATCGACACCATATTTTTGCCTTCTAGACCATGCTCAGCTACATATTTCTTGATTCCTGCAAGCGCCATTGCACCAGATGGTTCAACAATGCTACGGCATTCATCAAAGGTATCCTTAATGGCTGCACAGATTTCATCTGTATTTACCAGTACAACTTCACGCTCAACAATTGGGCCTGAGTTATCTGATTTTTGTAGCTGAATCACTTCAAATGGTTTTTCACCAATTTGTGCAACTGCTGTACCGTCGGCAAATAAACCTACAGATGGAAGAATGACACGTTCATTAGCTTCAAAGGCTGCTTTTAAACATGCTGATTCGTCATATTCAACAGGAATGACTTTAACATGCGGTGCCACATCACCAAGATAAGCAGCTACACCGGCAATGAGACCGCCACCGCCTACAGCAACAAATACATAGTCCACATCACGCCATTGACGCAAAATTTCGTTGGCAATGGTTCCTTGACCGGCCATAACGAGTTCGTCGTCATAAGGTGGAATAAAGGTCATACCTTCATCTTTTGCACATTGGATTGCGTATTTATTGGCTACGTCAAAAGAATCACCATGCAGAACTACTTCACCGCCTAAGCGTTTAACCGCTTGTACTTTAATGTCTGGTGTGGTTTTAGGCATAACAATAATGGCGCGGATACCTAACTTTTTACCAGATAAAGCCACGCCTTGAGCATGGTTACCTGCAGAAGCAGTAATAACGCCACGTTCCAACTGAGATTTCGGTAATTGACTAATACGGTTGTAGGCACCGCGTAGCTTGAAAGAAAAGACAGGTTGTAAATCTTCGCGCTTAAAGCGAATGTTATTGTTTAGTTTTTCACTAATTCGTGGCGCTGCTTCGAGTGGGGTTTCGATTGCAACGTCATAGACTGTTGCCTGTAATATTTGTCGAACCAAACGAGACAGCATGTTAATTTTCCATCTAACAGTTTAAAATAAGCGTTCATTGTAACAAACACCCGTACATTTGGGCTGTAAAATCAGCAACAAATGTCAAAAAATAGTTGAGCCAAGTTATGAGTCTGTATGCAACCCAAGATGAAAAGAAACAAGCTGCTGCAAAAGCTGCGTTAAAGCATTTGCCAAAGGGCGGTATTTTGGGTGTTGGTACAGGAAGTACTGTGAACTTCCTCATCGAATTATTGCCAGAGCTTCAACTCGAAGCTGCTGTTGCGAGTTCTGAAGCAACTGCACAACGTTTGAAAAAATTAGGCATTGAAGTGGTTGATATGAACCACGTTGGCGGTTTAGATGCCTATGTAGATGGCGCTGACGAAATTGACCGTCATATGCACATGATTAAAGGCGGCGGCGCTGCGTTGACTCGTGAAAAAATCGTGGCGTCTATTGCGAAAAAATTCGTTTGTATCGTAGATGATTCTAAATGGGTTGATCAGTTGGCACGTGAATTTCCGCTTCCTGTAGAAGTGATTCCAATGGCACGTTCTGCTGTGGCACGTAAAATCGTTTCTTTAGGCGGTGACCCAGTTTACCGTGAAGGTGTTGTGACTGATAACGGTAATGTAATTTTAGATGTTCATAACCTAAATATTTTGAATGCGTTGGAACTTGAAAAAACCATCAATGATATTCCTGGTGTAGTGTGTAACGGTATCTTTGCTTTAAATAAAGCGGATATTGCTGTTGTAGCAACTGATAACGGTATTGAAGAGCGTACTGCGGTTTAATCTGTTGATTCAATATAGTCCTATCAAAAGTTTAATTTATATTGAAATCTCCTTCTCTTGCGCCATATATGGCTCAGGGAGAAGGCTAGGATGAGGGAATTAATCAACCTCTCCCTAACCCTCTCCTGAAAGGAGAGGGAATTATAAGTTTCATAATAAGATTATAGAATAAATGACCCCAAACCTTCCTGAAATTCAAATTACTCGGAAATTACGTGCCACACGCCTAAGACTCCGTGTAGAACCAACTCAAATCAAATTAACGGTTCCGCAGTTTTGTACTCAGCGCCAAGTTCAAGATTTTTTGAAACAATCAGAACAATGGATGATTGAGACATGGCAGAAGCAGCAGGAAAAAGCAGGGCTTCAGGATCGAAGTCTGCCAATAAAATTAAAGTTATTTAATTTAGAACAACCGTTAATGGTTGTTTATCAAACGCAAAAACATTCATTTATCTTGGATGACGAAAGCCATCAACTATTCATCAGTGATCGACAGCCTGAGCAATATTTAAAAAGTTTTGTGATTGCTTATGCCAAAGAGTATTTACCAATTTATTTAAAGCAAGTGAGCATTGAAACAGGCTTGAAATATGGTGAGTGCTCGATTCGTCAGCCTAAAACACGCTGGGGCAGCTGTTCTTCTAAGCATGACATTATGCTGAATAGTGGATTGGTGTTGTTCCCATTGGAAATTGCACGATATGTAGCTGTACATGAGTTAGCGCATACTAAGCACTTTGATCATAGTCTGAATTTTTGGGAGGAGGTGGAGAAGCATGATATAAATTTTCAGCAGCATCGAAAAATACTAAAAATGACGGCAATGCCTTGGTGGTGGGTGCTCTGAATTAAAGGCACTAAGTTGTAAACACTAAAGCATTTCTTAATATATTATGTCAATTAAATCAAATCCTTCTTGGTATGTAGGCGGTTCTAATGCGTAATAAACATTGGTTAATGCCATCAGATCGACTATTTCATCTGAAGGGCGTTGAGCGTTTCTTTTTATGCATACTTCGAGCGGAATTTGAAACCATACAGCAACGCATTTTTTACCCAATTATTTAGCTTGCTCAATTATCGGTAGACGTTCAGATTGCTTTACTAAAATAGCATCAAAAATAATATTTTCAGGTTCGCGGGATATTTGGTTTTTGGCCCAAGTTGATTTCCCAGCCCCTTGGCATCCGATCAATATATAAATGACTTTAACCTTTAGGTTAGTTTTTAATACATGCTTAAAAGCGTCAAAACAGCATTGCCATGCTTGAATATTTCTTTCTTTAGTGAAGACACGACCTTGAGCTGTGGATAGGTAATGATCAGGATTTATATGCATGATCTGACTTAATAGGATTCAGAAGATAAGCTAACATTATAAAGTGAAGCTTTATATGTCAAAACAGTTCAGAAAACCGTAACTTCCTGTCATACTACGCAGTCATCAAATGGATACTTTGAATAGAGGTAATGAGCGTGATTTCAGTAGGTATTGTCGGCGGTACAGGTTACACAGGTGTTGAATTACTGCGTATTTTACTGCGACACCCAAATGCAGAAGTAAAAGTTCTGACATCACGTACTGAAAATGGCCGCCGTGTGGATGATATGTTCCCAAGCTTGCGTGGACATACAGACCTTTGCTATTCAGATCTAAATATTGAAGAACTAAAACAATGTGACGTTATATTCTTTGCTACGCCTCACGGTGTAGCAATGAAACACGCAGAAGAGTTAGTTGCTGCAAATACTAAAGTGATTGACCTTGCTGCTGACTTCCGCTTGCAAGACTTAGCTCAATTTGAGAAATGGTATGGTTTAGACCATGCCTGTCCAGAGCTATTAAAAGATTCAGTTTATGGTTTGTCTGAATTAAACCGTGAAAAAATTCAAAAGGCTTCAGTGATTGGTAACCCAGGTTGTTACCCAACAACTGTTCAGCTCGGTTTAGCGCCAGTATTAAAAGCCGAAGGATTAGTGAAACCTGAAAGCATTATTATTGATGCAAAATCAGGTGTGTCTGGTGCAGGTCGTAAAGCCAGCCTAGGTATGATCTATTCTGAAAATGCAGATAACTTTAAAGCATATGGTGTAGCTGGTCACCGTCATCATCCCGAAATTGTAGAAGCCTTAGAAAATATTTCAGGTCAAAAAGGTGTGTTTAACGAAATTTTATTCGTACCGCATTTAGTACCGATGATTCGTGGCATGCTCAGCACTATCTATATTGATTTGACAGACGCAGGTGCTTCTGCGGATTTACAAAGCATATATGAACAGTTCTATGCCAATGAGCAGTTTGTAGATGTTATGCCTGCAGGTAGCTCACCTGAAACACGTACTGTGCGTGGTGCGAACCAATTACGTATTGCGATTTGCAAACCTCAACCGAAAAAATTAGTGATTTTGGTGGCTCAAGACAACTTGGTGAAAGGTGCAGCAGGTCAAGCCGTACAAAATATGAACTTGATGTTTAGTTTTGCTGAAAATGCAGGACTTCAAGGCATTGGTTTATTACCATAAGAAACGATTTAAAACTTCACACACATTTAAAACTGGATTTAAATGTGTGCCTTGAGTGAACTAAAAATAAGAGATGACGATGTCGAATACAGAATCTAATTTCAAGTCAGAACCTGAAAACAGTGAAAAAACGCCTTTTATGAAGACGAATATGCCACTGGCGATTGGTGCAGTTGTACTTGCATTGAGCAGCGGTTTGCTCGGATATAGTATTGGTCATCGTCAGGGCTTAACTGTGGTCGGTTATGATGCAGATGCAGAGCAACTTGTTGATGTGGTGCAAAAGCAAAAAACTGAATTAGCAGGCCTGAATAAAAGTTTGAATGCGGCAATTCAAGAGCGTGATGTTGCTGTAAGTAATTCAAATGATTTATATTTGGCTGTTAAAAAAGCACGTGATGATCAAGAATTAACCGGTAATTTGGGTGTTTTGTATCGTGAAGTATTGCGCCAACGTGGTGGTATGCCGCTTGCAGTACAACATTTAGCGATTAAACCGTTACCTGAAAATGCGTATGAATACCAACTTGATCTCGTTCAAGTAAGTCCGTCAAAAAGTAATGTGTCTGGAAGTGTTGAGCTGCGTCTAATTAAGGGTACAGAAGTACTTGCAGTGCCTTTAGAAGACAAAAACTTTAACTTTAGCGAAAGTGAGCGACTCACTGGACGTTGGACCATGCCAAAAGGCTTTAGTCCAGACTTTATTGAAGTGCGTTTAAGCGGTTCTAAACCCGTTATTCGCCGTTTTAGCTGGTCGAAAGGTCAGCCTGTTGAAAATCAATCTGCCTTCCTTTCAGAAATTCCTCAAACTGAAGCAAGTGCAAACTAAGTGTGAAACCTAAATCCTATGCGAACCAATAAGCGTCAAACGTGTTTATCTGACATTAAAAATTCATTTTACCAATCTGGTTTAGTGGACTGGCATCTAAACCCGACTCTCAGCCAAGGTACGCAGGATGATGGTGATTCAGACATTCAAGTATTGACTGCGCCACCTGAGTTAAAGCGTCCTCCTATGTATGCTGTCGTTTTAATGAACGATGATTACACCCCAATGGACTTTGTAATTGAAATTTTACAACAATACTTTGCTTTGAATCTTGACCAAGCCACTCAAGTAATGCTAACTGTACATTATGAAGGAAAGGGTGTTGCAGGGGTTTATCCGCGAGACATCGCAGAGACTAAAGCAAATCAGGTCAATAATTACGCTCGGTCGCAAAGTCATCCATTACTTTGTCAGATTGAGCCAAAAGATTAATAAGGGGATTACATGCTCAGTCGTCAATTAGAAGTATCACTACGTTTGGCTGTCAGCATGGCTCGTCAAAAGAGACATGAATTTTTGACGGTAGAACATTTATTATTGGCTTTACTGGATAATGATTCCGCTGTTAATGCATTGAAAGCATGTGGCGCAGACATTATTGTGCTTCGCAAAGAACTTGAAGAATACGTAGAACAACATACCCCTAAGCTTGGCGAAAATAGCGATCAAGCACCACATCCTACAGAAAGTTTTGATCGTATTTTGCAGCGTGCAATTTTCCATGTGCAATCGAGTGGTAATGACCGCACTGTAGAAGGTGCAGACATTTTAGTTGCGATGTATTCAGAGCGTGATTCATTTGCGGTGTATTTACTTAAACGCCATCAAATCAACCGTTTGACATTAACGCAGTATTTGTCACATGGCACACGTAAAGATGAAGTCCAAGCCGAAGAGGAAATTGAAGAGCTCGATGGTGAAAACACCACGTCTTCAAATTCTGGCCCATTAGAGCTATATACGACCAATCTGAATGTTGAAGCTCAAAAAGGCAAAACAGATCCACTGATTGGTCGTGAAAAAGAGATTGAACGTACAGCTCAAATTCTATGCCGTCGCCGTAAAAATAACCCACTTTTGGTGGGTGATCCGGGTGTAGGTAAAACTTCGATTGCTGAAGGTTTGGCTTGGCTCATTGTAAATGGCAAAGCTCCTAAACCGCTTGAAAATGCAGAAGTATTTAGTTTAGACATTGGTGCTTTAGTTGCAGGAACTAAATACCGTGGTGATTTTGAAAAGCGTTTAAAACAACTGTTAAATGCATTGAAGAAAAAGCCCGAAGCTATTTTATTTATTGATGAAATTCACATGATCATCGGTGCAGGCTCAAGTATGGGCAGCACGATGGATGCATCGAACCTCATCAAACCTGCTTTGGCGAATGGTACTTTGCGTTGTATCGGTTCGACGACTTTCCAAGAATACCGTCAAGTTTTTGAAAAAGATCATGCATTATCTCGTCGTTTCCAAAAAATTGATGTCAATGAACCATCTATTTCAGAAACGATTGATATTCTGCGTGGCTTAAAAGGCAAATTTGAAGAATTCCATCATGTGAAATACGAAGATCAAGCGTTGGTTTCTGCGGTAGAACTATCTGCGAAATTTATCAATGATCGTTTCTTGCCTGATAAAGCCATTGATGTGATTGATGAAGCTGGTGCGCAGCGTCGTTTAAAAGCTGAGCAAGATGATACAGTCATTTCAGTTGAAAACATTGAAGATATCGTTTCGAAAATTGCGCGTATTCCACCAAAAACTGTCTCTAAAGATGACAAGAGCGTTCTTGAACATCTAGAGCGTGATCTGAAACGTGTGGTGTTTGGTCAAGATGAAGCGATTGAAGCGCTTGCATCTGCGATTAAATTATCTCGTGCAGGTCTAAAAGCACCAGATAAGCCAGTGGGTAATTTTGTCTTTGCTGGTCCTACAGGTGTGGGTAAAACTGAAGTCACTAAGCAATTGGCAAAATTATTAGGCGTTGAACTTGTACGTTTCGATATGTCGGAATACATGGAACGTCATGCCGTATCTCGTTTAATTGGTGCGCCTCCGGGTTATGTAGGTTTTGATCAAGGTGGTTTGTTGACCGACGCGATTCATAAGAATCCGCATTGCGTACTTTTACTAGACGAAATTGAGAAAGCACATCCAGATGTCTTTAATTTGTTATTACAAATTATGGATCATGGTTCATTAACGGATAACAATGGTCGTAAGTCTGACTTCCGTAACGTCGTGTTAGTGCTGACTACCAATATTGGTGCAGAATCAATTTCACGTGTGAGCATTGGTTTCATGGATCAAGATAACAGTAATGATAACCAAGACGCGATGAAAAAAGCCTTCTCTCCGGAGTTCCGTAACCGCTTAGATGGTGTTATTCAATTTAAAGCATTGCCAACAACTGTCATTGAAAGTGTGGTTGATAAGTTTTTAACAGAGCTTCAGGCACAGTTAGATGACAAAAAAGTGGTTCTTGAGGTTGACCAAGATGCACGCGAATGGATGGCAGAGCAAGGATACGATCGCTTGATGGGCGCTCGTCCAATGCAGCGTTTAATTCAAGAGCATTTGAAGAAACCGCTTGCTGAAATGATTTTGTTTGGCGAGCTTGCGGAACATGGCGGTAATGTTGGTGTTTCAGTGAAGAAAGAAAATGGTAAAGCTGTGGGCTTAAAACTCGAAGTGTTTGAAGACCAAACCGCTGAACCTGCTTAAGTAATTTAATTAACGAAAAACCCGTGCTTGCACGGGTTTTTTATATTTATTCGACGCTAGATTTGGGTTTCTCAATGATGGACATACCATTAACAAAAGTGCTGACCACATTTGGTTTATTTGCACTGACAGCACTGATGGAAATTTTAGGCTGTTACTTCCCATATTTGATTTTAAATCAGCAAAAATCGCAGTGGTTATGGATTCCAACAGCGCTTGCATTGGCTGCATTTGTTTGGTTATTGACGTTGCATCCAGCAGCTTCGGGTCGTATCTATGCAGCCTATGGCGGAATCTACATTTTCTCTGCATTGCTGTGGTTGCGTTTTGTCGATCACGTAGTTCTAACACGTTGGGATATGCTAGGTGGCGTCATTGTGTTGGTGGGCGCAGCTGTGATTGTATTACAGCCTCAAGGTTTAATTCGTTAAGTTAAACAATGCAAAAGTTAAACCAAGAGCTGTAAGAAACCAAGAGCTGTAAGAAATTAGATATTTATTTAAATTTGCACTCTGTATTTTTAATGATAATTTCGTATTGATTGCTACCCGAGCTTAGATCCATTTCAATTTTATATGGATTAACACGTTGAAATTGATGCTCGAATAGTAATTCACAGTTTTGGAGTGAATTATGCTTGATGAGTTGCTTCACCTTATGTTCACCGACTGATTGTTCAAATTGCGCAAAATCAGGGGTGGTGATAATACCATCAATTTCAATCTTATCCGCTTCAATTTCCATTTTTTCCATCAACATATTCTGATCAACTTGATAGGGAAGAGTGCGTGAATCTTCATCACTAATGGCAGCCAGTATTTCGTTTAAACCTGTTTTATTTTTAATTTTAAAATTGCTATCTAAAATCTGATTTATCACCAAGTATTGATCTAATTCACTTGGTTCACCAGCAAAGCTAAAAGTAGATAAGCTCAATCCAAGAGCCAATAAGCAAATATTTCTTAAACGCATAATCTTAATCACTTATAAAAGTTATGGTTTTATTAAAGCATGCAAAAACAAAAAAAGCACCCGAAGGTGCTTTTTTTATCTAAGTAAAACCTTAGTCTTTTTTAAGATTTTCGTTAATTAAAAATTCAACAAGTGCTTTTTGTGCATGTAAGCGATTTTCAGCTTCATCCCAAACCACGGCATTTTTGTGGTCAAGCATATTTTCAGAAATTTCTTCGCCACGATGCGCAGGTAAGCAGTGCATAAATAAGCAGTCAGCGTGAGCAAGATCCATCAGGCGTTCATTTACTTGATAATCAGCAAACGCTTTTTCACGAATTTTTTGCTCTTCTTCTTGGCCCATACTTGCCCAAACATCTGTCACGATTAAATCTGCATTAACCGCAGCATCTTCTGCAGAATCAACAAGTTCCACACAGTGTGCAAATTCAGATAAAAATTCTGCTTTAGGTTCATAGCCCTTAGGTGCAGCGATTTTTAATTTAAAGCCCCACATATGAGCCGCTTCAATATATGAGTTACACATATTGTTGCCATCACCAATCCAAGCAACCGTTTTACCTTCAATAGAACCACGGTGTTCAACAAATGTTTGAACATCGGCAAGTAATTGGCAAGGGTGATGATCATCTGTTAATGCATTGATGACAGGAACTTTTGAATAAGAAGCAAAACGTTCAACAATGTCATGACCAAAAGTACGAATCATCACAATATCAAGCATGCTTGAAATCACACGTGCAGAATCTTCCACTGGCTCACCACGACCTAATTGAGAGTCGCGAGATGAAAGGAAAATTGCACTACCACCAAATTGGCTCATTCCTGCTTCAAACGATACACGTGTACGGGTGCTCGATTTCTCAAAAATCATGCCCATGACTTTACCAACGAAAGGTTGGAAAACTTCATTGTTATGCTGTTTGCGCTTGAGTTCGATACCGCGCTGTACAATTTGATTGAGTTCTAAAGTCGATAAATCGCGTAAAGTTAGAAAGTGACGTAGAGCCATTGTTACTCCACAATAATTGCTGAATCAAAAAACAAAACAACAATTAGTTGTTGGTTGGTTAGAGAAAAAGGAATCGATTAATATACTATAAGAGAGGTAAATTGCAAAAAATCTAGCGCTTTTGGTGACCGTCTAGGAAACGATCGACGCAATAACTGATGTAATTGATGGTTTCTTGATCATTTTCATCAATGGTAATGCCCATGAGAACGCGCCATTCTAAATTTCGCAAAATTCCAAAATAAAATTGAGCCGAAAACAACGGGTTTTCACAATACAGCAAACCGTGTTGATGCGCTTGATTTAAAATTTCTGCAACGGTGTTCTGAATTTGTTTTGGGCCTTGCTCATGAATATAACGTGCTATTTCAGGATTACGTCCTGTTTGTTCTAAGACTAACCGCATAAATGCCGCATTTTCAGGCATCACGATATGCTGATGAAAGTCACTTAAAGTATTGATGAGATAAGCACGAATATCGGTGTCAGGGCTCACCGTAAATGGTAGGCAAATATCTTTGAAAAATAAGCAGCGACGATAGTCACAAATGGCCTTAAATAATCCGTCTTTATTACCAAAATATTTATAGATTGACGCTTTTGAACCACCCGCATGGTTCACGATGTCATCTAATGAAACTGCATCAAACCCACGTTTTAAAAAAAGCTCCGTAGCACTTTCTAAAAGCGCAACACATCGTTCATGTCCGCGCCGCGTTTGTGGCTGGTCATGCGTTAAAGGTTCAATGTGTATTAAATCTTGCATAAAGTGATAATATTTAACAAAAAAAGAGCTGATTTGACGATAATTATAGCAAAAAATTCAGTACTTTTCTGCTTTGCTCATAAATAAGGGATCTTTGACTAAAGAATAACAACAGATAGGTGACAAGTGAAATATTTGACTAAAGTTTTAGAGTTAATATTCTACAAAGCCATAGAGTTGGAAAAAAATATGGATATACTCAAACTTCGAAAATTAAAGTAAATGCCGTGGAAAGGAATATGACACAACAAACGTCTGCAGGCTTAAGATTTAGACAAGCATTGGAAATCGAAAAACCATTACAAATCATTGGCACAGTAAATGCCTATGCAGCAATGATGGCAAAAGAAGTTGGCTATAAAGCCATATATTTATCTGGTGCAGGTGTTGCGAACTATTCATATGGTTTACCTGACTTAGGCATGACCAGTTTAGATAATGTTTTGGAAGATGTTCGTCGTATTACTGAACGTGTAGATACGCCATTGCTTGTCGATATCGATACAGGTTGGGGCGGTGCATTTAATATTGCCCGCACTGTGAAGCAAATGATTGCTGCGGGTGCTGCAGCGGTTCATATCGAAGACCAAGTGGCACAAAAGCGTTGTGGTCACCGTCCGAACAAAGAAATTGTGACGCAGCAGGAAATGGTTGACCGTATTAAAGCGGCTGTTGATGCAAAAACCGATTCAAACTTTGTAGTGATGGCACGTACAGACGCATTACAAAAAGAAGGTTTGCAAGCAGTGATCGACCGTGCATGTGCATGTGTAGAAGCAGGCGCAGATGCCATCTTTGCTGAAGCGATGACTGACATTACCATGTATAAAACAGTCTGCGATGCAGTCGGTGTCCCTGTACTGGCAAACATTACAGAGTTTGGTGATACCCCTTACTACACCAAAGAAGAACTAGGCGAGCAGGGTATTGCAATGGTGCTTTACCCATTATCACCAACACGTGCAATGCAAAAAGCGGCACTCGAAGTAATGCATGCGATCCGCAATGACGGTACACAAGTCAATGTACTAGATAAAATGCAGCAACGAAAAGAACTCTATCAATTCCTCGATTATCACACTTTTGAAAACACCTTAGATAAATTGTTCACTGAAGGAAAATAAAAAATGGCTGAAGGAAAAGTACTCACGGGCGCAGGACTGCGCGGACAAGTAGCTGGTAAAACTGCATTGTCAACTGTAGGCAAAAGTGGTGCGGGCTTAACCTATCGTGGTTATGACGTTCAAGATTTGGCAGAAAACTGTCAGTTTGAAGAAGTTGCGTATCTCATTTTCTTTGGTGAATTGCCAACAACAGAACAACTAGCAGCATACAAAGCCAAACTCAAATCATTGCGTCAATTGCCGCAAGCATTGAAAGAAGTATTAGAACGTATTCCTGCTGACTCACACCCAATGGACGTGATGCGTACAGGCGTTTCAATGCTCGGTAACCTTGAAACTGAAAAATCATTCGATGAACAACAAGATGTTGCAGACCGTATTTTGGCAACGCTACCTGCGATCATCTGCTACTGGTATCGCTTCAGTCATGATGGCGTACGTGTAGAAGAAAACACCGATGATGATTCAATCGGCGCTCAATTCTTACATTTACTTCGTGGCGAAAAACCAAATGAATTGCATGAGCAAGTGATGAACGTGTCACTGATTCTGTATGCAGAGCATGAGTTTAACGCTTCAACATTCACAGCGCGTGTATGTGCATCAACATTGTCAGATATGCATTCATGTATCACAGGTGCAATTGGTTCACTTCGTGGCCCATTACATGGCGGTGCAAATGAAGCAGCAATGGAAATGATTGAAAACTGGACGTCTCCAGAAGAAGCTGAGCGAGAAATGCTAGGCAAACTTGAGCGTAAAGAAAAGATCATGGGCTTTGGTCATGCGATTTACAAAGATAACGATCCACGTAATGGCATTATCAAGAAATGGTCTGAACGCCTAGCAAAAGATGTCGGTGATACTGTACTTTATCCTGTATCAGTGCGCTGTGAAGAAGTGATGTGGCGTGAGAAGAAATTATTCTGTAATGCTGATTTCTTCCATGCATCTGCATATCATTTCATGGATATTGCAACTAAACTGTTTACGCCAATTTTCGTGATGAGCCGTGTAACGGGTTGGGCAGCACACGTGATGGAACAACGTGCGGACAATCGTATTATTCGCCCAAGTGCGGACTATACAGGTCCGGAATTACGTAAAGTTGTGCCAATTGCAGAGCGTTCTGCAGCATAATTTTAAGTGTAATAAAAAAGCCTCAAAAGAGGCTTTTTTATTATTTGTTATTTAATTTAACAATCTATTTGGATAGTAAAACTGGATCTTCAACGCTATATCCTGTTTCAAATGGAATCCCTAGATATTTAACAGTTACTAAATAAAAAGGCTTTTGCACTACACGATAAGTTTTAGAGATTTTTAAACCTTCTTTATAGGTCTCAGCCTTTTGTACAGCGCTTTTATACTGCGAATTTTTAACACGATATTGATAGGTCCATTTATCAATGGTTTCAGTGGGGTCATACCATGATTTTGCAGTGCCATTCATGGTTGTTAATACCTGTATTCGAGCATTATTGTTATTTACAGGTGTTAACTTGACTAAACGTTTTTTTATTTTCGCGATTTCTTTATCAAACTGGGTGCTGTCTTGATCGTAATCAATCCGTTTTGTCTTTGGATTAATATACAAAGACTTCACTGTAATTAATTGCGTCGGCTTTTGGCTATTTAATTGATAATAATATAATTGTGGTAAACGACCACGACCATCTTCAAAATGACGCATTAAATAGATTTTTTGATCTTTTTTATCAAAACCTAAAACCTCAATGGTTTGAGGGCCGCCTACCGTCGCGAAAGCAGAGCAGGACAGTAGGGTGCTAATTGCGAATGCATTGAAATGACGTAGCTGCATTTTCTTGTCCTGATAAGTAAATTCCTTAATACAGTATGCGATGCAAAATGATATTTAAATATGAAGATTATGTATGTTTTATTCTGCATTTAAGATGTCTAATACACTGTGAGCAACATTTTCAGTTAACTGATCTAGGCGTTCTAAAGCCGTACCTAAAATAAAATAGTGATAATTATAGATACGACCGTCATGTAAGATTGAAATATAAAATGTACCTTCGGGTTTTTCTACGGTTGCACTGCCACCAGGTTTGAGTAATCCAGTGCAGGCCACCACAAAGTCCGCATGTAAAAATAGTTGTTGTCCTTGCTCAGCCATCGCTTGAGTCACTTCTGCGGATTCGGCCGTAAATTTTTCTATTAGTAGAGGATCTACTTTTAAAATTTCACGCTTGATTGATGGATCATAGCTCACTAGTCCACCTAATAAGATATCTGCACCACTATTCTTATAAATTGAAAATTGACTACATAAATAACCAGAGCTTGCACTCTCGATAAACGCGATAGTCATGGATTTTTGTTCTAAAGCATCGCAACACTGTTTAAGCATGTGCTTACCCCAAAGTAGAATGGTGAATGATCATTAGTATTCTTAAAATTTTAGCATTGATTTCGCTCGCCTGTAATTTCACTAAAAGTCTAAGTTGGTACTGTGTGTGTTGTGGAATTCACGAAAATAGCGTGATTGTTTAGAAGCTGTACGAAAATATGAAATAAAGGTTTCTTCGGAAGGAAAACGATGTTAAAACTTAAAATAAAGAGCGTAACAAAAGTAGGTTTATTTCAATGAAAACGACTGTTAAATATGTAGTATTAAAAAGCCTAGACTATCAATTGGGCACGCCACTTTTTCAAGAAGAATTAGACGCAGATAGCCTGTATTTTGATCAAATTCCGGCTGTAATTCAGTATCAAAATCATCAATTCAAAGTGAAAAGCAAAGAGTTAAAGCGAGTTTATTTGGCGGAAGAAAATGAAGACATGCAAACCATTATTGTGAAAGTACTTGCTGTTTAATTTCGATCAATTTGTAGTATTAAAAATACAGTTCTCATTGAGTTGGGAGCTGTTTTTTTGTATTTGACAGACTCAAATTTATATATAAATCTAGATTTAAAGGAGATATGTATTTTTAATGACCACTTGATCGTGTCGTCTTCGCTATTCGACTAACAGCTATTTAATCCCCCAGATATTATTTAGTATAATTTATCTGTTTTTTCATGGGGGGAAGAAATGATGGACTTATTTAAATTTCTAAAAAGCTTTAATACAACGGGCACTTATCTTTTAATTTCAACGATTTCGCTAGTATGCTTAGTTGTGTATTTCTATTTTATTAATCCAAAATGATCTAAGTTGGTTACCAACATCTTTGGCTTTAAATAAAAAGCTTAGTAAGTAAAACTACATAATTAAATTTTTTATCAAAAATATTGATATAAATTTTTGAATAAATTTAAAATAGAGCTAATGGTTTTAATTCATTTGTGTATGGGTAAAGCCAAAACGATAGCAAGGTTTTTCTATGCAAGATTTTATGAAAGAAGAAGCGCCACGTACGAAAGTTTTTGGACGTAGGTTTGTTCATCTAGGAATTATATTGCGGAATAAGACCTTACCGGTAGGTTTGTGCAACAAAGCCTTTAACGATATAAAAACTTTAATTTTTTAAAATTGTAAAAAAATAACTTTTAAGACTTTTAGGTTATGTATTTTAATTAAACTTAACAATGGTTTAGCTAGATATTTAAAATGGATAAAATTAATATCTTTAATTTACATTAATTTTTTATTTTTTTTTCTATTTCGCACTTTTTAAATTTATACAATTTAGTTAGATTTATAGAACAACAATTCTAAATCGAGCAATCAAAATGCCCAATCTATATGATCATCATGTTTTAAGGCAGATCTATGATTTTATAGTCGAACGGGAAGGATTCGAAAATTAACACCCTATAACCAAGCTATGGAGTTTTTCAAAGAACTTTCTCAAGGAGATCAATCGGACGTCATACAAACGGAGCCAAATATCCTTTATGGAAAATTTGGGAGCATATCTAAAATCAATCTTAGATTAGTACCCTTATTTCGAGAAAAGGATAAGTTCTTAAAATGGGCTTATGAGCAACTAAACTAACTAAATAACTTACTAAGTATTACTAAAGAGTATGAAATAACCAACTCAAACATTAGGAATAAAAAATGACTAACAATGCCAGTGGTATAGTGAAATGGTTCAATGAAGGTAAGGGATTTGGATTTATACAATCTGATAGTGGTGAAGATTTATTTGCACACTACAGTGAAATAAACATGAGCGGCTATAAAGCACTTAAAGAAGGCCAGCGTGTACAATTTGAAATTACTCAAGGAAAAAAAGGCCGACAAGCTAGCAATATCACAGTTATGTAAGGCAACTGTGTTGGGTTGCTAACCGCAGTTAATAAACATAAAAAATTTAGCCGTAAAAAATTTTTGAGGTTTCTCCATATGCGTAAAAGCTTCAAAATACTTATTACAATATTTCTATGTAGTTTAATCGTTGTCTGTTTTGTGGTTCATAGACAGAACACGGAAATAAGGTTAAGTGAAATGGAACGACTGGTTAAATAATATTTAAGCTCTTAAATTTAAATAATTAATTTAATATATCAGGGACCCTTAAAATGTTACAACTTCTAAAATGCTTGGTTGGTATTCATGGTGAGATGGTTACACGAAAGTGCTTTGATGGAAATTTAATTTTTTTGTCAGAGTTGTTTAAAAGTAAAGAAATAACGGCTCAAAATAATTTAAAGTTTCAGAAAATCCCGCTAGGAAGTAGCGGGATTTTTTTGGTGACTATATGACAGACAAAGCACAGGCGAAACTAGACTTAGAAATTAGTATGAAGTGTTGTAATCCTAATGCCCCGAATATGCCTAGCTAACAAAAAAGTTAATTTATAAGTTATGAAATATAAATAAAATTGAAATAACATTATGTATATATTAAAATATTTGATATAGTGTGTTTGATCGAATCCGTAAGCGGAACGGTAGTGTTTGAGTTGTTAACGGAATTGCGTATTCCCTCCATTCTGATGTTCAAGCATCAAATTCAAACAGTTAACGCATAGCATGAATTCGCATCATGCCGATCAAGGGAAGCCTGCAGCTATCCGTGGGTTTTCCTTAAATCATATTTTTAAGATAATGATTTAATTTTTATATCTTTTCTTAAATTTCATAGCTACTGTAAATATCATAAGTTTAAATTTTTCTTAAGTGAACAATCTCCAAAATTAAAGTTGGTTTTATTTTTAATACTATTCTGTTTACAAAAGCTCATTATATGAGTCAATAAATGAACATATCTAACGGCTGGACTACTGCTTCAGCAACTAACGGCGATGAAATTCGTGTGAATATTATTCCGTTAAAAAAAATTCAAAGCAATTTGAATGGTAAAACTTTAGTTGAAGTTGCTAAACAAGTTGTCCTAGAGTCAGGACAAAAGCTAACTTTAAATATTGATGGTAAATCTTTTTATACTGAACTAAATAAACTATATAAATTGTATTTTTAAACATTCACTCTCAAACCTAAACAGTTTAGAGCTAAATTTTTTAATTAAATTATTTATAGATTAACTATTTATTTTCTTAATTTTTGAAGAACTCTAAATTAAATATTATTAAAGGAAATTATTATGTCAAATTTAACTACAGGTACTGTTAAGTGGTTTAACGATACTAAAGGCTTCGGTTTCATCGCGGCTGATAATGGCGAAGAGGTCTTTGCTCATTTTTCTCAAATCATTTCAGGTGGTTTCAAATCACTTGCTGAAGGTCAACGTGTACAATTCACCGTATCAAAAGGTCAACGTGGTTTCCAAGCGAGTGAAATCATTGGGATTGATGGATAATACATGGATACTTTACTAAACAAAGTAATGTTAGATGTGGTTGATCAACATGGCGCTGTCTATACACTAGAAGCTATGTGCGAAAAATCCTCTGATGAGCCAAATAGTTATGGTGATTGCGTCCGTTATCTAAATATAGATGATGAAATAATTAAGCCTAGCTTTGATATGCATTTCTACAGTGATAAAACTGGAAAAATATTTAAGTTATTTTAATTTTTACATGCAATTAAATTAACCTCCTCCGGGAGGTTTTTTATTGGGTGAAATATGGAGCCTGATGTATATAAAGCGCTAACCAAAAAGATACCTCCCAAAAAGAAACCACGCACCAGGCCATTACCTAAAGCCAGTGAAAAATACTTTGAAGCATTCGAGAGGTTAAAAGAAATATTAGACCGGATGGAAATGAAGTATGAGGAGTACTTTCATTTCAAAAGTACCAAACATTGGCGTTTTGATTTACACCTCATCGAACATCGCATGCTAATTGAAATAGCAACTGGTCCATGGTCTGGAGGTCGTAAAGACAAACTTGCAACCAAGGCTTGGAATATGGATCGTTATGACCATGCTGAAGAATTGGGATATCGATTTCACAGGTTTGAATTAGCTGATATCAATATGGGGCGTGCAACGGTCTGGTTAAAAGCTTTAAAAAAAGATGAATTATTATAAGTTAGATATTTCAAAGCTTATTGTTTCAGGATGTTTGATTACTTTAACTTTCTCATAATATCCGTTAGTTTTGGATTTCAACCTTAACAATTATGAGAAGAAAGTCATGAATAAAAATTTTGAATTACATGTTTTAAGCCAGATTTATGATTTTCTAATAGAGCGAACTGAACATTCACAGCAAGGTTTGCATAACAAGGTTCTTGAGTTTTTTAAAGAACTGAATTTAGGTAATGACAATGATTTTGAAATTGTTGATCCTAAAAAGATTGCGGGTAAATTTGGAGCAGTGAGTTTTATTCACTTAATCAATGTACCAAACTTTCATGATAAAGATAAATTTTTAAAATGGGCATACACGCAGTTGAATCGATAGTTCATATCAATATGCTTTAAAGATATATTTTGAATACATATTTTGATTAAAGTGTTTTATAATTTACTGGCTCATATCAGCGCAAATGAATTGGGTGAAGCCTCACATGTATATGTGGGGCTTTTTTCATTCAATTTATGGAAAATGTGAATGATCAAATATTACAATCTTTATCTGATTATTACCTTAATATGAGGGATATTTATCACTTTTGTGTGTAATTGCAAAATAAAACAAGAACTTGATTCACATAGATCTAACAGTTGTATCCTCATATTTAAGGATTATTGGTTATATTGAATATGCTTGTTAATTAATCAATATTTACAGCAATTTCTAAACTGATAATTACTTAAAGGGAATATGAATGTCTAATTTAACAAACGGTACAGTGAAGTGGTTCAACGGTACAAAAGGTTTTGGATTTATTGCTTCCGATACTGGTGAAGAATTATTTGCACACTATAGTGAAGTACGAATCGATGGCTATAAAGTACTAGAGGAAGGTCAGCGTGTAATGTTTGAAATTACAAATGGCAAGAAAGGCAAGCAAGCCAGCAATATCCAAATTCTCTAAAAAAATATTTACTAAACATGTAATGACATGTCATGTCTTGACCCGTCAATAATTGACGGGTTTTTGTCATTAATTGCCATTAAGTTTTAATATTTAAATGCTTAATTTAATTAAATGAAAACTACATGATAAGAGCAATAAAAAATGGCCTTTACAAGACTACAAGTACTGATTGGCGGACTAATTATAAGTGTGTTGATTTCTTCTGTGTGGATTTACCATGAAAAGAAGAAACAACGACGGGAAGAAATTCAAAAAATCATCATCGAAGCTAGAGCAGGATTAAGTCACACTCAATAATAGGAGCTAAACTTGGAATACTTTAGACCATTCCCTCCTTCAGATCTAATTGATCAGGCCGAGGAAGAAGACGCCATACGTCTTGCAGCAGCACAAGAATTATTGGCCTGGGTGAAAGATAATTATTTAAATGTAGGGATAACTTCATAATCTAGACAATCATTAATATATGAAAAACTTTATTTAAAGAATTTCTTATTATTTATCTCATCAATGATTTTCATAAATTTACACAGTAATCGTCATGCTTTGTTAGTGTAGAGTTTTAACAAATATATAGGCCTAAAGTATGAAAACGTTAGCCATTATAAGCGTGGTACTCGTATTGGGGCTGGTAGGTTGCCAGCAAAAAGACAGCAATGAAAATGAAGAGACGACAACACCTCATACATTAGATAAAGACTAACTTCCTCCAATGATTATTACAGCAGATATGAAAAAACCCTCATTAAGAGGGTTTTTTTGGATTAGGGTTTTAAGCTTCAATCCAATTATCTTTAACTTCTTGAGAGTCTTTAGTCAGTACAATTTTATTGTCTGTAATTTCACCAACCCATGAAACTGGAATTAAGTGGTGATGACCATCACCATGCTTAGTCAGTTTAATTTGATCCGAACCTTGCAAGTGGTCTACTTCACCAACTTTAGTCCCACATGAAGCAATTACATCTGCATGGCTCTTAATATTTTCAACATTAATAGTAGTCATTAGAATATTATCCTATTTCAATGTGAGTGAGCATTCAGCCTATCGTAAATAGACGCTGATATCAGGGATTGAAATAGAAGGGATACAAAGGGCCTTATATTCTTACGTTCATGGCCAGATAAATTACATTGTATTATTTAGAAATAAGTCCCCATGATGGGGACTTATTGGATTATTACTTATGCTTAGTCTTAATCAGATCTGATAAATCAAAACCGATGGATTTTGCATAATCTAAGTATTCATCAACTGTGGCCTGGTCAGGGTTAGCAGTTCTGCTGAGTACCCAAAGATATTTTTTATTTGGTGACCCAACTAATGCAGTTTGATAGTCATCATCAATTTTTAGAACCCAATAATCACCACGGCCTACTGGCAACCAACGAATTGCTTTTGGTAAAAAGCTCACTTTAAGTTTCGAGTTGGCTGGCGCATTCTGAACATATGCTTCACCAATTGATTGGTTAAGTTTACCATCTGCGCTATAACAACTATTATCTACTTTCACGTTACCATTTTCATTTAAAGAATATTTAGCAGTGACGTTGTAATCACATTTGTTCTGGAAATATAGCGGCTTACGTGCAATTTCATGCCATGTACCAAGATATTTATTTAAATCTACCTTTGATACCGCTTGGACTTCCGTAGTGTTTGCATTTGCAGTTGAGAGCATTGAACCAGCTATAAGTACTGCACCACCAGCTAAAAGGAGCTTACGGGTTTTTGAATTCATGTTATAAGCCTACTTTAATTTGAAAGTGAATTAATTACTATAAATTGCTTTTAAGGTCATTTTGTTTTTTTATGTATTAAGTATTTGATCTTTAATCATTGTTTAACTTTTCAAGTTTTATTAATCCTTTTACTACCATTTTTAACAGATAAAATAATATTACTTATATAAGCCCAAAAACTAAGTGAAAAAATGCTTACATTAAGCAAAATTATAATTACTTTCTAAGAACTCACTTACTTCTAAAGCACTTCAAGAGAGTATTGAATAAGAAAATTAATTGACGAAATAAATAGTTTAGTAATGGTCTTAATTTGCTTTACTACTTAATATTGGATTATATATCTAAAAATATGATAACATGCTCAAACTCTAAACAACGGCTTTGAACGAGTCAGCTTTAAATTTTCAAACGAAAATGAAAATGCCAGCACTTTTCAATACAAGCCTGTTTCTTTCGCAAGTAGCGGATATCTCTTTGATCAATTTAGATCTGTCTTACAAATAAAACGGAATAGGGAAGGTATGTCTTCATTGAAACCGTCATGGTATTCCAATGTGAATCCAAATGTGTTTATTAGCACAGTTGTTATTATCGGCATTTTTATTGCCATTGTATTTTTAGCTCCCAATGCTTTTGATTTAATAACTAAACAACTGAATCAATGGGTTACAAACTCATTCAGTTGGTTCTATGTACTATCTGTAGCCATTTTTCTCTTAGTGCTTATTTATATTGCCTGTTCAAATATGGGTAAAATTAAACTTGGTTTAGACCATAGCCAGCCAAAGTTTAGTAATAGCTCTTGGTTCGCTATGCTATTTACAGCTGGTATGGGCATTGGCTTAATGTTCTTCGGTGTCGCGGAACCAGTGATGCACTATGTTTCACCTCCAACTGGTGAGCCTGAAACTATCCAATCAGCTCAGCAAGCTATGCGTGTAACATTCTTCCATTGGGGACTTCATGCTTGGGCAATCTACACAATTGTTGGCTTGGCGTTAGCTTACTTTGCATATAGACATAATCTACCACTAAAAATTCGCTCTGCTTTATACCCGCTCATTGGAAAGAAAATTTATGGTCCAATTGGAGATGGTGTGGATACTTTTGCGACCATCGGTACAGTATTTGGTGTTGCAACGACATTAGGTTTTGGTGTAACCCAAATTAACTCTGGCTTAAATTATTTATTCGGAATTGAATATTCAACGACGACGCAGCTTATTTTAATTGTCATTGTTACAGCTATGGCATCTTTATCTGTATTTATAGGCTTAGACAAGGGTATTAAACGATTATCAGAGATTAATCTGGGCTTAGCTTTAGTCCTGTTGCTATTTGTATTTTTTGCTAGTTCAAGCATTTTTATATTGCAAACGACTATCCAAAACACGGGGCAATACATTTCAAATTTGTTCAATATGACCTTTAATTTATATGCCTACCAGTCTGATGGTTGGATCGGTGGTTGGACAATTATGTACTGGGCATGGTGGATTTCATGGTCACCATTTGTAGGTATGTTTATTGCCCGTGTGTCTGAAGGACGTACTATTCGTGAGTTTATTGTAGGTGTTTTACTTATTCCAACAGGCTTTACGCTGATCTGGATGGGAGTCATGGGGAATGCTGCACTCTATAGTATTTTAAACGAAACGAACACCTCGCTGATTTCTGCAGTGCAACGAGATTCATCCGTTGCGTTATTTGAATATTTAGGAACCTTGCCATTCTCAGGCATTATGAGTTTTGTTGCGACTATACTGGTTATGCTATTTTTTGTGACGTCGGCAGACTCAGGGGCTTTAGTTACAGACTATCTAACTGCAAAATCTGAAAACTCTCCAACTTGGCAGCGATTGTTTTGGACAACAATAATGGCAGTGCTTGCGATTGTTTTGTTGTTCGCTGGAGGTTTAGGTGCTTTGCAATCTGCAACAATGTTGAGTGCATTACCATTCACCTTCGTAATGCTTTTAATTTGCTGGGGCTTAGTCAAGGCTCTACATTTAGATGCAACCAAGATGCAAGCATTACAGGATGCACGTATTACACCTAGAGCAATTCATAATCCAAGAAGTTGGCAGCAACGTTTAGGATTGATTATGCATTATCCGCATACACGTGAAGAAGTTGAACAGTATATTGATACAACGGTAAGCCAGGCATTTTTAAATCTACAGAAAGAGTTTAAGCGTCGTCATTTAGATGTGACAGTAAACACGATAGATGATGGCTTGCAGCTACGTGTAAACCATCAAGATGAGATTAATTTTATTTACCAAGTGGTTGTTCAAGAAAAAAATACACCAAGTTTTATGACTGATTCAGATGAAATTACGCAAGATTACCAAGCTGAAGTGTTTTTGAGAGAAGGTGGTCAAAATTATGACATCATCGAATGGACGCAAGAAGATATTTTGCAAGATGTTATTGATCAATACGAACGTCATCTACATTTTTTAAATCTAGTTCGAACCAAGAACCAATAGATAAAAAAACCGCCCAGAAAGGCGGTTTTTTCATTCATAGTTAAATTAGGCAGGTATAGAAGCAACCTTATCTTCACGGTCCCAACAACGGTGATTCTGTATCGCTGTTTTAAATTGATCACTGACATCTTTGAAACTTTGTGAAGTGAGAAGTGCAGCATCTTTGGTGAGATTCAGTTCTTTAATTAAAGCCTCTTTATCACCCAATAAAACTATAGGTTTAAGATGCTTAAATGTTTCCAATACATAATGTTTAGCTACACCATCATTCAGGAATTCATCTAGATTATCACCATCAATAACAACGACAGCATCGTAGGTAACCGAAGGTTCGCCATTCTGACGTCCATCAACTGCAATTTCTTTACCATCGTTAGATTTCACCGGCGCGGCATTTGGCGCTAATACTTCGACTACAGCGCTTTCTGATTCGCCCCAAGTTTTGACTGCATCGATAGAGGAAGTATTAGCGCCGTTGTGCACCAACAGAGCAATTTTTCGTTGCTTAATATCAGATGCAGGGTATGCCAATGTGCTTAAGTGATCAGATTTAGTGATGGTAGCTTTCTTAACCGATTTATTTTGCTTAGTCGGAGCAGCTAACCCTAATTCATTTGCAACAAATTTCGCTAAATCCAAATCAATATTTGCAAGCACCTCATTTACAACTCGTTCCCTAATTTCAACAGCTTTCACTTTTGAGAGTTCAAATGCATAGGCATCCTTTATATGCTGTTGTTCATGCTTAGCAAGACTTTGGTAATGCATGGTCGCTTGCGAGAAATGATCTGCGAAGCTTTCTGGTCTAATTCTTAACTTGCTGCCTTGGATTTGTTCAGGATGGGTTCGAAATGCATGCGGATCATTATTAGATTCTCTAGGCCAATTTTCATCTACAGAGTTAGGCTCATAATTCGCTTTACATTTATAGACTTCATGGTTTGCATAGCCGCCACGTCGATTGGTATGGAAAGGGCAGACCGGTTTATTAATTGGAATTTGATTAAAGTTTGCTGTTCCTAAGCGGTGCAGATGCGTATCTGTATAGCTGAACAAACGACCTTGTAATAAAGGATCATTACTAAAATCAATTCCTGAAACAATATTGGCTGGACTGAAAGCAACTTGCTCTGTTTCTGCAAAGAAATCATCTGTATTTCGATTTAGAGTAAATTTACCTAGTGGGGTAATAGGTACAAGCTCTTCAGGTACCAGCTTTGTAGCATCTAAAACATCAAAGTCCCATTGAGCCGCTTCTTCTTCAGTAAAGATCTGTGCCCCTAATTCCCATTCAGGATAATTGCCACGTTCAATGGCATCCCAAAGGTCGCGTCGATGGAAGTCTGGATCTTTGCCATTAAGCTTTAAGGCCTCATCCCAAACGACTTGAGCAACACCTTGCTTAGGAGTCCAGTGAAATTTAACCAAATGCGCCTGATTATCTTTGTTAATTAATCTGAAGGTATGTACACCAAAACCTTGAATCGATCGTAAATTCCGTGGGATAGCACGATCTGACATCACCCAGGTTGTCATATGAGAGGCTTCAGTATTTAAAGAAATAAAATCCCAAAAAGTATCATGCGCAGATTGACCGGTTGGAACTTCATTCGGATCTTCAGGCTTTACAGCGTGGACAAAGTCAGGGAACTTGATTGCGTCCTGAATAAAAAATACAGGAATGTTATTACCGACTAAATCGTAGTTTCCATCTTCGGTATAAAACTTAATGGAAAACCCGCGTACATCACGGACTACATCAGCTGATCCGCGTCCGCCTTGCACTGTAGAAATTCTGACAAAGATTGGTGTTGGATTTTGAGTATTAGTCAAAAATTTAGCCTTAGTCCATTTTTCGTTGCCTTCATAAGCTTCAAAATAACCATGCGCTCCAACACCACGAGCATGCACTACACGCTCAGGGATACGTTCACGGTCAAAATGAATTAACTTATCTCTTAATAGAAAATCTTCTAACAGAGTAGGGCCAGTCTGATTTATTTTTAAACTATTTTGATTGTCAGCTACAGGTACACCCAAAGATGAAGTCAGTGTTTTACCTTTAGGGTCTACATATGCCTCTTTTTCAAACTGATCAATTTTAGGGTTATTTGATTTTTTCATGAGCTACATCCCTTTGTATGATGTTATTTAGTACATGTGCTAGATAAGGTTTTGCTATTGCATAAAGCTAATATAGACAATAAAGATGCTCGGCAAATTTAAAGTAAAAAATTGTCTATTTTGTGTTCAATCTGAGGGTTGAATAGAGTTGCTTTCACAATAAAAAGCAGATTCAGCCCAGCGTTCACATTTGCAGCGGGGGCATTGAGCATTTAGAGAACTAATAAATTGTGTTTGACCACACAGCATGCACGAATAGTATTTTTTGGAATCAAAACGCTGTGCTTTTTGGTAGTGATCAGGAAAAATTGGTAGTCCCCATTTAATATTATCCTTGGCATAAGGGATTACACTTAGACACCCATCTGTTTCAAGTAAGGCTGATTTGACTTGCCCTAAGTGTTCTATTTTGTTTTGCCTTAACTCAGCAAAAAATTCGTCATATGAATACTTTTCCTGTTTGATATCTTCAACAATCAATAAGCCATCTTTGACGATATACATTGGCCTACCTTCTAACATGGATTCAAATGAATCTGATTTCATGATGAGGTATGTAGTTAATCTATAGAGAAGAATAATGACTGCAAATACTATGAGTGCTTGAATGATGGGGATATCATCATTAAACATGGGATCGCCTGCTGCAGATCCCAAACTTAAAATAATAGCTAACTCAAATACTGAAAGTTGCCTGACACCTCTTTTACCTGAAAATCTTAAAAAAGTAATAATTAAGATAAACATAATGATGCATCGGAAAATAATTTCCAATGCAAAGTTAAAAGAGGTGTCATGCAGAATTATTTTTATGAAGTCCATATTTGATACAATTTATTAATTCTAGTTTTACATACATACAGGGTTAAATTTTATCCCAAGCATCCTTAATCGCATGCTTAGCATGTTCCCATTTCAAGCGAGAATCTGCTTTAAACTCTTCCCATTTGGTTTGTAAATCCGGCTCAGAATCTTCGAAACGCGCATTTTCACCGTACAAATGACGTTCGCGCTCACCAAGCTCATAAGCTGACCTTAGATCACGGTCATAATCTATATCTGGCACTTCGCGTTGCAGATCCCCATAGTACGGTCTATTGGAGTAATCCGTGCGCCAGTCATGATGTATTGGATGTTCATTTTGATGGTCGTTCATAGTAATAACTCCGATAAATTATTTAATAAATTGCAAAAGTAGCGATCCCTGAGCTACTTCTGCAAATAAAAATTAATGTTGTTACTTTGACTATTGGTCTTGCAGATCATTCTGCTGACGCTGTTGATCAGACTGTTGGTTTTGTTGATGTTGGGGTTGCTGCTGCTGTTGCTGACCATTCTGCTGGCGCTGCTGATCAGACTGCTGATTTTGTTGATGTTGGGGTTGCTGCTGTTGTTGCTGACCATTCTGCTGGCGCTGCTGATCAGATTGTTGGTTTTGTTGATGTTGGAGTTGCTGCTGTTGTTGCTGATCATTCTGCTGGCGCTGCTGATCAGACTGCTGATTTTGTTGGTTTTGAGGTTTTTGAGTATCGCCACGTTGGTGCTGTAAGCGAGTATCATTATTTTGATCTTGGTTATAATTAGACATAATACTGTTCCTTTAAAGATTAATTAGATAATCTACTCAATTACAGTAGATCATTTATTATTAACATGAATATTGCTAATATGATTATTAAAGATGTTACATAATCTTTATTAAGTTTCAATTTGTTTAAAAGTAAAACTTTGGGGGCTGTTTTATATACATAAATAGTCCTTTTTTAATTAAATGAAACTAACAATAATAATTTTTTAATATTTTAGTGAGTGACTTGCATAGAGCTTTATATAGTATTTTTAATTTTTTGATAGGCTTACCTTTAGTTAAAATTTTGAAATTATAAAATTTTTTCTTGAAGTAAATGCAATAGAAAAAAGTACCTACAGGTTTCTTTTTGTTTTCGGATCCTCCGCGCTTTAAAAGTCCAGTGCAAGATATATAAATATCTGATTTAAATAATTTTTTCCCATTTATAATCATTTGATTGGTTACTTCTGGGGATTCAGCAGTATATTTATCTATAAGTGATTGTTTTATATTTAAAATACGCTTCTTGAATAGTAAGTCATAACTAACAATAGAACCATCCAGAAGTATTCCAGAGTTTTTATCTTGTGAAATTCTATATGCTAAATAACCTGCACTCGCACTTTCAAATAGCGTTATCGATAGGGATTTTTTAGAAATAAAGTCAAAAATTGATTTCATATAAATTATCCTATGAATATTTTATAAAAGAATCATAATTGATATTTAAATATGAATATGTGAATTAAGTCACATCAAAAAATGTTACTTTTTAAAAACTTGTTAAAAATTATGCTAAAGGTGTGTTTTATATATTAAAATTTTTAAAATATTACATTGCGTTAAATTTTATTAAAAAAAATTAACAAATACTACTTATTTTCTGAACTAAGGTTAAGAAGAATCATTTACCGCGTGAGAATTATAATGCCTACAGCAGTAAAAGAAAGAATCTTAAATTTAATAACCAAAGATCATCAGAAATATTTCGAAATTGTTGAGTTCTTCTTAGATGCTTCAATACCTAATTCTGCCAAAGAATTAAAGGCATTTAAGGTTCTAGAAAATGAAATTAAAACTCTAGACCATATCAGTGACATGCCAGACGAACTAGACCATCTTGTCGATTGGATTCATCATAATAACCGCACACAGTGTGAATACTATAAAGAATACCTAGATAGACGAAAGCAGGGTGGAGGAAGAGAGTATTTTTCATCAGTTAGTAAAGCTTATGAGTTTTTATACAAGGTTGCACCCACAAAAAAAGTGGATGGTTCATGGCTATATAGCTTTACTCAGTATTGGAATGATCCAGTATTTAGAGATTTTATTCAGATATATTTAGAGGAACTTGGTCTCGGTTCAGAAAAAGCCAATCACGTGAGAATGTACGACAACCTACTACTGGCACATGGTTTGAATCAACTATCTTTAAACTTATCTGATGCCTATTACCATCAAGCAGCAATACAGCTTGCGCTTGCATATGCACCTTCAGAGTTTATACCAGAGATAGCAGGTTTTAATTTAGGCTATGAACAACTTCCTTTACATTTGCTAATTAGCAATTACGAGTTAAAAGAACTTGGAATTGATGCACACTATTTTAATGTTCATATCACGATAGATAATTTTGATAGTGGGCATGCGCAGCTTGCGACCAATGCCATTAAAAAACTTTCTACAAGGTACAGATCTAAAGATGAGTTCATTCGTAAACTCAAAATTGGATACCTCCTAAATAATAAGGGAATGAGTTCAGTTCAGATAATTAAAAATTTAAGCACCGAAAAAATGGTCCTAGAAATATTTAAGAAAAAAGCGATCGTTGGTAAACATATGCATAGTAATAAATGTATGTTTAACAATAGAACGACGAATGAATGGCTATCTGAAGATGATAGTGTTGAAGAGTTTATTTTTGAACTTGTCCGTATGGGCTGGATAAAATTGAATCGACCACCTGAAGAGAGTAGGTTTTGGCAGATGATTCACGACGAAGACGGTAAAATGTTTGGAGTGTTTAATGCTGTTGAAAAAACTTTTATTTATGACTGGATTGCAGGTAAATCAGTAGATTCCAAACAAAATCAAGTGAATAATGAGTTTGTGAAAAACTTCCTAGAGACCAATTCATTTAATTATTTAGCCAACCATGAAATGGCTGAGCTTAAGAAACAATTTGATGGAAGTACGAATACAGGATATAAGATCAACAAACTTCTAAAGTATTTAGCACCTCATATGCATCATCAAGAAATTGGTTTATGGAGTACCCAGCGTATCGTAGAGAGTTTATTTCCATCTCTAGCCCGCCAATAAAATAAATACTCCAAAAGATTTATAACTTTCATCGTCAAAAATAACCGCCTTCGGGCGGTTTTTCTTTTATGCGATAAACAGTGATAAAATAGTGAAAATTAATGAGTTTTTAAAGCAGTCTACAAAAAATCAAAAAAAATATTTTTTTGCAATTTGTAGACTCATTTGTAGACTGTTGAGCTACAAATATAGCCAAATGACTGCAATCTTATACAACCATTAAAATTTTTAAGTGTTTGAAAATACAAGTGAATACAACCAAATGCAATCAATTCCAATCCAAACAAAACTAGGTGGATTCTACTTTTTCTATTATTCAATAGTGGGTACATTCATGCCGTATTGGAGTTTGTATCTAGAGGATCAAGGGTTTAATTATCAAGAAATAGGTATTTTATCTTCGATTGCAATTGTCACACGTTTTTTTGCACCGTTTATTTGGGGGTGGATTGCAGATAAATCCGGCAAGCGCATGCTTTTAGTTCGAATCGCAACATGGATAGAAGCCTGTATTTGGTTTCTGATTTTTATAATTCCCAACAGTTTTCAATCTGTTGCATTACTCATGCTGGTTTTTAGTTTCTTTCAAAATGCTATTTTGGCTCAGTTTGAAGGAGTAACTTTATTTTGGTTAGCTGAGCGGCGTGCAGAACTTTATGGAAAAGTCAGAAAATGGGGATCAGTTGGCTTCATTGTTGGGGTATTTGGAATTGGGGCTTTGCTAGAAATAATACCTGTTTCAATGCTGCCTATCATGTTGTTATGCATTGCATTTCTCGCATTTATTTGGTCATTTACGATTAAAGAGCCCGCTACTGCACCATCTTCACAGAAAAAACTTGAACCACTTTGGCCTATCTTAAAACGACCAGTTGTAGCGAGTTTTTTTATCATTGAATTTTTTCTGCTCTTTTCGCATGCACCGTTTTATAGTTTTTATAGCAATTACCTTATGCAGGCTGATTTTTCGACGAGCCAAATCGGTTTTTTATGGTCTGTCGGAGTCATTGCGGAAATCATTATGTTTGCCTATGCCAATGTCTTTTTTAATCGATATTCTTGGCGTAACTTAGTGCTCATTTGTTTGGGGCTAACAGGGATGCGATGGTTGATTGTAGGCTTATATCCGACGGTGTTTATCACTCAATTTGCTGCGCAAACGATTCATGCCTTTAGTTTTGGATTATTCCACTTAATCGCTATGCGAATCATTTTTCAAAATTTTACCGCAAGTCAACAAGGGCGTGGTCAAGCGCTATACAGTACCATGTGGGGCTTAGGTGTTGCGAGTGGCAGTATTTTAGCAGGTCGATATTGGGACATGCTTTCGGGACCCGTTATTTTTATGATCGCAGGACTGGCGGTTATACCTGCCATGTTTTTGGTCGTGGGCTTGCCTAAAACGAACCAAAAGCCAGCTTGAAACAATTCAGTATATTGAAAAGTCTCAATGGACTAAAATCACTTGATTACGGCCGAGTTCTTTAGCTTGATATAATGCCTGATCGGCTTGATTAATCATACTTTGCAAACTTGGAGCATTGGGCAAAGACTGATGAATCAGACCAATACTCACCGTAATATAAATCGTATTTTGTTCATCAATGATGATAGGCGTAGTTTCAACGACTTTTCGGATACGCTCAGCAATACCTTGAGCTTCAGGTGCTGCAATGTTCGTGAGTAATATACTAAACTCTTCACCACCAATACGTGCAAATAAATCTGTTTCACGTAAATTCTTACGCACAACGCTCGAAAATTCTTGTAAAACTTGGTCACCGACATAATGCCCATATTGATCATTCAATTTTTTAAAATGATCAATATCTATCATGATAATGGAAAAGTTAAGCTGAATTTGGTTTTGTAGGTAAAGCTCACCTTGCTCGAAAAAATATCGACGATTCATCGCATGCGTTAAACTATCATGATTTGCAAGGTATAAAACCTCTTTATATAGTTCGTGCCGATTTCGGCTAATAATACAAAGAATCAACGGCGAGAGAATCAGCATGGCTAGGCCAATACGAACTGAAATTGCTGTCGATAAATAGGCTAATGAAGAATCGTGTAAGTAGAACGCATTTAAATTGTAATAGGTCGCTAAAATTACCACGGCATTAATTAGGGATAAGGTAAATAAGCGATAGGTTAATGCTGCCCAAATTAGAGCCGCTAAAGGGTAGAGAATTGCCCCTGGACCTGCAGAAACGGCTGTTAAAAATACACAGAAGACAACTGCAATTGCCGGAAATATTTTATTGATCTGAAAGCTTTGATGACGTCGATCTTTGAAATAAAGTTTAAGATCGGCCAGTTTAGGAAAAGATAGAATAAGCGGTAATATAATCAGCGCATTTAATATTTCAGTAATCCACCACATACCAAAATCAATCGATAATCTATCGGTCGACATAAACGTGTTGGGGATATAAGGCACGGTGAAAATAGCAAAAAGAGCACCTGCAAGGCATCCACCACAGGCGATGATGACAATCATGGTCAGAAAGGTGAAACCTTTATTATAGTTTTGATAGTTCACCTGAAAATATCGCATAAAAAATAGCGATACCATGCTGTTGGTTAAGTTTGAAAAAGTGAGAAATAAAGTGAGTTGGAAATAATTGCCCGTCACTAAATCTGCGAGCATATAACCGGTAAATGCACCTAACCATCCTCCCAGATTACTCAGTTTAGGGAACCTTAAGAATATTGCTAACAATACTGCATTCGCAGGCCAAAAAATCGCTAAATAGCTTAATGGGCGGGTGAAAATACCGATTAAGCAGCAGCAAAGAATAACTGCAGCGACTATTACAAAAGCCATGCTGTGGCGTGCATTAAGCGGAGCAAGACTATTCGAATGCAGTTTCATTAGCTTATGTAAGCCTAGGTTAAATATGGGAGAATTCGTTTTTTTCGTATATTAAACGATAAAAAAGATTTTATATTATTTTATTGTAAATAGTGTGATTTGTTTGGCATTTAGCTGATTTGTAGTTTCGTTAACCGAGATTGATTTTTTGGATAAATAGGAAAAATGATTGTTATGAAAATGTGATAAACCGCGGATTTGTAAAAAAATGTGTTACTTTAAGAGCATGATTTATATGACTGATTAAATGTATGAAAATAGCATATCTTACAGTTTTACTCATGTTGAGTTCATCGTTGGTGATGGCGGCAGATAATAAGAATACAACTCAAAATTCAGAGGCTAAAAATCAAGTTGAAGCGGTGAATAGCTTTAGGGTGACAACACGTTCTGAATTGGTCGGCTTATGGGGTATGGAAATTCCGACCAATAAAAAGTGCGTTGAATATTATAATTTTAAAAGTAATAATGATGTTGTAATCAAAAGCGGTGAAGAGTGGTCATCTGGGGTATATGACTATCAACCCGCGCAAGATCCGAATGTGCAAATTCCAGCACTGATTTTGCAAGTGAAATATGACAATAATCAGATGGATTGTTCGGGCAATATTCAAGATCAAACCGGCGAAATTTCACAGTATTTTGTAAAGTGGAAAAGTCCATCGGTTATTAATTTCTGTGCCAATGATCAGGCTCAGCAGTGTTTTGCGACATTGCGTCGAGTTTTGCCTTAAGCATGACTATAGATCTTTCTTATGAAAATAAAAAACCACTCATTTGAGTGGTTTTTTTGACGCTGAAGATTTATTTATCTTCATGTCCTTCGACTTTCTTCAATAAATGCTTTTCAAGATAGTGAATATCCATAGCTTGTTCGCAGAAATTTTTATCTTGAAGAATCAAATCTTTATGTAGCGGAATATTGGTTTTCACGCCAGTTAAGATAATCTCTTCTAGAGCTTGTTTCATGCGCGCAATAGAGGTTTCACGATCTTTACCATGCGCAATGAGTTTTGCAATCATTGAATCATAGTATGGCGGGATACTATATCCTTGATAGATATGAGAATCTAGTCGGATACCTGCGCCGCCCGGTGCATAGAAATGATCGATTTTGCCCGGTGAAGGCATAAATGTAGATGGATCTTCTGCATTAATACGACATTCAATCGCATGACCTTTAAGTTGAATATCTTCTTGTTGAAGATCCAAACCTAAGCCAGCAGCAATGCGTAATTGTTGCTCGATAATATCCACACCAGTTACTTGCTCAGTAACAGGATGTTCTACTTGTACACGAGTATTCATTTCAATAAAGAAGAATTCACCTTCTTCAAATAAGAACTCAAATGTACCAGCACCACGGTATTGCATTAATTTACAAGCATTTACACATGCTTCAAGAATATGCGCACGTGCTTCTTCAGGTAAACCCGGTGCAGGCGCTTCTTCAAGCACTTTTTGATGGCGACGTTGCAATGAACAGTCACGATCATAAAGGTGAATTGCATGGCCATTACCATCTGCAAGAACTTGCACTTCGACATGGCGTGGCTTTTGAAGGAAACGTTCCATATAAACGGTGTCGTCACCAAACCACATTTCCGCATCACGTTGAGCAGCTTGTACAGATTCGAGTAGCGTGTCTACACGTTCAACGATACGCATACCACGACCACCACCACCAGAGGCAGCTTTTACGATCAATGGAAATCCAATTTCTTTGGCTTCTGCCAATGCATTGTGAATCGTTACAGCATGGTCACAACCCGGAACAGTCGGTACACCAGCTTTTTTCATCGCAATAATGGCAGAAACTTTGTTCCCCATTAAGCGAATGTGTTCAGGACGCGGACCGATAAAGATAAAACCTGAGTTTTCTACAATTTCAGCAAACTCAGCGTTTTCAGATAAGAAACCATAACCTGGATGGATGGCATCTGCACCGGTGATTTCAGCCGCTGTAATAATGGCAGGGATATTGAGATAACTTTCGCTGCTGGCACCTGGTCCAATGCACACAGCTTCGTCACAGAAGCGTAAGTGCATTAGGTCTTTGTCGGCATCGGAATAAATCCCTACGGTTTTAATTCCTAAAGTTTTGCAAGCGCGGGTGATGCGGAGCGCAATCTCACCACGGTTTGCAATTAAAACTTTTTGCAACATTGTGATTCCCCGTGGTCTTAAGCGCGATAGCGGAATAATGGTTGACCGAATTGGATCACTTCGCCATTTTTAACCAAAATTTCTTCAATCACACCGCTTTGAGTTGCTTCAATTGGGTTCATGATTTTCATTGCTTCGATGATACCGAGTGTTTCACCAGCAGATACAGTTTGACCAACTTTAACAAATGGTGCTTCACCTGGATTTGGCGCAGCATAGAACACACCAACCATAGGAGACGGCTCAACAGCACCACGTGGTGAACGAGGTGCAGCAGGTGCAGCGGCGGGAGCAGCCATAGCAGGCGCAGCGGCAGCAACAACTGGATTGCGACGAGTTAGAGCGATAGATTGATCGCCTTCTTTAACTTCAATCGCCTGTAAGTCAGATTCAATCATCAAATCGATGAGTTTCTTGATTTTACGGATATCCATGAACAGTATTCCTAATTAAGATTGAGAAGTTGGTTGAATTTTTTCGATGGCGAAGTCTAGTGCTGCGGCATAGCCTTTTGCACCTAAACCACAAATAACGCCAACGGCTTTATCAGATAGATAGGAGTGATGTCTAAATGCTTCGCGAGCGTGGACATTTGATAGATGTACTTCGATAAACGGAATGGCTACACCAAGAAGGGCATCACGCACAGCAACCGAAGTATGTGTTAGGGCTGCTGGGTTAATAATGATGAATTGAACGCCTTCTTGTTGCGCTTGATGAATTCGGTCGACGACAGCGCCTTCCCAATTACTTTGGAAAGTGTCGAGAGAAATGGAAGCGTTTTGAGCCTGTGAAATCAGTTTTTGGTTGATATCTTCAAGTGTCAGATAGCCATAAACTTCGGGTTCACGTTTTCCCAGTAAGTTGAGATTCGGTCCATGAATGACCAAAATGGTCGAGCTCATTCAGCCTGCTCCAATAAAAAGTTGCAAATTTACTTTGCAAGATACCTGCAAAGTTTGCTCATTATGGCATAAAATTCCACATTTTTTTTATAATTTCTTTGAATTGACGTGAAAAGCATGTGCCGAGAATGGGCTATATAATGCAAACTTTGCAGAGAATTGGCAATGTTAAAAGATTACATTTTTATCATTATATTGTAGGACATCATTTTAAACCCAATTGGCTAAAACTTTTGATATTTTTTGTGTAAACTTGCTTTATCGTGGTGCGTACGTTTAGCAATAACCAGTGCGAATGATCTAAAAGGTGTGCTGATTTGTGTATCCACCTTATAGATCTTTAGTTGAACAGCCTAAGCATGCATAGCCGTAAAGATGGTATTTATACAGCGACTTAAAAAATTCTAAGGTTTAACTTATTTCGAGTGTAAAGGAATCTAAATTGTTCTCAGTTTTCAATCGAGTTATTTGAAATAATAAATCAGCTTTGTATGCTAAGTATATAAAAACTAAAAGATAGTTAATTTTTTTATGGTTTATAAAGCATATTTCTAGGCCAATAAAAGGTTTTCATAAATGATAGGGCTCACGCTAGATATTTTGTTTGCCTCAGTGAATTGAATATTCTATGGGAGCATTTCCTTATAAGTAGGCAGCTTTAGATATGATGAACATTTATTGCCTAGCTAAGTCATACTTTATAGACCTATATATAAGCGTATTAACCATCCTGTGTATTTTCTAGTCAGTGTTTTGAATCTATGAAACGTGCAAGGCATTGACGATTTCTTTCATAAATCATGTAAGTTTGGAAAATCGGGTATTTGTCCAAATTTGTACAGGTATTGGCAAAAGTTAAATCTGTGGTGGTAAAGAAGCTTGCTGTTTGCATGCTGATTCTATTTTTTATTCGTCTATTACTGTGTTTTAGCGGTATATGTGTTGAATAAGTTTCCTTTCTTCTTGTTTATACTTTTAGGTGGAATCTACCGCATTGAGTCTTTTTCTATAAATGAATTGATAAAACAAGGCTCGAATGCTTTCCCGCGGAAAAAATTTATCTATATAAGTGTAATTCACGGTAGAATGCCCGAAACCTATATGGCCTGAGAACAAACATGGCAAAACATACGCAAAATTCATCACCTTTGGCAGAATTGATTGCAGAACAAAAGCTTTTATGTGAAGAAGTGGGTTCCGCATATGTAGAAGTGCAGGGCGATGATGTAATTGCGGTGGCGGTTCATACCTTAAATAAAGATCCAATTGTTGGTATTCGTAAGCCTGCAGAAGGTGATGAAAATGTCAGTTGGTATATTTATGGTGGTGAGCTTGAAGGCGCAGATAACTTTGAAACAATGACTGTGCGTAAACTGCAAGATGTTGTGCCTGAAGTGCTACCGTATTTAGCTTTGGATGTAGGCTATCGTTTTATGATCGATGCTGATGATTATGAAGATGTCTGGAAAGAAGGTGATGAGGCTTAATTTATGCATTCTCCGTTGATGTATAAACTTTATGTCCTTATTTTCTCTGTGTTTACTGCTTCTGTAGCATATGCAAATGTGAATGAAGCGGTTACTCGACAACTGACTCAAGCTGAATATAATGCTCAGATAAAAGCATATACTGAGCAAATTAATTCAACCAAAGCTATTTTGGATGATCCTGCATCTACTGCAACGGGTCAGCAGCAAAATCAAGCGTTTTGTTTAAGATTGAATGCATATCGACAGATATTAGAAATTTCTCAGCAAAATTTAGCTCTTGAAATGGCCAATCTAATGCAAGTGGCTTCACAGCACTATTTACAACAACAGCTACAGAGTATGCAGTCATCTGGCTTAAACGAAAGTGCGTTTTGTTCGAGTCCTGCAAAATAAATTTAGACATAAATTTTTCTTCTTTTTTAAACTCTAGTCTCACTTTCTTTCATTTTGTTCTATTTTTCAAAACTCTAAATAATCTGATATTTCAAAATTATTACAGCATTATTCACTATAGATGCATTTAGATTGTCAGGAAATGATATAAAATATGCTTAAAATGATAAGTCCATCACATTATTATGATCAAGTTAGAACGATTTATATGCAACAAACATCCCTGGTCCTGTTGCATAGATCAGTACTAATACATCAACTTGTTGATGTCGTTCTCTTTTGGCCACTGAATAAGTGGCTATTTTTTTGTGAAAAATTAAATGCTTAATCAGATTATAAATCGAATTTGGATAAAATTTAAATTATTCATGATGTGGCATCCTCATACATTGACTCATATGTGCAGTTTGGTTCGAGGAATACAGTCAAATGATTAAATCACTTTGTATTTTTATTATTTCACTCTCGGTATGAGTGATGGATAAATAGACAAATATTGCAAGTATGATAAGATAATTGAACACATTATTTTTGATGTTTGAGGAGTTGTTTACATGACAGCTTATACTTCAGTAATGAAAGCAAGCCAATATGAGGATGATATGATCCCGAGCCTTGCTATCCATGCATTTCGTCATGCTTTTGAACAAGCAAGTGCGTCATCCACTGTGGTTTATGTAAAAGGTCTACAACTGGTTCAACGTCTGCAAAATGGTCAAGAAGTACAAATAAAAGATGTATCAGCCGACTTTGTACAAGTGGATGATCTACCTAAAATTTTAAAACGTAAAAAGAAAATAGAGGAAATTGTTTAATACATGCCTCCACAACCTCGCATTAGAATGTTCGCGGGTCCAAATGGTTCAGGTAAAAGCACAGTTAAAGAATATTTATTGCCCCATCATATTGGGGCATATTTAAATGTGGATGAACTCGAAGCTCAACTGAAACATTCACACCGGCTCAATTTGTTGGATTACCATCCCGCTTTAAAATCAGAAGAATTAATTGACTTTCTCGATACGAAAAAACGTCCCGCGAATGGAGCATTAATTCCTCTATTAGCACGAAAACCGCAGATATTAGATCCGTGGAAAATAGAATTTCATCCAGACCAGATTGACTCATATCTTTGTGCAAGAATTATCGATTACATTCGTTTACAGTTTTTAGAGCTAAAAATTAGTTTTACCTTTGAAACGGTGATGTCCCATATTTCCAAGGTAGAATTTCTACGCGAAGCAAAAAGAAAAAGCTTTAAAACCTATCTGTATTATGTTTCCACTATTGATCCTGTTATCAATATTTCACGTGTTCAGTACCGCGTAAAAACGGGTGGACATGGTGTTCCAGAACAAAAAATTCGCGAACGTTATTATCGAAGTATGGATTTGTTAATGCAGGCGGTAGAAGCAACGGATCGAAGTTATTTATTTGATAACTCTGCCGATGGACAGCATGCTTCTTTCATTGCGGAAATTGAACAGGCTGAAATTTTAAAGATGAATTCAGGTATTCAGCGTTTACCGTGGTGGTTTGTAGATAAGGTGCTTAAAGAGTTTGAGCCAAATTAATATCAACTGAATATAATATAAAACAAAATAACAGGATGAACCTATGCAAAATAACGACTATAAATTACAACAACATGCAAACTCATCTTGATCAAGCCATTGAGCCGCAAGTTGAACAAGAACAGCAAAAAAATAGTACATCATCTGATCCTTTATCTTCTCTAGATTTGACTGACTTAGCTGAAATTGGTTCGAATATTATAGAATTGGGTTCAGATGCTTTAATGTGGGTGAGCGATGCACTCAGCGATATCAGTATTGATCTATAAATTATCTATTATTTCAATTAACTTCATAATAAACAGCCTATATTGAAAAATCTCCAAGGATATATTTCGTGATTTTTCAAGTTTATAAATTATTTCTAAATAAATTAATCAAACACTCTTGAAACGTTGAATTTTTCAATCAGGAAAGGCATGTCAGAATGAATATTTAGACTGGCGGCAGTTGGTTACTTCAATAAAATAGCCTAAGTATATAATAGATTTTAGAAACGCATGTGCACGCAGATCACTTAACCGCTTCTCAATATTTAAAACAAGTTCTTGGTGGTAAAATTGCGATGAGCCATAACATCAAGATTGTGCAGGAAACATTCAGCGCCATTTATAATTTTGATGTGAAATATTTTAATTCACATCAGTCTTTTGATTATTTATTTGCAGATCATGAGGCATTTAAAATCGGTGAGTTAAATGCCTATAACATTCCAACGCCTGGACATACACCTGCTTGTCTGAGCTATGTTGTTGTTGGTGATGCTGTGTTTGTCGGTGATACCTTATTTATGCCTGATTATGGCACACACGCTGTGATTTTCCCAAGGGTAGTGCGGCAGAATTATTCGACTCTGTACAAAAGATTTATCAGTTAGCACCTGAAATGCGCGTGTTTTTATGTCATGACTATTTACCAGAAAACCGGTCAAAATACTGCTGCGAAAGCAGTGTGCATGCACAAAAACAGCAGAATATTCATATCCACGTTGATACGAAAAAGAAGATTTTGTTACAATGCGAACTCAGCGTGACGCAAATTTGGCTATGCCCAAACTCATTTTACCTACCATACAAATCAATATGGATGCAGGTAAATTTCCAAAACCAGAAGGGAATGGTATCCGCTATTTAAAAATTCCTTTTAATCACTTTAAATCTGCAAATTAAAGACAAAGATCTTTTAGGTTGAATGCGGTTGGCTATTTCATTTTTAAAAATAGCCTAAGCAATTTAAATATTTGACACATACAAATAGCCTAAGTAAGGGTAATAAATTTTAACTGTCATTTGATTTCATTCCATCAACTAGGCATCATAATGTCAACATCGCAAAGTATTCAAAAATGATCCTAAATTACGAATATCATCAAAAATTAGAAGGCGAAACGTACCCGCTAGTCTTTATTCACGGTTTATTTGGCAGCCTCAGTAACTTAGGGATGCTTGCCAGAGCTTTTCAAAATTCACATTCTGTCATTCAGCTTGATTTACGAAATCATGGTAAATCACCTCAAAGTACAGAAATGAATTATCGTGAGATGGCAAACGATGTACTCGAAACATTAGATGCGATTGGCATCGATAAGTTTTCAGTGATTGGCCATTCCATGGGAGGCAAGGTCGCAATGCAATTGGCTTTAATCTCAGAGCGGGTAGAGCAACTTGTTGTATTGGATATCGCGCCCTTTGCATATCAAGAACGTCATCATGATGAAATTTTTAAAGCATTGATCGCCGTAAATAATGCGCAAATTCAATCTAGACAAGAAGCGGTTGAAATTATGCGTGAGTATATTCATTCGGATATGGTGATACAGTTTCTACTCAAGTCGTTTAGTAAAGGACAATGGTTGTTTAATGTAGATGCGTTGTATCAACAGTATGACCAAATTATTGGTTGGGAAAATATCGGAAATATTTGGCAACAGCCTGTATTGTTCCTCAAAGGTGGAGAGTCACCTTATATTTCAAAAGCGGAACATACTAAGGCTATAGAACACCAATTTCCACAAGCGAAAATTGTTGAGGTAGAAGGCGCAGGCCATTGGTTACATGCTGAAAAAACAGCTAAAGTTGTAGAAGAAATACAAAATTATCTAGAATAATACAGTGTGCCTTCACTGATATTCTGAAGGCACAACATCGAAATTATTCAATCGAAATATTATTGGCTTGAAGTTGACCTTCAGACGTGAGTAATGCAGCCATCTCTGCTGTTTTTTTCAGCCCTGGCATTCGATATTCTGTATGACCATAATCTTGAATAGATTTCCAGCGTCCGCCCCATGTTAAACCGACAGACTCAGCGGCTTGACCATAAAGTTGATAACCACGCATAGCCCAAGGGTCTCGTTCAGTAATGACCACTTTACCATTGCGTTTAAAGGCGACATCGGCTGCTAACCCAAATTGATGATAACTTTGGAAGCCTCTGGCACGAGTTGTATTCTTATTAGTAGCTAAATTATTTTGACGTTCAGGACTACGATAACCTTCAAGCAAAACCATTTCATAACCATGCTGTTCACGCATGATTTTAAACACCATTAATAAGCGCTGCTTATAACGAGGGTTCATTTTATGCCATTTACGATCTGCTGAAGGTACATCCGTAGAGTATGAATGCGTATGGATATCTTGAACTTCTGGGTTAAAGCTTGATGCCATTACAGATGGCTGCTCAATCATTGCTGCTTCTTCAGCGATCGCTTCTTGAACAAGATATTCTTCAACCTCAGGAGGCGCATCTAAAACCTGTCCATCAAGCATGGCGTAAATTTGTGGGTCGACTTTACGCAAATAATCAGCTTCCACTTTACTTGCAGTAATCGGGCGAGTAAAAGCAAATAATAAAATACTGGCAAACAGTAAGAAGCCTGCAAATAAAATCCACCATTGTTGTAAATGCCAGTGTGATTGAATTTGTTGCGGTGCTGCTGCATAGTTCAGTTCATAAGCAAAATTTTTGGCGTGCTGAATTCTTTTTTTACTTTGTGGAATGATTTGAAAGAAAAAATCCTGAACTTTAACTCTGAGTTCATAAGAAAAACAAAGCACTGTCACCAGTGCTAAGACAAAGAAACAACTAACCAAAAAGATGATCATGGGGAAACTGTAGCGCTCACAGTCGCATTAGCAGTGTTTGTTGCAGCAACCACTTTCGGACGTTTAGTTTCAGAAATTTGCGTTCCACCCATCGGTTCTTCAAAGTGTTCTTCTTTTGCTGCTTTCGTAGAAGGCTCTGTAGGTTTGGTCACCTTAGCTGTTGTTGGCGCAGCTTTTGGTTTTACTAATGTAGTTGGAATATGTTGCTTAACGGTTGTTGTAGCAGCTACAACAGGGCGCTGCGGTTGGGTAATTTCAAAAGGTGAACGGTTATTCGCTACAGCTTGAACAGGCTGAGTCACTTTAGCCGTATTGCCATGATTGAAAGCGGTAGCTAAATCATTCGAATATAAACCATTATCAGGATCTTTTTCTTCAGTTGCATGAACGGTTTGCGGCGCTGTTTCAGATGAAGCTTGCTTAATTTCGCTTTGACGGGGTGCAGTGGATGCTTCAGTTTCAGCTTTATCTTCAGTTGGGGCAGACGTAGTCATTTCTGCATTTGCAGGCTGATCGTCAGAACTTAGATAAAAATATCCCAGGCCAACAACAATAATGACCGCTGCACCAACAAGAAAGCCAATCGCAGCATGAGCTAAAGGCGGTAAATTATTCTTTTGAGTCGACTGTAAAATTCTAACGTTATTCGATTTTTCGTTTGCCATGGTGTCTAAGTCTTATGGTAAATGAATGGTGATATAAGCCTGTTCCGATGGTGCAGTTATGACATTTTGATATTGTGATAACGCCTGATTATTTTGGCTGGATAACATATATTTCAGTCCACCAAATGCTAATACAGCAAACAATGCCCAAAAGATAATGATCCAAAAAAATGGTAATTCACGGTGAATAATATTTTTAATTTGATCCGGCAGTGCCGCGAAAGGCGAAAACGCCTTTTTACCTTTCATATAATCAATTTCATCACCGACACGTGCAACGAGTGAATTGAGCATTTCAATCGATTCAAGTCGGTATTTACCATGAAAACCAAGGAGCATGCAGTAATGATAAACTTCAAGTGCTGCTAAACGATCTTTATTCTTAGAACGAATTTGCTCTAAATTTTCAAAAAAGCGGTAACCCGCAAGCTGTGAACCAAAAAGATTTAATTGCAATGGATTCATCATCCAATTGTTTTGTAAATCAAAAAAGCGTGCATCTTGTTGGGTGACAATGGTTTCATCTAATAAAGCGCAATAGGCATATTTTGCGTCCGTGATATCTTCATTGCTGAATTGAAGCTTACGGGCTTGGCTTTCAAATCGGTTTAATAGATCCATAATTTTTGTCCTGAAACTTTCAGGGCTGGATGGAACATATTGATTTTTGAGTAAGAAAACAATGTAAAACCCATCATGCAGTAGATCAACTAAATTGGTTGAACTGTTGATTTTCGGTTCAGTACTTGGTTTTGAAGAGCCTAATCCTATTTGACCATCGTCAAAAAGTGAAGGGGCATTATTTGAAATATTCATGATTGCTCCTTAACCATTCATCACAGCAATAAGTTCAATCGAGATATCTTGGAAGCCAGCTGGTATGTAAACGCAGATCGATTCAGAATCAAGCATACGCTGATACAAATCATTATTTGGCTCAACTTCAAAATAACTCACACCTGAACGAACTGGAATTGCTGTTGGCACTTGCATCATATGTTGCAATGGCACAGCCGGTAATGCCGCCATGACACGCTGTTCAACATCAACGGTATTACCGACTTTAAAGCGCAGCGGTACATAAGAAATAATGTCATGTGTAGGCATAACACTACTTGAAACAGCTAAATACAGGCGAGAATCGCGAGTAATTTTGTCACTTTCAAGGCTGCCCACCCAGTAGGATTGACGCGTTTCTTTCAAGTTAATACTGATATATCGATTTGAAATAATCGTATCGAGCAACTCACGTAAAATCACATCTAATTGAGCAAAACTTTCTTGCAAATTATGATGTTGATACTGTGGAAGCTGATCTACTTCGTAAGCTGTAGAGAAGGTGAGTAAGGAACCTGTCAGACGTAATAATTCAAAATATAAACGTTCAGGATGAATCAGTGGATATTGCAACAAATGATTTAGGGTTGCATGCGCAGTATTTAGCGCATTAACCAACCAAAATGACACGATATCGCCTGAACGGAATTCAATTAACTTTTGTTCGTTTTCACGATTGTTTGATTGAATGGTTTTAATTTTAGCTTTGATGATATTGAGCGTTCGTTTAAGCCCAGTAATCAGCGAATCACACGAACTAATATGTAATATTGGTGGGATAAATTGATAATCTAAAATAAAATTACCTGAACTTTGGCGCTTGATTCGGCCTATAGGCATATAAAGAAAACCATCAAGATTGTGCTGTGGTTCTTGGCCTAATTCAAAGATTTTGAACTCTGCACGGCGGCGTAATAAGGTAATTTCAGCAGCCGTTGCATCTGTAAACAAATCATGAGTTTCAGTCAAATGTGAATGATAGCGACTCGATTGGGTATTTTCTTCAAAATTGACGTTTCGTTTATTCGGTTGAACGATTGGTAATGCTAAATAAATTTGCATTTCACCGCGTAAATTTAATGAATCAAGTAGTACAGGCTCTGGTAATAAGTCTTGTGCAGGTGCTTGATAAATCTCGCCATCTTGCCAAATCATTTCAACTTTATTCAAAGCCAAAGTATTGGTACTGAGTTGTGATTCATCAAAAATTAAACTTTGAATACCATAAGCGAACGGTATTGTTGCGCGAACCGTATGGTTTAAACGCTGTTCATGATAAGCATCTTGTAATTGAAAGTGTTGCGGGCGTAAAAATAATCCTTCACCCCATAAAATTTTTTCTGCTTTAAACATTGTTTTTACCAGTCGCTATTCGATTCATTACTTTGTTGCTGAACACCTAACATTTCTTGTACAGCTTCAAGAGGGTTTTCATCCTTAATCACATGAGTTAACCATTCATGTAGAGGCATTTGTGACCATTTAATGGTTTTTTGCAGCATATAACTGACAGGGCTATGCGGCTCATTCACTTGAAAATAGTCAGCAATATCTTGCAAGACTTTCATGGCTTGTTCACGATTTTCAAGATGATTTTGCACTTGAGGTTTAAACTGCTGTGTATGCTGTTGTTGTATTATTTGCATATCATTCTGCACGGAAGTTACAGTGGAAAGTGTCTGGCTTTCAATTGGAGAATTTGATTGAACCTGTTCAGCGCTCGATGAATTGATAAAAGCATCTGCTTTATAGATTTTTTTTAAGCTCAAGTGAATCATTTCGATTTGAGAGTCAATGCCAGCAAAGCTTGGCGCATCTAAACCCATCAAATCATCAAGAGTCGTTTTTAAGTTTTCCCAATGGTTTAAAATATCTAAAAACTGTTGGTAATACTGGTATTGAATTGATTTTGACGTATTGAACAAGGCATGTTCAAACTGTTCCATACCATTAAAAGACTCTTCTTGATCATCATCTTCATGGTTGGATTTACGTCTTTGGTTTTGAACATGAAGTAGTCGATCATAGTCGGATAGGGAATAAGCTACCGCGCCATGAACGATTGAAACTGATTTAATTAATGTTGGGATTTGATTAATTATCCCTTGTAATAAACCTAGACGTTGATCAAGGTCATCATCTTCAATTTCAGGATGAAGTTGTAGCCAAAAGTCTTGCAAACTTTTTTGTGTAAGTTCAATCCCTTTGGCAATCCCTTCGAAACCATGAATGTGAGTCCACGCTTCAAGCAACCAACCATATAAGCGAATATCTTTTGTATGTTCGCGAAGTAGATCTGACGATTTTTGGTGCACAAAGCCCCAATCTGCCTGTTTTGGTTCTGCGATCCAGTCGCCTTGATCCAAGAGCGGGTCATCTTGTGTTTTAGCTTTTTTAATTGCATGAAAATCATTTGAAAATGAAAAATCACTACCGCAAGGTAAATCATCCGTAATCGGTTGCAATAAAGCGTCGAGCTCTAAACTCATATTCTACATCGTTCCTAACTTATGCTTCTAAGGTTTTAGTCTTTTTGCTGCTGCGTTTTTTCGCAGGTTTACTTTTAGGATCTAAAACATAAATAATTTCATCGTCTTTGACATCGATTTCAATGACTGATGGAATCTTTTGTTCACTCATCGCCATCAACAATTCAGTGGCTAAAGCAGGTAAGACCGTCGCATTTAAAATGTTGTCGACATTACGCGCACCACTATCGACCTCAGTACAGCGACTTAATAATAATTCGACTAAATCATCGGTATAGCGTGTTTGCGTACCATATTGTTTTTCAATACGCGCGGTGATTTTGCCTAATTTATGCTGAATAATGCGTACGAGCAGATCATCGTGCAATGGGAAATACGGCACGATACGCATACGACCTAAAAATGCCGGCTTAAATTGTTTATATAAAGCTGGTTTTAATACATCTAGAAGTTCTTCTGCTGACGGCCATTCTTCTACTGGCTGATTTAAACAAGCCTGCATAATGGCACTTGAACCTGCATTTGAAGTCAATAAGATCGTGGTATTTTTAAAGTCAATGACACGACCTTCACCATCTTCCAAAGTACCTTTATCGAATACTTGGTAGAATAGCTCTTGAACATCGCTGTGTGCTTTTTCAATCTCATCGAGCAAAACCACACTATATGGATTTCGGCGAACTGCTTCTGTCAGTACGCCACCTTGGCCATAACCGACATAACCTGGAGGAGCACCTTTTAAAGACGAGACGGTATGTGCTTCTTGATACTCAGACATGTTAATGGTGATTAAATGAGACTCACCACCATATAACTCGTTTGCTAACGCAAGTGCAGTTTCGGTTTTACCCACACCACTTGGGCCAACCAGCATGAAAACGCCTTGAGGTTTATTTGGATCTTCCAATTTTGCCTTGGAGGTTTTAATGCCTTGTACCAGTTGATGCAGTGCATAATCTTGACCCATCACACGTTGTTCTAACTGTGCTTCAAGCTTCAAAATTTGCTGAATTTCATCATTCACCATTTTACCAACAGGGATGCCGGTCCAGTCTGAAATGATTTCATTAATAATTTGAGCATTTACACGTTCAAAAACCAGCGGCGTTTGACCTTGTAAAGTTGCCAGTTGGTTACGAATATTGCTTAAAGTTTCAATATTTTCTGGTTTTTGCTCGGACTCTTGTTCAAGCGTTTTAATCTGTTGAATGATTTCGAGTTCTTTTTTCCACTGCGTTTCTGTTGACTGAATCTCTTGTTCAAGCGCGGATAATTGTGTTTTTACACTTTCAATGCGTTCGTGGTGAATCGGAATATTCTTATGTTCATTTTCAAGAATCGCCAATTCAAGCTTCAAATTATGTAATTGAGCTTGAAGTTGATCCAATTTTACAGGTTGTGCATTTTGCGTTAACGCAACACGCGCAGAAGCTGTATCTAAGACACTAATCGCTTTATCAGGTAATTGACGGCCAGTGATATAACGGTGCGAAGCATGGACTGCAGTAACGATAGCTTCATCGTCAATTTGTAAATTGAAATGTTTTGCCATCACTGGAATCATGGCACGCAGCATATCGATTGCGACTTCTTCAGTCGGTTCTTCAACCTGAATTACTTGGAAGCGTCGGCTTAATGCGGCATCTTTTTCAAAATACTGCTTATATTCAGCCCATGTAGTTGCGGCAATAGTTCTTAACTCACCACGTGCAAGCGCCGGTTTTAACAGGTTTGCTGCATCATTTTGACCTGCTTGACCACCCGCACCAATCAACGTGTGTGCTTCATCAATAAATAAAATGATTGGATGTGCAGAGGCTTGAACTTCATGAATGACTTGTTTTAAGCGATTTTCGAATTCACCTTTAACACTGGCACCCGCTTGTAGTAAGCCCATATCTAAAGTATGAATGCTGACATTTTTTAAAGCATCTGGAACTTGGTTGGTTGCAATTTTTAATGCAAGACCTTCAACAACGGCCGTTTTACCAACACCAGGCTCACCCGTTAAAATCGGATTGTTTTGACGACGACGCATCAAAATATCGAGCATTAAGCGGATTTCAAACTCACGACCAATCACAGGGTCAATGCCACCATTTTTAGCTTTTTCAGTAAGATTAATGGTGTATTGGTCTAGAGCTGGTGTTTTAACTGGCGTAGTTGCATTCGTTTGTGCTGCTGATTTTTCATCTGGTGATGCAGTTGCTAAATCTTCATTTTCAATGCTCTTTAGGCAAAGATCTAAAAATTTATGTTTAATCGTATCGATAGGTAATAAATCGAATAGAGAAGAAGCTCTTGCTGCAATTTGGTATAAATCTGGCGCGGTAAGGAGCGCAACAAGTAAATGACCACTACGAATTTGTGGATCTTGTTCAGCAGATGCTAATAACCAAGCTTGTTCAAGTAAGCGCACAATGGATTGGGCAAAAATAGGAGTGCGCGTATTTCCTTTTGGAAGTTGAGCAATACTTTCTTTGAGGTCATCTGCCAAACCATCTGCAGAAACTTTGTATTTTTCTAAGAGTATTTGAAGGTCATTTTTATTGTTATAGGTTAATAATTCGAGTAAAAAATGTTCAATTTCGATTTCATAATTTTGCTGTGAAATACATGTATTGGCTGACTTTTCGAGTGAAATGCGGGCGTGAGGTGAAAGTTTAGTAATTAAAACTTTTAAATTATTCATAAATAACTCATCAAATTTAGAATCCACAGTACAAAATTTTACAAGTTTGACTGTGATCTCTTTTTTCTTGCTATAAAAATAAAAACTTTAAAATCAACACCTTATATATTATTAGTGTCTTGCTTTAGGCGATATCATACAGACTAAATAAAAAAAGGAAAAAGATTTTTTTATAAAATGAAACAAAAAAAAACAAATAGTCAACAAACTTTGGAGTATTTGGCACATTTTTGTGTTGACTCTATGTGCTTATTTTTTGTTAAATCTGCAGCATATTTTTAATTTTGATAAATGAAGAGAAAACCCGCGGGAAAATAAGTGGTGATTTCTCCACATAAATTAAGTTTTAGCACGTAGAAATACAGAGGCAATTTTGAATAAATTTAGTGTTTTATTACCTATAATTTTAGCAGCCAGTTTAACACAAACCGTTTTTGCAAAAGATAAAGCGGCATCTGTGAAAAAATCCTGTTTAAAGGATTATCCACTGGCAGTAGGTGATACAGATCCAGAGATTATTGGTTTTTATAATCAGTTATGTGACAAAAAAAATAAGAAAAATGAGAACTTAAAAAATGAAATTTTTGTAGATATTGCCAAAAAATATCAAGCTAATGGTTACAATTTAAAAGCATTGCAAGCGGTCAATCTGCTACGAGAAAAGAACTATCAGTCGCCTGAACTTACTGATGTTACTTTTTTAGCAGGTATCGCTATTTCTTATAATGCGCTGAATCATATGCGGAGTAATGAAAATCGTACTCTAGATGAACAGACCTATTCTCCTGCCAAAGTGTTGTCGGATAATATTCGTTATATTCAGCCGACGATTGATAAATCTACGTCTGCTGCAGCAGATGTTCGTGAAAAAAGTACAGAATCTTCGAGCAATGTGAAATCTAAACAGACAACACCAGCTAAAAAACGAACCAATACAGCGTCTACCAAGTCTAAACAAACGACTACAGCAGCAAGCAAAAAGAAAACTACCACTACAGCAAAAACGCAGACTACAGCGAAAAAACCTGCTGCCAGTGGTTCACCTTTCGATACATTAAAAAATAAATAACAAGGAAAAGCACTCATGGCAAAACGTGAAAGTGTACAGAAAAAACTTCAACGAATTCGTCCTCCTCGTGTTCAATTGACTTACGATGTTGAAGTTGGCGACGGTAAAGAAATTAAAGAATTACCATTCGTTGTAGGGGTGTTAGGTGATTTCTCAGCGGCATCTGAAGTAGAGAAAACCAAATTAAAAGACAAGAAATTCATTAATGTTGATTTAGATAATATTGATGAAGTCATGGAGTCTTTAGCGCCACGTGCTAATTTTCAAGTTGAAAATACCTTGACTGAAGATGGTGGAAAAATGTCGGTAGATCTTACATTTAAGAGCATGGCCGATTTTACTCCTGAGCAAGTTGTACAACAGGTTGATCCACTACAAAAGTTAGTTGCTGCGCGCGAGCGTCTGTCTGACTTGCGTAATAAAATTTCAAATAATGAACGCTTAGAAGATTTATTGGATGAAGTGTTACATAACACTGATCAAATTCGTAAGTTGAGCGTGGAGGCAGAAAATGAGTAATTATAATACTGCTACTGCTGCAAACGTTGAAGCAACCGAAGAATATTCACTTTTAGATTCAATTGTCGAACAAAGTCGTATCGCGCGTACAGATCAAGAACATGATCGTGCAAAAAGTTTGATTGGTGAACTTGCTAAAGAAGTGATGGCAGGTACCATCACCGTTTCAGACAATATGACTTTATCAATTGATAAGCGTATTGCTGAAATTGATGCGTTGATTTCATCTCAGTTAAGTAAAATCATGCACCATGCTGAATTTCAAAAAATTGAATCGACATGGCGTGGTTTGTATTATTTCTGCCAAGAAACACCTTCAAATTCTTTAACAAAAATTCGTATGTTAAATACGACGAAAAAAGAATTGATTAAAGATTTCCAAGGTGCGACCGATTTTGACCAAAGCACGTTGTTCAAAAAAATCTATGAAGAAGAATATGGATCATTCGGTGGTGCGCCTTATGCAACATTGATTGGTGACTTTGAGTTTGACCGTACACCATCTGATATGTATTTGCTTGAGCAAATTTCACATGTCGCGGCGGCTGCACACGCACCGTTCATTTCGGCTGCAAGCCCAAATATGTTGGGTCTAGAATCTTTTACTGATATTGATCGTCCACGCGATGTTTCTAAAATCTTTGAAACCGCTGAATATGTACAATGGCGTTCATTCCGTGAAAGTGATGATGCACGATATGTTGCATTGACAATGCCACGTGTATTGGGTCGTTTGCCATATGATCCAAAAGAAGGTATTGCCACTGAAGGCTTTAACTTCGTTGAAGAAGTTTCCGGCGAAAACCACAATGAATATTTATGGATGAACGCGGCTTATGCCTTTGGTACACGTCTAACCAATGCTTTTGATATGCATGGTTGGTGTGCTGCGATTCGTGGTGTAGAAGGTGGTGGTTTAGTTGAAGGCTTGCCTGTCCATACGTTCAAAACCAATGATGGCGAAGTGGTCTTTAAATGCCCAACTGAAATTGCCATTACTGACCGTCGTGAAAAAGAACTGAGTGATCTTGGTTTTATTCCGTTGGTACACTGCAAAAATACGGATTATGCAGCATTTTTTGGTGCGCAATCGACGCAAAAACCTAAAAAATATGATAGCGATACAGCAAATGCCAACTCTGCATTGTCTAGCCAGATCCAATACATCATGGCAGTTTCACGTATTGCACATTATTTAAAAGCAATGATGCGTGACAAAGTGGGTAGTTTTGCATCAGCGGGTAATGTTGAGACCTTCTTAAATGAATGGTTATCGCAATATGTATTACTCGATGATGGTGCATCTCAAGAAGCTAAAGCTCAGTATCCATTGCGTGAAGCTTCTGTAAAAGTTGTAGAAAATCCAGCTTTGCCTGGTCACTACAAATCTGTGGTTTTCTTAAGACCACATTTCCAGTTGGATGAGTTGTCAGTTTCATTACGACTTGTGACCGAGTTACCTCAGTCCTCAAATTAATTTTGGGTCAACACTATAATAACTTTAAATAAATAGGTATTCAGAACAATGAAAGATATATACATTCAATTTCGTGGTAAGTACAAAGTAGACGGCGAATCTCGTGATGCAGAGCACAAGAGTTGGTTAGAAGTTAACTCTTGGACGCATAACATCCGTCAACCTAAATCTGCGACTTCTTCAAGTGTGGGTGGTCACACCGCAGAACGTGTAGAACATTCTGACATGGTTTTTGTTAAAGATTTAGATGCGACAAGCCCTAAACTTTGGGAAGCATGTTCAGCAGGTTATACATTTGATGAAGTTCAAATTGATTTTTACCGTGCGAATGGCGACAAACGCATTAAATATCTTCAAATCAAACTGAAACATGTGTTGGTTTCTAGCGTGACACCAACTGTAAATGATGAAGGTGTTCCACACGAATCATTTGGTTTGAAATATGCTGCAGTAGAGTGGACATATAACCAACAAGATATTAACGGTACTGCGAAAGGTGCTGTTACTAAGAAGTGGTCATTATCTAACAACACTGCTTCATACGCAGCGTAATAGATGGATTCAGATAGAGGCTTACTTGGGTAGCCTCTATTTTCATTTTTTTAAATATTTATAAGAAGATATGAATCTCGATCAGCTTTATCCTTATGGTTTTAGAACGACTTTATTTGACCGCTTATTACCAGCAGATGCTCAGCAGACTCAAGGTCTGTCTTTGCAAGAACTTCGTGAATCTGTTGCTTCCGATTTAGAGGATCTCCTCAATAGTCGGGTGGCAAAGTTAGATGAACTGATTGATGACTTTCCATTAGCAAAAAAGTCTATTTTGCAGTTTGGCATTATCGATTTTGTGGGCTTATCGACAGCAAATCCATCGGATCGTGACAAAATTTGTCAGTCAATTGAACAATCGATTGCTGCACATGAACCGCGTTTAAAGCAGATTCGAGTCGAAATGCTCATGGATGGCCATAATATGGGGGCACTATGTTTAAGTATTCAGGCATATTTAAATATTCATCCTTTATACGAACCAGTTATTTTTGATGCCTTATTAAAACCAACAACACAACAATATGTTATTTCTCCAAGAGCTTAATGAAGTGGGTTATCTGTGATTGAAGAGCTGTTACCGTATTACGAAAAACAACTACAGGAATTTGGACAACAGTCCCGTGAGTTTGCCAGTAAATACCCCAAAATCGCCCAGCGTTTGTCTTTAAACCAAGAACAAATAGATGACCCGCATATTGAGCGTTTAATTCAAGCCTTTTCTTTAATTTCTGCACGGATTGATAAAAAACTTGCAGATAGTTATGACGTTTTTACCCGATCAATTTTTGAGGTGATGTTTCCTCAATATTTAAAACCATTTCCTGCATGTTCTGTGGTGAGCTTCGAAGATATAAATAAAATTAAGCAATTAACAGATCGACACGTTATTCCAAAGGCGACCAGTCTAAAAGCCAAAAGTACGCGCGGTGTTCAATGTGAATATCAGACGGTACAAGAAGTCACATTATTACCGATTCAATTAAAACAGCTCAATTTCAAAACTCATCCATCGGCACATATGCATTTAAATCAAAATGCCACATTGAGCTTAGGATTTGAAATTTTTTCGAATAAGCACGCTTTACTCAAAAATGAAACTTTGCCGATCTTTTTAGACGCTATTTCTAATTTTCCTTTGCAGGTTTTGGATAGTATTTTTAAATCCACTACAAGTTTTTCGATTCGTGTAGGGCAGCACATTTTTGATATTGCCAATCCATTTGAAATTATGGGCTTTGATGAAGTTCAAAGTGTTCTACCTATCGATCAACATACGCATCATGCATATCGTTTATTGATGGAATATTTTTGTGTTCCTGAAAAATTCAATTTTTTAAATCTAAATCTAGATTTCATTAAGTTTTTAAGTTTAGAACATAGTGAATTTGATGTTCAAATGCACTTTAAACTCAATTTAAATGATCAAGCAGCGATTCGAAATTATTCTGAATTAAATGCTGCAAATTTTAAATTGTTTGCTACACCAATTGTTAATCTTTTCAATAAACAAGCAGAGCCGCAAAAGATTAATCATAAGCGAATGGAATATCCATTGGTGACAGATGCACACCATCCTGAATATTTTCAAGCCTATAGCATTTTAAAAATGAATATGGTGCGTGAAAAAAGTAACCAAGATGAAGTGTATTATCCGGTACTGCCTTTTTTTGCAATGAGTCATTATCATCAGGATAAAGTCCAGTTTTTTTATAGTTTAAATCCGCAGCAGATGAAGAATAAACATCAGGAATTAAACTATTCAATCATATCTCGTGCTTTAGACCCACATAGCACTCAGTCCGATTTTATTAGTACTGAACTACTATGTAGTAATCGTGAGTTACCTTACGAAAGTTATAATAAAGATCAAAATGCATTAACTCTGAATGATAGTAATTTGGCCCGTCGTGCTCTGATGCTCAAACGACCGTCGTTACCGTATTATTTTGAGCAAAATAAACAAGAACAGTGGCGGGTCATTTCACATTTATCTTTGAATAATATGTCTTTAATGAAAGGCGATGCGGTCTCTCATATTAAAGAACTTTTGGAATTGTATAATTTACCTAAATCGAAAGAAAACCAAATTATTATCGACTCCATAAAAAATATTCAGTTTTCTACCACACAGAAACTTGTAGATAGTAAACCGTTTCCATTATTTGTCAGAGGTTTAAAAGTACAGCTCGATATCGATGCGGATATATTTAGAGGGCATAGCCTGTATATATTTAGTCAATTGCTAGCCCATATCTTTAATTTAAAAGTCAATATGAACAGCTTTGTCGATGTCTCGGTTTTTGATGCAAATAGTCAACAGGAGTTATACCAATGCGTGCAGAACGTTGGTGGCAAGAAAGCTCTGTAATTGACGGACTTTTCCAAGAACCGAAAGCCTACGAGTTTGTTCAAGCTACTCGTTTGTTAAGACATGCACCTTATGGAGCAGCTCAAGTCCATTGGGCCAATGACTTTGAGTTTAATAGTTCACTTAATTTGAACTTCCCGAACACTGAAATTGAAAGTTTAGAGTTCAACGATGAGAAAGTTGAACTGACAAATTTAATGGTGGGTTTAACGGGTATTCAAGGTGCATTACCTTATAGTTATACCAATAAGATTAAGCTCAGCGGGCGACATCAGCGACACGAAACACAAAAGTTTTTAGGGCTGTTTAATCATAAATTAACAGCACATTATGTTGATGCCAGTTTAAATTATCATTTACCTATTCGTTATGAAATCGAGCAGGATAATCACTATCTTGATATTTTACATGCATTAAATGGTTATATCAGTAGCCAGCATGATCAGCCAGATTTAGATGATTATTTTGCTGAATTCTCAGGTTTAATGCAGGGGCAAAACAATACAGCTTATGCATTAAAAACCATGCTGAATTGTATCTTTAAGCAGAAATTTGATATTCGAGAATTTATCCCTGAAACTTTTGTATTTGAAGAAGATCAGAGAACATGTTTAGGTGGATCTCAGCCGAGCTTATTGGGGCTGAATACTTTTTGTGGTGAGAAGATTCAACAGATTGACGAAAAAATTGAAATCGTGATTGGACCTTTAAATCATGAAGATTATTTAACATTTTTACCGAATCAGGCACGCAGCCTAAAATTAAAACAAATGATTCAAACTTGGTGTAGTCCAACATTAATGGTGGATGTGCGCTTAATTTTACAAAAAGAAGAAATAAAACCGGTGTGTTTAAATTCTTTGAGCGGAATTGGTTTAGCTCAGGGAGCATTTTTACAGCCGAATAAACAGGTCGATAATACAGAAACCTGTTATGCCTTAATGGGGAATGCATAATAATGCTGAAATTAATAATTGGAACCTTTAGTACGCTTTTTGTTTTGTGTACTGCTTTCGTGATTTTTTACTGGCGAGATACAGGCTATGATCCGACGGCTTTCGATTTAGTCACATACTTTTTACTTCTTCCTTTAGCTTTATGTGCAATTATTTTGTCGCCTTATTTGCTTTACAAGGGCATTCAACATCAAAAAGAAAAAAAACTTGAAGCTGAAAAACGTGCAGAAGAACAAGCTGAGCAACAACAACTTGAGGCCATTGAACAAGCAAAACCGAAGCCTATTGATGTACAGCAATTTCGTTTAAATGTTTATTCTTCAGCGGCTTGGCATAGTTTTGGTGAAAACGAACAAATTATCCAAGATATTCAACAATTCAAAAGTCCTGAACTCGATGATAAGTTATTTAATGCATACGGTTTGCCTGTTCTTTCATTTCGAATCAAAGATTTAGATGAACTCACTAATGAAGAAGCAGATGATGAATATAGTGCCATCACCATGCGTGAAAAACGAATCCAGTCACTTATTCAGCAACAACTAGAGCAACACGTTGAAAGTCTATTTTTAATTGCAGAGCATCTGAAGCAATCAGCACTCTTTTATGATAGTGAATTGGCATATCAGTACCGTATGCATCCGGGTTGGGTGGATCCAGATTATACGCAAGATGAACATCCAGAACATTTGGCGAACAATGCACAGCAAGTTTCACGTCTAAATCGTATAAATGTTCATATTTTGCTTGCTGATAATTTGATTCATCAATGGAATGATGATTATGCTCAAATTATTCAGCAATATCTATCTGACGGATTTTCGATCATTCCCGAACAAATTCATATCGAGCCACATTTTATCGGCACTCAAGTCGCTTATTCAGAATGGTTAAGCATTTTAGAGATGATTTCAAAACAAAAGTTTGAAGTCAGTTTGATTCTGAATGCTGACTCTGAAATCGACCAAGAATGGATTGATGAAAAGATGTGGTTACAAGAAAAATACATTGCTGCAGAGTTTGCATCGAGTTGGTGTTTGGCTGCTTCAGACGTTCAAGTTCGAGGTTTAACTCCAAATAAAGTGCTACAAGTGGTGGCACATGAGCCTGAGTTGAAACGTAATTTAGAGCTTAAAGCACTGAATAATTTAGATCAGTATGATCAAGAACAACCCTTTTTATTGATGTTAGATGATGCAACAGATATGAAAGTGGTGAAAAAATTACAGCATAAATTTAATGAAACCGCGATTGAAACCTATCATTTTTTATATACAAAACAGAATCTTGGAAATACCCAGCAATTGGCAAAAATTTTTGGATTCATGTTGGGTATGCACTTGCCAGAAGAGTTAACTGCCATGATTTATAGCACAGACCAAGAATCGACATTTGCTTTTATTCAAGCATTTTCAGTAGAAGATGAACTTGAACAAGAAACTGTTTAATTAGAATTAAGACGAAATTGAGAACATTGTGAACACACTATTTTATACGATCCTCGGTTATGTTTGGCAGTACGTCACCAATCCTAAAGCGATGGTGGCTTTGTCATTTTTTGTGGCCATTGTGGCTATGCATAATTCGATTCCACAAAAGACTTTTTACATTGTGGTTGCTGTTTATATTCTCGGATTAATTCTGTGGGGTATTTATGAATTAGTGCAGCATTATCGTCATAAACAGCAAGGCGAAGAGCTGGCTGAGGCGATTGCCAAAGATAATGAAGCTGAATACGGCAAACAAAAGAATAAAGAAGAACTTGCGCTGATCAATCAGCAAATGAAAGACTCGATTCAACTTATCCGTAAATCAAAACTTGGCGACAAAAAGGGTAATGCAGCGCTATATGAATTACCTTGGTACATGGTGATTGGTAACCCAGCAGCGGGTAAAAGTTCAGCGATTTATAATTCTGGCCTTAGATTTCCATTTGAAGAAACTCATCAGAAAATGGTGTCAGCAGGTTTAAGTGGAACACGTAACTGCGATTGGTTTTTCTCTACAGATGGTGTGTTACTCGATACCGCAGGTCGATATTCTGTTTATGCCGAAGACCATTCAGAATGGTTAGGTTTCTTAAATATTCTCAAAAAAAACCGTTCTAAAGCACCAATTAACGGTTTAATCGTGATTGTTTCTGTGGCTGAGCTTGTCAGTCAAAGTCCTGAAAAATCAATCAAATTAGCCAAAAACTTACGCGCACGTATACAGGATTTGACTGAACGTTTAGAAATTTTTGCGCCAGTGTATATCGTTTTTTCAAAAATGGATTTGATTGCCGGCTTTACTGAATTTTTTGATTGTTATGATAAGGATGAATTTGATCAAGTTTGGGGTGCAACACTGCCTTATGATCCAGACTCATCTGAGCATGCCGTTGAGATGTTCGAAAAGCATTATTCAATTTTATACGATGGTTTGAAGAGCGTCAGTACTACGCACTTGAGTCGTCGTCATTCGCAAAATATTTCTCCAAGTGTAATGACATTTCCACTTGAGTTTAAAAGTTTAAAGCCAGTGTTAAAAACTTTTATTGGTACGTTGTTTCAAGACAACCCTTATCAGTTTAAACCAGTTTTCCGTGGGTTCTATTTCACCAGTGCGTTACAAGAAGGTGTGATTGAAAGTCCAATGACCGAGCAAATCGCTGAAGACTTTCATTTGGTGAAAAGTACGGATAGTGAGTTTGGCATTCCTACGAATTCTGTTTCGCAAGACCATGGTTATTTCTTAAAAGGACTCTTTTCAACCGTCATTTTAAAAGATAAAAATCTAGTTAAACAACATATCAATCCTGCACGTAAACGTCAGCGCTTTATGGCATTTATTGCTGCATTGTTATTGGTTGCTGTGGTGCTTGGGTTGTGGGTTTGGTCGTATCGTAATAACCAACAACTCGTGGCGGAAGTTCAGGCAGACCTAGATAAAGTTGTGCAAATGGAAAGCCGTAGCGGAAGTGAGCTTTCGACTCAATTGGATGCATTACTGATATTACAAGGGCATTTACAACAACTCGATCATTTTGATGAAGATCGTCCTTTGAAATACAGCTTTGGTTTATACCAAGGGAATAAAATCCGTGAAAAACTTAAAGTTGAGTATTTACGTGGTATTCAACAAATTGTATTGGCACCATCTCAGCAAAATATGGCGCAGTACTTACAACGCGTTAAAGCCAATGAAGCGACGTTGAAAGAAAATCACGTCAATGTGCAAATAACTCAAGCTGTGAAATCAAATCAGCCCTATTTAGAACCATCAGATACTAACCCTCAGGATGCATATAATGCACTGAAGGCTTATTTGATGATGAGCAATCATAAATATATGGAATCGAGCCATTTGAGTGACCAAGTTACTCGTTTCTGGCGTTCATGGTTAGATTCAAATCGCGGTCAAATGCCACGTGGGGAAATGATTCAAAAAGCTGAACAAGTTTTATCTTATGCGATGACTTTAGCTGCTGATCCTGCGTTCCCGCAAATGGAATCTGATCCTTTATTGGTTGATCAAACACGTCAATTATTGACGGCTGTTACTATGGGTATTCCTGCACGTGACCGCGTTTATAATGAAATTAAAATGCGTGGTTCGGTACGTTTCCCTGCAGTAACTGTGAAGCAAATTTTAGGTGAAACAGGCCAAAACAGCATGTTAGGTAGTTATGCCTTGCCGGGTATTTTTACTTACCAAGCATGGAATGATTATGTAAAAGATGCGATTAACCAAGCTGCGAATAATCCGACAGATACCCAAGATTGGGTACTCAATACCAATCGCTCTGATGACCTGACGTTTAGTGGTAGTCCAGATCAGATCAGTAAACAGTTAACCGAACTTTATAAGCAGGAATATATCGCTGAATGGCGTAAATTTTTAAATGCTGTGCATTATGGAAAAGGTGCAGATGTTGCTCAGCAGTCACGTTTTATCGATATTTTAGGTGAACCTGAGAATTCGCCAATTCGTAAAGTGGTGGACCGTATTGCGAAAGAAACCAGTTGGGATAATCCAATTGTTCAAGCAGAACTGGCTGCGCCTCAGAAAGGTTTTATTGCGTGGTTTAAACGTAAAGTCCTCAGCCGTGATGATGCGCAGCAGGCACAGCAAGTTGCTTCTAAAGCCGGTCAAGGTGTTATTGCAAAAGAATTTGATGTGTTCTATCAACTAGTTCGTAAGCGTGATGATCAGCAAAACAAATCTATTTTAGATGAATACATGCTGTCTTTGAGTCAAGTACGTAGTAAGTTCAATGATTTGAAGAGTGGCGGTGATATGGGACCTGCAAGCATGACATTGGTGAAACAAACCATCAATGATCAAAGCTCAGTCTTTAATAGCACACAAAAATTCGTAGATGAAAAAATGTCTGTGGGTCTAAATGAATTAGATCAACAGTTGATTCAAAAACTCTTTATGCAGCCAGTGACCCAGTCATTTGAAGTTCTGTTGATACCTGCTCAAAACGAAATAAATAAATTGTGGGCAATGCAGGCGTATCAACCATTTACAACCAATCTTGCGCCTAAATATCCATTTAATAGCAATGCTACTTTACAAGCGACCAGTTATGAAATTAGCCAAATTTTTGGTGAAAACGGAAGTATCGCTCGCTTTGTAAAAGAATATTTGGATCCATTGGTGATTCGTCGAGGCTATACCTTAACCACGAAAACATGGAAAGATTTGGGCATTGGTTTAAATCCACAATTTGTAGCGAACTTCCAACGCTATGTTGCGCCAAGTAATGGCGTTGCTACAGGGGAATTGAGTCAAGCAGCACCTGCGGCAACCAATCAATCGAACTTCCAGTTCTTCCCATTAGAAAATACACAGTTGCTTTCATATACCATTGATATTGATGGTCAGCGTATGGTGTATGAAAACGGTGTTCAGCAATGGGTGAACTTCGTTTGGCCAAATAAAGGGGCAATTCCGGGTGCACGTATTACTGCAATTGACTTGGAAGGTCAAACGCATACGATTTTTGATGAGCCGGGTGAATATGGTATTAACCGATTGATTGAAGGCGCTCAGCGTACACAAAATGGTAATTCATTTGAAATGGTGTGGCGTAGCAAACAAAATCCAAAAGTGTTTGTTAAAGTAAATTTCCGTTTAATTAGTGGTAACGCATCTGGCCCAACTACAGGTTCAGGCTATTCAGGTATGACTCTTGTTGATCAAGTGGTGACGAATAAAGGTGTTCGTGTCGTCGCAGCGCAAACGATGCCTGCAGGACAAGCGCCTGTAGCGCCACCAGCGACTTCACCGATGAGTGTTGTACAAGGAACAGCAACACCATGATGATGAATTTAAAAATGAGAGCGGTGGCATTCGTGCAAAAGAACAAGGAGTGTGACGATGTATGAAGTGAGAACGACACCGCTGTATTATGGAAAATGTCCAGCTCGTGGTGACTTCTTAAAGAGCCGTGAACAATATTCACTGATTCAGTTAATCGATCAGTGGATCACGGAGGCGCTTGAGTTCGCTATGCGTTCAGACAATTTTAATGCAGCGTATAACTCACTGCCTTCATTAGATTTCTTTATTGCCAGTCCAAAAGATAAGCGTTTTTTGGTTGCCAATTTGATTAGTAGTGAAGACAGTTCAAAGCGTCAATTTCCAATGGTGCTCGCTCATCTGCTAGAAATCGATGATCCTTTCGATAATATTTTGTATGCACCATATCGTTATAAACAAACCTTAATTGACTTATATCAGCGTAACCGAGTGATGCGTTCTATTCGCGATCCCGATATTTTGCTCGATAAATTAGGCAAACTGAATAACGAAATTCAAGTGTTCGGGACAGAAGAAACCTCTTCTTTTTATGAGCATCATACGTTGCATTCATTTGCACGTTTATTGAATTTTACGCCTTATCAGTTGGCGCAAAGCATGATTGGTCTCGGTTTGCTGCTACAACCGATTATTCATCAGGGTACGTCTCGGTTGAATAAAGTGCTGATCTTACCAATCAATAATATTAGTTACTGCTATGAAATTGCGGCTTTTTGGGTCAATTTAATTAGTCGTTTTGTCGAAAACCAAGATGCTGAGTTACTCATTGGCATCCTACACAGTGATTCACCTGTTTTACTGTTTGGTTTTCAAGGTGCTGATATTACTGCACTCAGTGATGTTTTTACCCAAAATATGCAAAGTGATCATTGGGTTTCCCTGATCGATGCCAGTTGGATTGATCCTTATCTTGAACAAAATGCAGGCTTAGCCGTTTTGGAACAGTCTTTGAGTGAGCGTCAGATCAGCCTTATTCATGGCATTAAACTTTTTAGACAGACTTTTATAGAAGAATAATGATGCAAAGAATCTTACCAATGTTGCCCAAATTTATTGCGAGTGTATGCATTTTAGGTTGTTCGACTTTGCTTTGGGCAGAGCCTATTGTGATTGAAGGTGCTGTACCGAATGAAGCAACCAAGCAAGAAATATTAAATAAAGCCTATTTGACCTATGGTCAGGCAAATGTGGTTGATAAAATTCAGGTTCGAGCGGTTACAGCACCTAATGGTTGGGGTAATAGCGTAAGCCAAATGATTAATGATGACCTAAAAAAAGTAAAACAGGGGAAACTCTCTGTACGCGGAACGCAAGTCGATTTAAGTGGCAAGATGTCAAATCAAAATGATATCCAACCCACGACCACCAAGTTTCAGTCTTTGGTCACAGCACCTTTTCGTTTCAATGCACAGCTTTCTGTCAATCAGGCTGAACAAGCCATTATTGATGCGGCTTTACGTAATCGTATTATTGAATTTGAATCGGGCAGTGCTATTTTAGCGCCATCTGGGGTACAGATCTTAGATGAAATGGTTGTCGCACTGAACCGCGTCGGTGGGAAAAAAGTACGAATTATTGGTCACACAGACAGTTCGGGCAATCCTGAGAAAAACTTAAGTTTAAGCCAAGATCGTGCTAATGCGGTTAAAAACTACCTGATTTCAAAAAATATTGCGGCGGCGAATTTAAGTACTGAAGGGATGGGATCAAATAAGCCTGTAGCAGACAATGCTACGCCTGAAGGTCGTAAGAAAAACCGTCGTATTGAGTTTGAAGTACTGTAACTATGTTAACTTAACTACAACGGCTAATACTATGAATGAACCCAGTGTATCTAGACTGGGTTTTTTTATGCCAATTGACTCAGTCGATTATTTGATAACTGAAAACGACATTTTTTAAAGCAGCAGTGTTATAACTAAATAAGACTATATTTTGAATAAAGCTTTAATTTTTGCATTTTATACCACTAAAGCATTCATATTTTGAGCAATAAAACAGTGGATTCTAAAATCAATTAAGGTTAAAACATAAGAATCAGTTTTGGATATGCGTTTCATATCTACTGCTTTCAACCTTGTCGATGAAGAATAATCACTTTTGACATGGTGCAAAGTTTTAAAAAATCTGCAGGACAGTGTGGAAAAACAACAACTCAATATGGATGAATGTGGGAGCAAAGAATGCTTGGTAATATGATGTTTAAACCGCTTTTGATTAGTAGCATGATTGAACATGCGGGTCGCTATCATGCGGATAGTTTAGTCATTTCAAAAAATACAGACACGACGATTACGAAAACCACTTGGGGTGATGTCCATAAAAATTCAAAACGATTTGCTAATGTTCTTGCATCTCTCGGTTTAAATTTAGGGGATCGTGTTGCGACCATCGCTTGGAATAACCACCGCCATTTAGAGTCTTGGTACGCTATTTCAGGTAGCGGCTATGTTTGTCACACCATTAATCCGCGTTTATTTCCAGAACAATTAATTTTTATCATCAATGATGCCGCAGACCGCGTCATGTTATTTGATAAAACCTTTTTGCCTTTAATCAAAGCAGTAAAACCACTATTAAAATCTGTTGAACATTTTATTTGTTTAGATGCACCAGATGCAGCGATTGTCGAAGCGGTGCCAGAAGTTAAATTTTATGATGAACTCATCGCGGCGCAATCTGCAGACTATACATGGCCAGAATTAGATGAATTATCGGCTAGTTCGTTATGTTATACCTCGGGTACCACAGGCAATCCGAAAGGCGTGCTGTATAGTCATCGTTCAACAGTCTTACACAGTTATGCGATTTGTATGCCGGATTCATTAAATATCTCAGCGCGAGATATTATGATGCCTGTTGTGCCGATGTTCCATGTCAACGCATGGGGTACGCCATATGCTGCGGCAATGGTGGGATGTACTTTAGTGCTGCCAGGCCCAGGTTTAGATGGAGCAAGCCTGACGCAAATGATTGATGACTATAAAGTATCCGTTGCATTGGGTGTTCCAACGATTTGGCAGGGTTTAATTAATGCTGCGCAACAAGCGGGTAGTCAGCTTGAAAGTTTAGTGCGTAATGTGGTGGGTGGATCTGCTTGTCCTCCTGCGATGTTAAAAGTGTTTAAAGAACAATTTAACTGTGAAACGATTCATGCTTGGGGAATGACCGAAACCAGTCCATTAGGTTCTTCAAACCAATTTAAAGCCAAACATTTGTTATTATCTGAAGAAGAACAATTACAAGTACGATTGTCACAAGGTCGTCCACCATTCGGGGTCGATTTACGTATTACCGATGAAGAAAACGGTACACACGAAGTTGCACGTGATGGCGAAACGACGGGTAATTTACAGATCCAAGGGCATTGGATTATTGGCAATTACTTTGGCAAAACAGAATCTGCATTAACCTCAGATGGTTGGTTTGATACCGGGGATATTGCAACCCTGAACGAAGATGGTTTCTTAAAAATTAGTGACCGTTCAAAAGATTTGATCAAATCGGGCGGTGAATGGATTTCTTCAGTTGAGTTAGAAAATTTAGCTATGGGACATCCTAAAATTGCAATGGCAGCAGTGATTGCAGCGACTCATCCAAAATGGGATGAGCGTCCTGTATTGATTGCAATTAAAAAGCCAGATGTCGATTTATCTGATACAGAAATTTTGGATTATTATGCAGATAAAGTCGCTAAATGGCAGGTGCCAGATAAAGTGATTTTCGTGGATGCTATTCCATTGAGTGGAACAGGTAAAATGCTGAAAAAAGATCTACGTGAGCAATTTGGTGCTGTATTACTAGAAAGCTAACTAATATAAGTCACTAACTAAATGTTGGTAAGGAGCAAAACGCAAAGGTAACATGCCTTTGCGTTTTTTTATAAAAACTTAAATTTTGATAAATAACATATGCTTAATATGAGGTTTTTAAATAAATTTTTTTCAACGAATCCATAACCAAGTTCAATGAATAATCTAGCCGTGTTGGGTCGCATTCAATTCAATAAAAGCGTAAATTGATGAGGCATCCACCGTTAAACCACCTTTCTTATGTTTCCAGTTTGGATCTTATTCACTTTAATGGCTGCTTTTATGCAGTCATGGCGCAATGCATTTCAAAAACAACTCAGTACCACTGTTGATGTGTATGGTGTTACCCTTGCTCGGTTTATTTTTGGGCTCCCATTTGCCTGCATTTATTTATTTGTGCTGTACCAACAACAGCCTGTGACTCAGGTGACCAAATTTACACCTATGTTTTGGGTCTATGTGGTGATTGCAGGACTAAGTCAAATTTTAGCGACGATTTTAATGGTCTTGCTTTTTAAACAAAAGAATTATGCCATCGGTGTCGGTTTAGCGAAAAGTGAAGCCATCTTTGCGGCCATAGTGGGGGTGATTTTCTTAAGTGAACATTTAAGTTTATTTGGTTGGATTGGTGTTTTGGTTGGTGGCATAGCCGTTTTTCTTTTAAGCAAAGGTTCTCAACGACAAAAGTTATCTTTGCCAACTTTATGCATCGGTGTAGGGAGTGGATTAAGTTTTGCCATTACCTCTTTATTGGTTCGTGAAGCCAGTTTAGAGCTAAGTGATTTACCGACTTTGCATCGTGCGGCGTGGGTATTGTTGAGTGTAATTGGCTTTCAATGTGTGATTATGCTGCTGTACCTCAGTCTATTTAGCCGCAAAACGCTCATTGCCATGTGGGAGAGAGTCGGTCTGACCTTTCGCGTTAGTGTCTGTAGCTTTCTAGCATCGTTGGGCTGGTTTACTGCCATGAGCATGCAAACGGTTGCGATTGTTAAAACCCTAGGTCAAATCGAAATATTATTTAGTCTATTAATCTCTGCCTTTTTCTTTAAGGAAAAACTCGCAAGAACTGATCATTGGGGTTTAGCCTTAGTGGTGATTGCGGCCATTATGGTGATTTGGGCTTAATGTGTGCTTTAAACATTCATGAAAGCAAATAGAGGCCGAATTTAAGTCAGTTTTTCGAATATATTTTTAATTAAAATATGGGAAAAATTAATGTTTACTAAGATATTTATCATGGAATTGTTTATGATTTAAAAGATGATTAAACTTTGAACATGATTGAAAATGCTCAAGTTGTTCAATTTATATATTTATTTTTCTAATTTTAGCGTTAAATTTATTTTAATTATTTTTTATTTATATTGCCAAAATAAACAATGTATTGATGGGAGGGCTTAAATTTGGAAATACTCATACAAACATTATCCTTCCCAGCATTGTTAACGATTTTAGCTTCGGCTTTAGGCTGTGGATTGCTCATCGGTTTGGAGCGTCAACGTAACAACAATTTAGACAGTGAACAGAGCTTTGCCGGTTTACGCTCATTTACCATTTGTGCATTGTTAGGAGCACTGTGTTTTTTAATCCATTTAGCTGTTGGTGTGCTCGGTGCAATTGTCGTCAGTATGTTTAGCTATTATGGATTAAGCCAACAAAAACAAGATATTGGCACAACCACAGAACTTGCTTTTGTTATGACCTATTTAATCGGCGCTGCTTGTGTTTTTAATATTCCATTGGCTGCGTGTTTGGCTGTGGTGCTGACCCTCATATTATTTGGAAAAAAAGGCTTACATCATTTTGCAGCACATTGGATCAAAGACTATGAGTTAAGAGATGGGGTCTTTTTACTGGCATTGATCCTAATTGCCTTACCTTTAACTCCAAATCAAGCCTATTGGGGTTCAGTATTAAATCCCTATGTGATTTTAAAATTACTGATATTGATCTTGGTGGTGCAGTCATTAGCACACATCGCCAAGCGGCTTCTATCTTCTGATAAAGCGATTATTTTATCGGCCTTGGCATCAGGTTTTGTGTCGAGCACAGCAACAATCGCAAGCTTAGGCATGGAAGTACGAGCAGGAAAAGCCAGTGCCAAAAGTAATGCAGGGGCAGGACTTTTTTCATGTGTTGCGACATTGGTTCAACTTTTGATCATTGTCCTTGGGGTGAGTTTTGCTTGGTTTAAAATATTAGTTATACCAAGTATCATCGGCATCTTGATATTGGTCCTTGCTGCGTTATATCTGATTTATGGCTCATCTCAAGTTCAACATAATAAAGAGTCAGAACCTGAAATGCTTCGTGTAGAGGCGAATGAAACAGTGCCGTTAGAAAATACTGATAGTCGAATGTTTAGCTTAAAACAGGCGGCAATCATTGCCATCACGCTTACTTTGATCCAAGCACTTGTTTATGGATTAAATCTCGCTTTAGGTGATAAAGGCTTAATTTTAGGGACATTATTAGCATCACTCTTTGAAGTCCATGCAGCTATGGCAACCGTGGTGATGCAAGGTAATATCGACAATTTAACATTGGTTTATGCTGTGGTGATTGGATTATCAGCCCATGCGATTTCAAAATGTGTGAATGCATTTCTCACAGGTGGATGGAAATATTTTCTATATTTTGCACCAACACAGTTACTTCACATGCTGTGCCTAATCGCGGTTTTGTTATTCAGTTTAAGATAATCAGAGGCAATTAACTGCGCCATATTATTCATGACGCAATTGCATTAATTTTGCTTTTATTTGTGGCCAACTGGTTGAAATCCAACATACCAGCGAACCTAATGTCACCAAAATGGCACCATGCCAAAAACTTAAACTCAGTGGTGTCTGTAATATAAACATTGAAATAACCGAAGAAAAAATCGGACTAAAATACGATAAAGTCACCAATATCGTAATATTGCCTTTTATAATACCTACATTCCACGCTGCATAGCCCAATGCAGTCACGATGGACACGATTAACATATACATACCGGTATGTAAGTCTACGGTAGGCATTCGCGGAATACCGTGAAATATCAACATTTTTAGCCATAGTATAATGGTAATTACGACGAAAAAGAATGAAATAGGGTTATGTCCATGACTGTATTTACGTGTAATCACACAGTAGAGTGACCATAAACTAGCGCCCATAAAAGCAAGAAAATAGCTTAATGGATTGGACTGAATGTTGGTAAAGACTGTAGACCAGTTAAAACTTCCGTTAACAGTTTGGATTAAAATAATGCCACCCAAACTAATGGCTAAACCAATGATTACGAAAAAGTTAAATTTTAATTCTTTAAATAATATTAACGCGGCAATTGTCAGACTCGGCCATAAATAATTGACCAAACTGATTTCAATCGCTTGTTGAGCTGTTTGAGCCAAAGCAATGGCATACGAAAAACACAACTCATAAATCACAAATAAAAGGGTGGCATATATCAAAAATTGGCGCGGAACCAGTTTAAGGTTTGGAATTTTAAATAAGAGCAATAGAATAATTGCGCTCAAGGTATACATAAAGAGCACAGCAAGATCAGGGCCAATACTGAAACTAATTTTCTTAAGTAAACCAACAATAGAAGACCATTGTAAGATTGCACTGAATCCAATCAGCGTTGCAAGATTTTTGGACATGATTGCTCGAAGATTTCGCAAATAGCGAATGAATTTTTAATTTTTATTATAGTCTTTATTCAGTCGTTTAGTATAAGCGTGAAATTATCAAACTCTATTTAATTAAAAAGATTTAGAGCTCGTCGTACGTCAAGAGCAGCATGGCGATGAACTAGGTTTAGGTTCTGGCTTATTAACGCACGATTTAAAACTTGGACAATGTATTCATGCCTATATTCGCGCGAATCCAAATTTTCACTTAGCAGAGGGCGTTAAGTCGGCAATTATGATTGGCAATGGCTCAGGAATGGCGGGTTTGCTTTCACATCTTAAGCAACGTGTCGCAACAGAGCACTATCAAAACTGGTTAATTTATGGTGAGCGTCACAAGATTTCGATGCAATTTTTGCTGATGAACTGCATAAATTACAAAACCAAGGTAAAATTGCAGAAATCGATCGGGTATTTTCTCGTGATGGATTTGCTGAAAAGTATGTGCAAGATGTCCTAGTTGTAAAAAAAGCTGAATTGATTGATTGGCTAGAGCAAGGGGCTTGTCTCTATATCTGCGGCAGTTTGAATATGGCTAAAGCGGTAGATGCCACTTTGCAAGAGATACTGGGCATTGAACAACTGCATACACTGCGTAAAGCAGGTCGTTACCGCCGTGATGTGTATTAAATAATTGATGTCTACTGAAGAAGTAAAGTAATGATGCAGTTCGTAATGAGATGGATCGATAGTTTAAAAAGGAATAATAATGGATAAATTTGTAATTAGAGTTTATCACGATTATAAAAGGCTAATTATAGCTATTTTTTTTATTATTGAGTTTTTGATTTTTTTAATAAAGTACTACTTTTTTGGGATAGGTTTCTGGAGTTTTATTGGTGCAGTAGTTTTTTTTATTATCTTTGTTGATCTAATTTATAATGGGAGTTATTTGTTGATCGGGAAGATAAAAAAAGAAAGTGAAGTTTATGAATATTATATTAGGTTTATCTATATTTTTGTAATTTATTTATTTTCAATATATTGCATTGTTGAGTGAAGAGTAAAATTTAAAAAATATGAGTAAATATTTTTTTTAATTTTTGTAGAATTTTGCTCGTTTATGGCTCTATTGCATAAAGATTCTTAAGGCAGACCATCATAAGTCATTAAAACTTAAGTAACTTACTTGGATATGAGGTGGGCCTAATCAAAATCTTTTGTCTTCTCCAAAGCAGGGATTAATCAATTGCTAGCCAATCTTATTGTTTGAATCTATAATTTAGAGCTGAGCAAAAAATGAATTATGAAAGAAGTCTAATGATTTAATTGAATTAGAGTAGGGGGAAGAATGGATAGTGGAGACTACCCATTCTTGGAGAATGATTAAGCGCTTACGCGGCGACGCTCAATTTCAGTCGTAGGTGCAGTAGTAGTTTCTTTTACAAGTTCAATATTGAACTGAATATGTTTAAATGGCTTATCTACACCGCGACATGCAATTTCTGCTTCATCGGTCACGTCAACAGCAGTTGCGACCAGACCATCACGTGTAGCGAATGCAAAGTCGTCCCAAAGATATTCATCACCTTCAATATTAAATTGAGTTGTTAATTTTCGATATCCAGGTGCAGATACGAAATAATGAACATGAGAAGGGCGATTACCGTGTCGACCTAGTTTATTCAACACAAATTGGGTGGTCCCTTCTGGAGGGCAACCATAACCGACTGGCATAGTCGTTTGAGCGACATATTTACCATCTTGATCAGTAAAAATTGTACGACGGAGATTAAACTCTGATTGAGACTTATCAAAGAAGGAATAATTCCCTAAGCTGTTGGCATGCCATACTTCAACTTTGGCGCCTTCAATAATATTTCCCTCAGCATCCGTTACGGTACCTTCAATAAATAAGGTGTCGACTGTATCTAGTTCTGATCCATCGTCCATACGTGCGAAGCCTACAGATTCAGGTGCCCCAGTAACGTATAGAGGACCTTCAATTGTACGTGGTGTACCCCCAGTAATACCGGCTTTTGCATCAGCTTCATCCGCACGAAGGTCTAAGAAATGTTCTAAGCCTAGACCTGCAGCAAGAAGTCCAAGTTCATTGGCTTGGCCAGCATCTGTAAAATATTCAAGACCTTTCCAAACTTCTGATTGAGATAAGTCTAGATCTTCAATTGCTTTAAATAGATCTGAAACCAAACGAACAACAACTTGCTGTACACGTGCATCTACAGATCCAGTTGCAGTGTCTACGTTCATTTTTTTAACTAAAGCATCGATTTCTTGATGGTTCATGCTACTTACTCCTTAAGTATTTTTTGTTAATTAGGACAATTCTTACTTTTGAAAAAAAATCTTGTCCTAGTCCTTCTTGCTAACTGTTTTTCGTGTTTATAAATTGATCTCAAAATTTTGAAATAAATTAAGTATCATCATCTCGAATTGAAGATGGATGACGATTTAATGCCATGACTTCAATCTTCATAAACGGATAAAGTGGCAAACCTTGTAAAAGGTTATGTAGCTCTTCATTAGTTTCGACATCAAAAATACTGATATTCGAGTACTGACCTGTAACTCGCCAAATATGACGCCATTTGCCTTGGCGTTGCAGCTCTTGTGAGTATACTTTTTCATTAGCTTTAATTTCGTTAACTTGTGCTTCAGGCAAGTCACGAGGAATATTTACATCCATTCGTACATGAAACAGCATATTCCACTCCTTAATCCGTTACAGTGTCGCTTATTTGCGGCGAAGGTTATCGATTTTGTCTTCATCCATTTCAATGCCGAGTCCTGTGCCTTGAGGCAGGTGTAATGCAAAGTCATGGTATTGCAATGGTGTTTTCAGAATTTCTTCAGTGAGCAGTAATGGGCCAAACAGTTCGGTACCAAATGCCAGATTTTCAAAGGTCGAGAACAGGTGAGCAGAAGCAATCGTTCCTACACAACCTTCTAGCATGGTGCCGCCATACAGGTCGATCCCTGCAAGGTTAGCCACAGTGGCTACATCACGGCCTTCAAGCAAACCACCCGATTGCGCCACTTTGACTGCAAATACCGATGCTGCATTGGTACGTGCCAGTTTATAAGCACTACTTGGCCCCATCAGTGATTCATCGGCCATGATGGCAATATCAAAGCGACGAGTCAGACGTTCCATGGCATCAATATTGTCAATAGCACATGGCTGTTCGATCAGATCGACACCACCGTCTTGCAGCAAGGTAATGCCTTTAATAGCATCCAGTTCTGACCAGGCACGGTTCACATCAACACGAATAGAGACTTCATCGCCGAGAGCTTTTTTGATCGCTAGTACATGTTCAACATCGGCTTCAACCGCACGAGAACCAATTTTTAGCTTGAAGAAGTTATGGCGTTTCGCTGCCAGCATTTTCTGTGCTTCTGCGATATCTTTTTCTGTATCCCCAGAGGCCAGTACCCAAAGCACTGGAACGTTATCACGTAAACGGCCACCGAGTAGTTCAGATAAAGACAAACCTAGACGCTGTGCCTGAATATCTAGCAGGGCTGTCTGAATAGCACATTTTGCAAAACGGTTGCCATTGATGTTCTTTTTTAGAACTTGCATGGTTTGTGCAATATTCTGTTTATTCAGCGACTTCAGTAGTGGGCTAAAATATGTATCAATATTGGTTTTGATACTTTCTGGGCTTTCTTCACCATAGCCTAAGCCACCGATTGTGGTTGCTTCCCCCCAGCCAATCAACCCGTCCTGAGTTTCAATTTTGATCAGCACCAATGTTTGGGTCTGCATTGTGGCTACTGCCATTTTGTGAGGGCGTATGGTTGGGATATCGATAAGCAACGTTTCTATTGATCTGAACATATCGCTATATAATCCATTATTCGATATCACATACCATATTTGAATTTATTTTGCGAAAATAGGCTATAAATAGTATTTTAATATACTTAAAAAGTATTTAATGGGGCGATTCAATGGAACTGAAAACTTTAAAATATTTTGTAGCGGCTTTGTTGCATAAATATGTAAGCATCTGATTTAAATAAATTTAATTTTGGATCAAAAAATAATCAAAATCTTTAAAATCATATGGTTATGAAATCTTTGTGCAACAAAGCCGTGTCAAACCAAATTGAAATATTTCCTCGATTTATTAATGCTCGATTATAAGAAGACCAATTGGTGGTACGATAAATTTTAGGTGCAGGCTTGTTCATTTGGAAATTATATTGTGGAATAAGCCCTTAACGATAGGTTTGTGCAACAAAGCCTATATGAGTTAAAAGTCGAATGTGGGCGTGCTAAGCAGAACAAATATAATAAAAAAGATTTATTAATCGATGGTAAATGGGTTGCAGAAGATGAATGGTTAATTCCAGGTTACATTCGACCAAGTGAAATAGTAGGAAAGAAAAAAGTATGATTAAGGTGATAAAGACTAAAGATCTTAGTCCAGAGGATATCCCAGATTCCTATCATTGGGATAGCTTTGTTAAACTTGCATTAAGCTTTGATTCATCATTAGAAAAAAAAGATTGGATTCAAAGTGATTACATAGATAGGACAAGACTACCTATATTATCTGATTCTATTATAGGTTTAAGAGAGTATCTATATAGTCTGCAACGAATAAACAATCAATATATTCGAGATGAAAATGAATTAAAAGAGAGAGTAGAGTATGTATACAAAATTTTAAGAAAAAAAATTAGAAAGCTAAGATGAATAAAGAATAATTGTATTAATCATCGGCTTTGTTGCATAAAGATTTTAAAGATAGAGCTTTCATAAGTTGTTCAAATTTAAGTGACAACTTGGGTATGAGGCCGGCCGAGCTCCGCAAACTTATTTAAGATGGCCACACGTGCATGAATCTCGTTGACTTGGCTGTCAAAATTTCGAGCACTGAGTTTATCGCCTAATAATTTGATGCAGTGCATCTTGGTTTCAACCAGACTTCGCTGATGGTAGCCCGACCATTTTTTCATAGTGTCCTGCCTAAACGTTTAACAGTGCGAAGTACTTCATTTCGCTCTAGCGAATGAACTTTTTTATCTTTCCATGGTTTCGCATTTTTTCTAGGTGGTATCACTGCATGTGCTTGCCGATCTGCAATGACCTGTCGACATTGCTTGGTGTCATAAGCTCCGTCTGTATAGACTGAATCAATCTGCTCTTCCACCGAGATTTGATCCAGTAAATCACCAAGTACTTGCGAATCACTCACGTTATTGGTTGTAAGCTGAACAGCTCGTATTTGTAGGGTTTTAGCATCTATACCAATATGAAGTTTACGCCATTGGCGACGATATTCAGGTCCATGTTTCTTGCGCTTTCATTCGCCCTCACCTAGAAACTTCATGCCTGTAGAGTCCATGAGTAGATGCAGCCCATCGCTACTTTTTTGGTAGCTCATTACAATATCAATATGCTTTTGTCTTCTACAAAGCGTGGTGTAATCTGGAGCTATCCAATTTAATCCGCAAAGTTTAATCAGACTTTGCACAAAGCCAGTAACCATACGTAAAGACAGACGAAATAAGGATTTAATTATTAAGCAGCATTGGATGGCTGCGTCGGAGTAGGTTTGATTTCGCCCTTGTTTGCCTTTTGATGGAGCATACCATTGCGTAGCAGGATCAAACCAAAGGGCAATATTTCCGCGACTCATGAGTGCTCGGTTATATGCGGGCCAATTGGTTGTGCGGTAGATTTTGTGTGTAGGTTTCTTCATTTGAAAATTATATCGCTGAAAAAGCCTTTACAGATAGGTTTGTGCAACAAAGCCCTTTTGAGTAGTTCATGCAACAAGGATAACCGAATACAGCTTATAGATCGGTACGAAATATAATCACCGAGTTGGTTGTTTTTTGATTTATGCAAGATGTCTATTAAAAACTTTATAGGAGTTTTTTTGTTATATCAGGACATTTTATTGGGAGAAATAATTTCCAAAAAATCAGGTGTGGTTCAGTTAGTCATTGCTGATCATAGGTATATCTACCTATACAAATAAGTATTCTTATAGATTCTGTCAGTTTTTTTCTTATCACATTACACGATTTTGACTATTACTCCTTAGCTTTTGCCTGATAAAAGCACAGATTCATCCTTATATTTCCCTGCCATGTTTCAGGTCTAGATTAAGTCATGAGCTTAAAGTCCGATAAACAAAGACTTTAGAAATTAGGGGAATGCTGTAAATGGTAAGAAAATATCTGAAAACAGTGGCATTGACCACATGTCTTTTCAGTAGTGCAAGTTTAGCGCTTGCCGCTGAAAATGGCGGAAGTGCTTATCCTGATGGAACAGAGAGTTTTTTTGGTGGAGCAATGCCACCACCTGGGATGTATCTCGTCAGTTATAACCAATACTACAACGCAGATAAATTTAAAAATGATCATCCAGTATTTGATGATTTTAAAATTGATACTTTTGCCACAGTTGCTCGTGGTGTCTATGTCAGTGACAAAACATTTTTAGGCGCGACATGGGGCATGCATGCATTCCTTGTATATGCCCATGCAGATCTTACATTAGGTGGTCGTCAAGATGATCACATGGCAATGGGTGATCTCATTATCGATCCATTCTTATTGGGTTGGCATAAAGGAGATTGGCATGTAGCGACAGGTATCGACTTTTATATTCCAGTTGGCTCTTACAACAAAAATAGACTCGCGAATATTGGACGTAACTATTACACCATTCAACCAATTATCTCAACCACATACTTAAATAAACAAGGTATCGAAGTCAGTACAAAGTGGATGTACGACATCAATTTCGAGAATAAGGATACCAACTATGAATCGGGCAACGCTTTGCATGTCGATTACTTAGTCGCTAAACACATGGGACCTTTGGCGGTTGGTGTTGGTGGTTATATCCACCGTCAGATTGAAGGTGACTCAGGTGAAGGTGCTGTTTTAGGTGACTTTAAAGCTAAAGCAGCAAGCATAGGTCCGCAAGTTCGCTATCAATTCCCTAAAGGGTATGCAATCGCAGCGAAATATCAAAAAGAATTTGATGTTGAAAACCGACCAGAAGGTCAGAAGTTCGCAATTGATATCACCATCCCATTTTAAAACATTGTTACCTAAACATTAGAGCAAGCATATAGAGGTAAGGCCATGAAAATTAAGAATCAAGAATATGCAGCAGGCAGTGCTGGAGCTGTCGATTATTTAGTGGTGAATGAGTTTTCAGGCGGTATTGTGGGACCAAGCCAACGTATGCTGGGACCTTTAAAAAATGGTGGAACGTTAAAAACAGGCACACCGCCTGGCTGTTGGGGTCCAATGATTACACCTGCATTCCAAGGTGGTCATGAAGTGACACTCCCTGTCTTTATTGAAGGTGCAGAGGTAGGTGATGCTGTTGCTTTAAAGATTAAGGATATGCATGTCACTTCTACAGCAACCTCATCGGGTGTGATGCAATTTGTTGAAGGGCGTTATAAAGGAGATCCATTTGTCGCGAAATATTGTGAGGCATGTGGTACTGAACAGCCTGTAAGTTATGTAGATGGGATTGGCGACGATGCGATTCACTGTAAAAACTGTGGGGCAGAAGTCAGTGCTTTTCGCTTTTCACATGGTTATGTGATTGTGTTGGATGAAGAAAACAAAGTGAGCTTGACGGTCAACCAAGAGATTGCCAACAAGTTAGCTGGTAATGCCAATGAGCTTTCTGCATTACCTGAACATGCAGCGCAACATTCAATCTTGTCGCTTGCACGTGCTGACATGCCAGGGGTTGCTGCGCATATGCGTCCATTCCTCGGCAATATTGGTACGACACCTTCACGTGACTTACCAGACTCTCACAACTGCCATGACTTTGGTCAGTATTTGATTGATGCACCGCATAAATTCGGAATGACTGAAGAAGAACTTATCGCAGCCAAAACAGACGGTCACATGGATACCAATTCGATTCGTCCAGGCTGTATTTTGATTTGTCCTGTGAAAGTACCAGGTGCAGGTGTCTACATGGGGGATATGCATGCGCAACAAGGCAATGGTGAAATTGCAGGACATGCCACGGACGTTTCAGGCGAAACAGAATTACAAGTAGAAGTGATTAAAGGCTTAACAATTGACGGCCCAATTTTACTTCAAGCACCAGATGACTTACCACCAATGGCACGTCCATTTACCAAGGAAGAGCGTGAAAAAGTGAAAGCTTTAGGTGCGCGTTGGGGACAAACTGAGATTGAGGAAAGTGCTCCAATCACATTTATGGGAACAGGTAAGAACCTCAATGATGCAACGGACAATGCTTTAAATCGAGCGGCAAAAGTCACAGGTTTAAGTGTGGATGAGGTCATGAACCGTTGCACCATTACAGGCTCTATCGAAATCAGCCGTTTACCAGGAATGGTACGTGCAACCTTCTTATGCCCAATGCCAATTTTAGAAAAACTGGGGATCGCAAACTTAGTTCGCGAACATTACCAACTTTAATTCATCACGTGAATGGTGGTTGATTAGCGTGTTTCAAACGCTGTTCACAAATAAGCATGAAATTTACTGAACTTAAAACTTAGAAAGAGAACTTGAACAGGAGTGTCCTATGAACAGTAATGCAAAACTTCGTTGGGGCGATTTATATCCAGAACTTGGTATTGAGCCGATTCCAACCGAACCATGTATTTCACCAGAGATCTATCAAGAGGAAATTGAAAAGGTTTTCTCAAAAGTCTGGTTGAAAGTGGGGCGTGTAGAAGAAATACCAAATAAAGGTGACTACAAAGTTAAACGCTTAGATTTTGCTAAAACCTCAGTCATTTTAATGCATGGCAAAGATGGTGAAATCCGTGGATTTCATAACATTTGTTCACACCGTGGCAATAAAGTTGTGGTGGAGACTGGCAATGAAACTTTTGGTTCAAATAAAGCTGCAGTCGTGACTTGCCGTTTCCATGGCTGGGTTTACGATGCTAAAGGTGATTTGGTCAGCGTGCCGGAAGAAGAAAAATTCACTTCTTGTTTTGATAAAGGTCATAACGGTTTGGCGCCTATTCGTACTCAAGTTTGGGAAGGCTTTATCTTCATCAATTTGGATAATGACGGCACTCAATCTATTGAAGAATTCCTCGGTGATATGGGTAAACATTTAGGGGGTTACCCTTTTCATGAAATGGAAGAGTGCTTTGCCTATAACACCTTATTAAATTGTAACTGGAAAGTCGCTCATGACGCATTTGCTGAAGCCTATCACGTTACAACCATTCATGCTGGCTCTTTCCCGAATGTCTTTGCTTCAGGCCTACAGGAAGTACAGTTGTTTGGTGATCACCGTACCTGTGCAGTGTGTCTGACCAAGAATGCCAATCCAAAACCTGCTGCAGCATTGTCGGGCGAGATTACAGGTGCCTCTTTAGTCAATCACTATGAACGTGTTCAGTTACCAAAAACAGTCAATCCAAATGACCGTGATGACTTCTCTTTCGAACTGTCTGTCATTTTCCCAAACATTTTGGTGCACGTGACTGAAGGGGTGTGGTTTACGCATCAATTCTGGCCAGTTGGGCACAATCAAACACGTTGGGAAGGTCGTTATTACATTCCTAAAGCGAAAACTTATTCGGAGCGTTGGGCACAAGAATTTGCACAAATCTTACAACGTAACGCTTGGTTAGAAGACACCGCAACCATGGAAGACACTCAAGCAGCCCTTGAATCTAAAGCAAAAAAAGTGATGCACCTTCAAGATGAAGAGATCTTGATTCGTCACGGTTACCACGTACTTGAACAATATTTAAATCGCGCATAAGGAGAATGCACATGTCAAACATCATTTCACAGTTGCCAGCTGACTTTGCAAGCTTAGAACCTTTTGTTGCGAAATGGGCTTTAGGAACGGGTAAGCAACGCCATGAAGCGCGTTTGAACTCAACCAAAGAAGAATTGCAAGCATTTTACGATGCTATTTTGCCCGAAATGCGCAAGCTACTTGCCGCACTCGATCAATATGCCCTAGGGACCTTACCTGAAGAGCTTCATAAGTTGTATTGGTTAAGTCTCAGCTTTGCTGAAGTTGCACCACACATCGAGCTTTATAAGGGTTCAGTTGGCGTACCGTATGCATTTGCGGAGAACCGTTTCATTTATGAAACTGGTGACGTGGTCAACGTTTAAGAGGAATACAGGATGAGCCAGCACAATCTAGAACAGCGTTTGCATTATCTGGAGGCCTGCGAGGCGATTCGTGGCCTGATCGGTCGCTATGCAACAGCGGCTGATCAGCGCAACAATTCAGCCATTTTACAGCATGTATTTCACCAAAATGCCGTTTGGTGTGCTAAGGGTTTTGGGGAGTATCAAGGACGTCAAAATATTTTAGAGGCATTGTCCAATATTGCAGAGGCTCAAGTGTTATGGAGCTTACATATTATGGCCATGCCCGATATACAGCTCCTAGATCAAGACCATGCAAAGGCAACTTGGATGTTATGGGAAGTCTGTAATTTAGCCGAGGAATCAACAACAGCAGCAACAGATCAAGTTAAATCTGCAACGACCTGTTGCTTAGGTGGATTTTATAAAACAGAAGTAAGTCGGAATGAGCAGGGTGAATGGAAATTTGAACGCGTCGAATTGAATTTGACCTTCAATCAACCCTATCCGAACACAGTTAAATAGGCACTGAATCAATACGGCCTAAAGGGAATTTAAGATGAGAAAAATTGCAATTATCGGTGGTGGACAAGCAGGTTTATTACTGGCGTTCTCACTACTCGAAAACAAATATGATGTCACTTTATATGTAGATCGCCCTGCGGATGAGTTGTTACATGGTCGTATGGTCAGTACCACAATGTTTTTTGAAGGAACTTTAGAGTTAGAGCGCAGATTGGGCTTAAATTTTTGGGATAGGAAAGCGCATCGTGGTCAAGCATTGCATGTCGATTTTCGTGCACCAAACGGCGATATCATGTTACCTGTGACAGGTTTTTTACATGATAATGACGGTATTGCCATGGACCAACGAACCAAATATCACCGTTGGTTAGAGGAATATCCGCGCCGTGGTGGCAAGCTCATCATTCAAAATGTCAGTCCAGAAGATTTGGAAGTAATCACTGTTGAAAATGATCTGACGATTTTGGCAGCAGGTAAGGGCAATATCACCAGTTTATTCAAACGCAACGAATCACGCTCAGTACATCACACTCCTCCTCGCAAATTGGCTGCAGCACTCGTCGTAGGTGATGATTTATGCGGTCCAAACAGTTGGCAAGGTCAACCATCTCAGACTTTGCATTTTAATTTTGTTGCAGGTGCAGGCGAATACTTCAGTATGCCGTTCTATAGTCACACGCATGGTCCATGTCGTAGTTTCTTATTTGAATGTGTACCGAATGGTCCAATGGATATCTTCGATGATGTAACATCTGGCGAAGAAATGGTCCAACGCATGAAAGAAGCGGTTGCCAAAGTAACACCAGATCAAAGCTTCCGTATGGTCGATAATATGGAATTAAGTGATCCAAACGCATGGCTCAAAGGTGCATTCCGCCCTGAAGTTCGAGATCCTGTTGCAACCTTAGATAACGGTGCAAAAATTTGGGGGATTGGAGACACTGTCATTGTAAATGATCCAATCGCAGGACAAGGCGCAAACAATGCAACCCGTATGGTGGAGCATTATTTAGCTGCGATTTTAGCACGAGGTGATGAAGACTTTAGTGCAGATTGGATGACAGAAGTATTCGAGCAATTCTGGGAAAAGTCAGGTCGCTATACGACTGAATTCACGAATCTATTGTTAAATCCACCAAGTGAGAGCTTATTACAAGTATTAGCTGCAGCCTCACAGAACCAAGCGATTGCGGATGACTTTATGGGGCATTTCAACAACCCGTGCGGTTTCTGGCCAGCCGTAGATGGTGCAGAAGGGGCTAAAGAATATCTGTCACGTGAGGAGTTTCAACATGCAGCTGCCTGAAGTTTTGTGGCAGGACGTTGACCTAGCTGAAGCGAAAGCGCTTCGGCAGGCCTTCGGCGGTTTTGCCACTGGTGTCGCGATTGTCACTTGTCTAGATGAACAGCAACAACCTGTTGGTCTTACGATTAATTCTTTTAGCTCGGTATCTCTTGATCCTGCGCTGGTGCTCTGGAGTCTAGTCAATCATTCACCAAGCCGTACAGTTTTTGAAAATTCAGAATACTTTGCCATCAATATTCTGGGAGCCGATCAGCAAGAAATCGGACTCAATTTTGCTAAGCCAATTCCAGACAAATTCCAGCATGGGAGCTGGAATCTTGAAACTACTAAAGCACCGCTACTGGAAGGTTGCGTAGTGCAGTTTATCTGCCGCCGGGAACAGCAGATTGAAGCAGGCGATCACCAGATTTTCTTGGGGAAAATTGAACAGTGCCGACATAGCAATCAACGCCCATTACTGTTCTGCAAAGGGCAATTTACCGAATGGCCACAATACAAGGAGGTTTCATGACCAATCTGAATAATAAAGTGGTTCTGGTCACTGGGGGCGCAACTCACATTGGCCAGGCAGTAGTCAAAGAATTAAAAAGTTTGGGGGCGGACGTCATTATTGCTGACATTAACGAAACTCAAGGCAGGCAGGTGGCAGCTGAAACCCAAAGTCGTTATGAATATCTAGATCTCGCTAATGATGAAAGTATTCAAGCTTTAGCTAGTAAACTAAATCAACTAGATATTTTAGTGAATTTGGCCTGTCTGTATGAAGATCATGGCTCACAATCTACACGTAACGATTGGCAAAATACATTTAATGTGACCGTGTTTGGTCATGCAGCTTTGGTACAGGTATGTAGACCATTGCTGCAGGCCAGCAATGATGGGGCTGTCATTAATATTAGCAGTGTTAGCGCCCGCATTGCCCAAAAAGAGCGTTGGGTTTATCCAGCCTCTAAAGCAACCTTAGAACAACTGACCAAAAGCATGGCATTGGATTTGGCTGCTGATGGTATTCGTGTTCATGCTTTATCCCTCGGATGGACCTGGTCGGTGCCGATGCAGATGATTTCAGGTAATGACCGTCCTAAAACTGATCGAGTTGCAGGCCGTTTCCATGTGCTAGGCCGTATTGCCGATGCTGAAGAAGTGGCTGAAGCCTTAAGCCTATTATGTAGCCCGAAAGCGAAACTGCTGACCGGCAGTGTGATTCATGCTGATGGCGGTTATCACACTTTGGGGCCTGAAGCGACAGATTCACCGATTGAGGAGTTAAGCAAATGAATATCAAAATGGCCAATATTGCAGAAAAATTTCTTTGCCTGACTTCCGATATTGAACAGGGTGAAGGTTTACAGGTGATTATTGAGGGATATCCGCCATTGGCGGTGTTCCACCTAGAAGATGGTGAATTCTATGTCACTGATGATACCTGTACCCATGGTGATGCTTCACTGGCTGATGGTGAAATTGATGGCTGTGAAGTGGAATGTCCGTTTCATGCCGGTGCTTTCGATATTAAAACCGGTGAGCCTTGTGGAGCACCTTGTACCATCCCGCTAAAAACCTATCAGTCTATCGTCCGCGAAGATCGGATTTATCTTGTGGAGTGATACCGATGTATAAAATCCAAATTGAAGGGCAAGGGGAATTTCATTGTGCAGCAGACGACGTGCTGCTGCGCGGCGGCCTTCGTCAAGGTCTTGGTTTACCTTACGAATGCAATGCTGGTGGCTGTGGGACTTGTAAAATAGAAGTGCTATCTGGTGAAGTAGATAATCTATGGGCTGAAGCACCTGGATTGAGCGATCGTGATCGCCGCAAAGGCCGTTTTTTGGCTTGCCAATGCCGACCTAAATCTAATTGTGTTATTAAAGTCCGTTTGGATGAACAATGCACGCCTAAAATTCTGCCAAAACAACAGGCCGTCAAGCTCAAATATGTACAGCCGATTACACACGATATTTTAGAAATCCATTTGCAGTCAGAGAAACCAGCGCAGTTTATTCCAGGTCAATATGCTTTGCTTTCAGTAAACCAGCAATTATTACGTGCTTATTCGATGTCGAATTTGCCGAATGATGAAGGCATGTGGGTATTCCAGATTCGCCGTGTAGTAGATGGCAAAATGACCAATCTGCTATTTGATGAGCAACAGCGACAAAGTGCCGTGATTCAGATCGATGGCCCATATGGTTTGGCACATTTACAAGAGCAGCCACGACCAATTGTTTGTGTCGCTGGTGGTTCAGGTCTAGCACCGATGTTGGCAATTGCCCGTGGAGTCGCAGTTAATCCACAACTACAAAATCATAAGGTATGGTTCTTTCATGGTGGACGTGAACAGCGTGATCTACTGACAGAAGATCAGTTAAGGGATTGGACTGAATTAGGTTCACGCTTGAATTATGTTCCAGCAACTTCATCTGAATTGATCGAAGGTATTCGATCAGGCTTTATTCATGAAATCATTCATGATGTTTTAGGTGAGCAACTGATCCAACATGAAATATACTGTGCTGGGCCACCGCCAATGGTAAAATCTATTGAACAAATGGCGTATCAGGCAGGTATTCCACTTCAACAAGTGCATTTCGACCGTTTCTTCTAAATCCTTTATTAATCTTCAAAAAACAGGCGATAGGTTAACCCATCGCCTGTATAGTTTTATCTCGACACATCAATACCATATTTACAATTTGGGCAATGGATTCTGTACCTAACTTCTGCCGAATATGCGTGCGGTGAATTTCTACTGTTTTATGGCTGATATTCAACATTTGTGCGATATGTTTACTCGAAAGTCCATCGACCAATAAATTGATAATCTCACTTTCTCTTGGTGATAAAGATTTCAATTTAATCATCTGTTCTTGACGTTTTTCTTCTTCAATAAAGTCTTGTTCAGCAAGTTGCAGACAGGCTTGGATTTGATTAAGCATATGCTGTGGATTAAAAGGTTTTTCTAAAAAATCAAATGCCCCAGCTTTCATCGCATTGACCGACATTGGAATGTCGCCGTGACCAGTCATGAAAATGATTGGCATACGGATTTTTTGTTGATTCAATTGTTGTTGTAGTTGCAAGCCACTCATCCCTCGCATACGAATATCAAGGATTAAACATGCAGGCGTTTGCGGGCGCTGAAAATTTAGGAATTCAGTAGCACTATTGAATGTTTTAGTTTCGAGTTGCACTGAATCAAGCAACCATGTGAGTGAATTACAAATGTCTTGATCATCATCTATTACATACACAATGGGCTCGGGAACATGAGAATTAGTTAAATACATTTTGCACGCTCCTGTGCTGCTAAAGAGATATTAAAAATGGCACCAGACTCACCTTCACAGACCCATAAGTAGCCATGATGATTTTCAATAATGCTGCGGGATAGCGTCAGACCAATACCCATACTGTCTTTTTTGCTAGAATAAAATGACTCGAATAATTGTTCAGGATTTTGACCCTGTAATCCTGGGCCGTTATCAGCAATTGCGATACGGGCATGTTGGTTGTGCTCCCAAGTACGGATAAAGATGTCGCGCTTTCCTTCTGGGTTACGTTGTAAAGCATCGACCGCATTAAAGACCAAATTAATAATGACCTGACTAAATAAAGTTTCGTCGGCAGAAATATAAATAGGTGAAACGCTTAATTCATAATGTATGACACAGCCAATTTGATCTGCTTTTAAGCCTATCAGTGGATGTAGATCCTGAATCAGTTTATTTAGAGAGTGAACTTGAAAATTGGCTTCGCCCTTACGTAAAAAGCTACGCATACTGTGAATGATTTTATTGACCCGCTGGGTCTGATCTAATGCTGCATTCATAGCGTCGAGTGTTTCAGTGGTATTTGCCAAACCTTTCTGAATCCGAATAATGCTACCACCAACATAGTTGTTTAAAGCTGCAAGTGGCTGATTCAATTCATGTGCTAAAGCAGTTGCAAGTTCTCCCATGGTTTTGCAGCGTGACATATGACCCAGCTGTTTTTCCCTTGCTCGAGCCATTTTTTCTGCTTCGATTCGTTCGGTAATATCTCGATAATTGACGAGAATGCCCTGAATTTCAGGATGATCAAGCAGGTTGCGATAGGTGGCTTCATGATGTCGCCATTTGCCATTATGATGCATGATTTTATAGTGAATCACACCAGCAGCTTGGTGAGAGGATTTTCTAAAAAGTAACTGGCGTACATTCATGCGGTCATCAGGATGAATCACATTCAAGATATTTTTGTTGAGTACAAAACGGTCGCGGTAACCGAGAATACGTTGTAGAGAAGGGCTGGCATAGAGCAACTTACCTTGCAAGTCGAGGATAGCAATACCATCTCCCGAGTGTTCCAGAAGCATCTTGAAATATTGATCTTTAGACTGTAGAGCATATTGATACTTTTTGATTTCGCTAATATTGCGGACAAGTGCTAATAACTTAGGTTGATTTTCAATTTCAACTGTTTTTAGGCAAACTTCAACAGGAATTTGTCGTTGATCTTGAGCTTGGATGATCCACTCAAAAGTAATCGCTTCATGGCTAGCAGCCTGTTGAACCTTTTTTAATGCATGATAAAAATCAAACCCATGGCTATGCGCGCTGATTTTTTCTACACTCATTTTTGTTAATTCGGATTTACTGTAACCGGTGAGGTTTTCAGCTGCTTCATTTACGTCCATGAATTCGACACTGCCGATATCATGCACGAAAATAGCATCACCCGCTTTATCAAAAATGGTTTGATAATAATTTAAGCTGTTCATTATGTTCCTTACCTTGGATGGCGTCCAGCTATCTGGTAGAGGTATGTTTGATCTTCACTGATAAACACTTGTTGTTATTTTATTCGATAATGCAGCAAATTGTGCAGTAGTGCAATTAGACTTAGAGTCTTATTACATACTTTAAACAATATACAAATGCTCATTTAAGTGTTTATCTCTATCCCTATTTATTAAGCAAGGTTAGTACCATATTCACGTTTTATTTTGACTAATAAAGGTAAATAATTTTTATTATTCATAAATACAAAGAAAACTTTTAGATATAAGAAGGTATTCTCTTTTTAAAAAGACACCAAGATTACCCAGTTTGGACGTGTTCTGAGCAATTTCAATATCGATATCATTTTCGCTAACTCCCCTCAAGCCAAAGGCCGTGTAGAACGCGCCAATAGAACGCTTCAGGACCGTCTGATCAAAGAGATGCGTCTAGAAGGCATCAGTTCAATTGCAGATGCCAATAAGTGGCTGCCGTGCTTTATTGAGCAATTTAATCGTAAATTCGCCAAGATGGCCTTTAATCCCAAGGATCTGCACCGGACTATCACTGAAACAGCCGAAGAATTAGATGATATTTTTACCTGGCGTGAACTCCGCAGGGTTACGAACAGCTTGACGATTACTTATGATAAATGCGTATATATCTTGGAAAACAGCGAAGAAAATCAAAGATTGGTCCGCAAGTATCTTGAGTTCCTGGAATATCCGGATGGTACTGTAGCGATCATGCATGAAGGACGGAAGATCAACTATCAATAAACTGGCTGGACTACAGCAAAATGCAGTTGTTGAGAATAAAAGATTAGGCTCGGTTCTAGCCCATATCCAGCAGCAACATGAAGATTTGGAGAAACAGAATAAACGTTCCCGTCTCAAGAAAAGTATGCCGAGTCGTAAAGCTCAGAAAGCCATCATTGGACAAAGAAATTTAAATCCTGTGCTTGACTCTTGTAGTTAAAAACAGGACATTTTAAATGGTTTATCGCATAGACATTTTAATTGGGGAATAACAGCTTTTTAAAATTTCCTTGTTTTTTATATAGTTAAAAAATTCATCCCCCTGAAGAACAACAAAAACCGACTTGGAAACAAGTCGGTTTCTTTTTAAGCAATTTTGATACTTCTTGCCAATAAATTTGATCAATATTTAATCATTTTTTCATTTTTCTCTGCGTTATCAAGACAGCACTGGCTTAAATTATCCCCAATTTCTGCGGACAACTTTTGGGATAAGTTCGGGGGGATTTTGTACGCCATGACACACATTAATTCACGTCCTTGGCATCTATTCGATATCTATGGGTTTTATTACTGGTCATCTGTAAAAAGGGATACAGCGTCTTGATGACCATTAACAGCAGCTTTTTTTAGCCATATTTCAGCTTTTTCATTATTTTGGGTAGTTCCATTACCCCGAAGATACATGATTCCCACTGTAAATTGAGCATCAGCATTTTCTTGCTCGGCAGATTTACTGTACCACTCAAAGGCTTTTTCATAGTCTTGAGTGATACCTTGGCCAATGGCATAAATTCTACCTAGACTATATTGAGCATCAGCATTTCCTTGCTTGGCAGATTTACTGTACCACTCAAAGGCTTTTTTATAGTCTTGAGTGACACCACTACCATCTTCATAAATAAATCCTAGACTATATTGAGCATCAGCATTTCCTTGCTCGGCAGATTTACTGTACCACTCAAAGGCCTTTTTATAATCTTGAGCTACACCTTCACCATTAGCATACGCTGCACCAAGGTTATTTTGAGCCTGAATATTTCCTCGTTGGGCAGCTTTGCTATACCATTCAAACGCTTTCTTATCATCTTCAGCTACCCCCTGACCACTGGCGTATAGTGCTCCAAGATTATTCTGAGCATCAGCATTTCCTTGTTCGGCAGCCTTGCTATACCACTCAAACGCTTTTTTATAATCCTGAGAAACGCCTTTGCTATTGACATAAGCTTCACCTAGCAGAGTTTGTGACAAGGCATCTCCACGATTTGCTGATTCTTCAATATCCTCAAAATCAGATGTCTGGCTACATGCAGACAAGGATAAAATTGATAAAAGAATTATTATTTTTTTATTGGGTATGAAATTCATAATTAAATTGAACTACTTTTTTTGGGTAGGCTATAAGTATATAGCCTCATATGTTATTCCCAAGTAGAAATGTCCTATATGGACATTTCCAAGTCAAGCACAGGATTCAAATTCTGTTGTTCAATCGCTGTTTTCTGTGCTTGTCTACGTGGCATCTTTTGAGAACGATTGCGTTTGTTTTGGTGTTCCAGTTGTTCATGCTGTTGTTGAATATGTGCCAGCACAGAACCCAAACGTTTATTCTCAACAATCTCTCGTTGATTGAGCTGACTTAATTTATCGAAGATGCTGTAATTGATTTTTCTTCCCTGATATTCAATGGCTACAGCACCATCCGGATATTCCAGGAACTCAAGATACTTGCCGACCAATCTTTGATTTTCTTCGCTGTTTTCCAAGATATATACGCATTTATCATAAGTAATCGTCAAGCTGTTCGTGACCCTGCGGGGTTCACGCCAGGTAAAAATATCATCTAATTCTTCGGCTGTTTCAGTGATAGTCCGGTGCAGATCCTTGGGATTAAAGGCCATCTTGGCGAATTTACGATTAAATTGCTCAATAAAGCACGGCAGCCACTTATTGGCATCTGCAATTGAACTGATGCCTTCTAGACGCATCTCTTTGATCAGGCGATCCTGAAGCGTTCTATTGGCGCGTTCTACACAGCCTTTGGCTTGAGGGGAGTTGGCAAAGATAATATCGATCTTTAATTCATTCAGAATGTGTCCAAATTGCGTGATTTTGCTGTCCTAGCTCGATTTCTGGTTCACTCGGAAGACCGAATGTTTATCGCTATAAAAGGCCAGAAGCTTACCGTATTGTTCAATATAGGCTCGGGTTGAAAGCATATAGTCGAAAGTCGTTTTCGCCTCACAGAACAGTGGCATCATCGATATAAACCAACAAGCAGCATTTTGCAGCTCGACCTTCAAACCAGTCATGATATGAGCCATCAATTTGGATCAGTTCACCGAAGCAATCCCGGTTATAACGTGGCTGATATGGACGCTTCAGGCGCTTGGATCGCGGAATCCAGAGCTCATTGGCAGTCATCCAGCGACGAACCGTTTCCACAGGAATATTCAGACCAAACATGCTGCTGAGCTTCTCATGCGCCAAGGTGGGTCCAAAGCCCAGCAAATGTTCAGCAATAATGGAAAGGCACTTTGATTTTAACAAGTCATCATGGCGACGATGGCCAGGTTGACCACGACTGGCATGTGCCATACCTGAGACACCATCTTGATTGAGCTTCTGCAATAACCGGGTAATTTAACGGGTGGAAAGATTGAGGATTTCAGAAGCACGGACTTGGGTAATACGATGATCTCGAACATCTTGCAGTACAGCAAGACGTTGAATTTCTTTATCAGACATAGTGATCAGCATCTATATTTTATATCCAGCCCATGATGGTTAAACCATCATAAACTAGACATTTTTATTGGTGAGAATATAGACACTTTAAATGGGTTCTAACAAAGAGACTTCGCATAAGAGATTTTATGTTAAATATACGATTAAAATTCTAGGCTATGAAACGTTGTTTGATAGCCTTCTGCATTAAAGCTTTATAGTGTAAGGATTTTTTACACTGATCTTCAGGTTATTCAAAATTAAATTAAAAAAATTTAGAAATTAAATTGTTATATTTAATATTATTATTTATATTATATTTTTATATGAGTTTTTATGATATAGTTTTTATTCTTTTCTGTATGTTATATATCCAATATAAATGTAGCCTACAATATTTTTTTTTACTTCGCATCCTATTTTGAGTGGATTATCCTTAATCTATAAATTTAGGTTTGTACATAAACTATTCTTACGATCCTAAATAAAATCAAAATTGGAGATAGGCGAAGCTATTAAAACTAATGGAGATAGCGATGACTAGAATAGCAATTATTGGTTCAGGTCCTAGTGGCATGGCACAATTAAGAGCATTCCAATCAGCAAAGGCCAAAGGTCTAGAAATTCCCGAAATTATATGTTTTGAAAAACAAAGTGATTGGGGGGGGCAATGGAACTATACTTGGCGTACAGGTGTAGATGAAAATGGAGAGCCCGTTCATAGTAGTATGTACCGTTACTTGTGGTCTAATGGGCCAAAAGAAGCATTAGAGTTTGCGGATTATACGTTTGACGAACATTTTAAAAAGCCCATCGCCTCTTACCCACCAAGAGAAGTGTTGTGGGATTATATTAAGGGTCGTGCGGAAAAAGCCAAGATCAAACATTTGGTCAGATTCAATACCGCGGTGCAGCATGTCTGCTACGATGAACATAAAAAGAAATTTACTGTTGAAGTAGAAGATTACAAGAACCAAAGACACTATGTGGAAGAGTTTGACTATGTGATTGTAGCCTCAGGGCACTTTTCGACACCAAAAGTACCTGTATATAAAGGCTTTGATCATTTTCATGGTCGTATTTTACATGCCCATGATTTTCGTGATGCCCGTGAATTTGCAGATAAAACGGTACTGCTTGTGGGCAGTAGCTATTCGGCTGAAGACATCGGTTCACAATGCTACAAATATGGCGCGAAGCAAATCTATAGTTGTTATCGTAACAAACCGATGGGTTTTAGATGGCCGAAAAATTGGTCTGAGAAAAAACAGCTAATACGTGTAGATGAACGTAAAGCTTATTTTGGAGATGGTACTTCGGCAAAAGTTGATGCGATTATTTTGTGTACTGGTTATCTTCATCATTTCCCATTTATCGAAGATAAATTGCGTTTAAGAACACACAATTGTTTATATCCACTAGATCTTTACCAAGGTGTGGTATGGGAAAAAAATCCCCGTTTATTTTATCTAGGTATGCAAGATCAATGGTATACCTTCAATATGTTTGATGCCCAAGCTTGGTATGTTAGAGATATCATATTAGGTAAAATTTCTTTGCCAAATATCATGGAAATGCAACATCATACTGAGAAGAAGCATTTAGAAGAGAAAGCTCTAAGTACAGATGAAAAGAAAGCACGTTTCCAAGGTGAATATGTGAAATATTTAATTAGTGAAACAGATTACCCTAATTTTGACGTTGATGGGGTGCACAATATTTTCATGCAGTGGAAAACGCACAAGAAAGAAAATATTATGGAATTTAGAGATAAAACGTATCGTTCAGTTATGACTGGAAAAATGGCAAGACCACATCATACGCCTTGGTTAGAAGCTCTCGATGATTCTTTAGAGAACTATTTAGATTCAGAAGGTGCTAAAGAGAAAAATTTTATTTAGCCAAAATTTAGAAAAGTAGCTAGAAGTCAAATGGGAGCTTTGCTCCCATTTTTATACGATAAAATTCATATACACGAGTAAGTTTATCTAAAAGGTGCAGAATCACATTTGAAAATTGCTAATAAAATATTAGAAGATTGAATATTCATCTAAAAAGTTTCTATGTAACCATAAGGCTCTGTTGCACAAAGATTTGAAATGCAAAGCGCCCCTAATGGAGCCAAATTTAAGGCGTAACTTGGGTAAGTGGTCGACCTAATTCCGTAAATCTGTTAAGGACTGCTACACGTGCATAGATCTCATTCACTTGGCTATCAAAACTCCTTGCACTGAGTTTATCTCCTAATAATTTGATGCAATGTATCTTAGTTTCAACCAAACTTCGCCGATGATAGCCTGACCATTTTTTCCATAGTGTCCTGCCTACACGTTTAATTGTTCGAAGTAATTCATTTCGCTCTAGCGAGCTACTCTTTGTATCTTTCCATGGTTTCGCATTTTTTCTAGGTGGAATCACCGCATGTCCTTGCCGATCTGCAATGACCTGACGGCATTGCTTGGTGTCATAAGCTCCATCAGTATAAACAGAGTCAATCCGCTCATCTTGTGGAATCTGATTAAGTAAATCACCAAGCACCTGTGAATCACTGACATTATTGTTTGTAAGCTGAACTGCTCGTATTTGTAGGGTCTTAGCATTTATACCAATATGAAGTTTACGCCATTGGCGACGATATTCAGGTCCATGTTTCTTGCGCTTCCATTCGCCCTCACCTAGAAACTTCATGCCTGTAGAGTCTATGAGTAGATGCAGCCCATCGCTACTTTTTTGGTAGCTCATTACAATATCAATATGCTTTTGTCTTCTACAAAGCGTGGTGTAATCTGGAGCTATCCAATTTAATCCGCAAAGTTTAATCAGACTTTGCACAAAGCCAGTAACCATACGTAAAGACAGACGAAATAAGGATTTAATCATTAAGCAGCACCAACAGGTATTAAAAGATAGGGAGGGTAATTATTTCCGGGATGATTTAGATAATAATAGGGTGTATTTTTGGGTTGCTTTCTATAAAGATGTCGATAGAAATAAAAAATCAACTGGTTGTCCAATTGATTGATTTTAATTTTAGCTAATGGTTTTTTAATAGTAACCTAAAAAATTAATAAATTTAAGGTAGTTAATTGCATCATTAAGTTTGAGGATATATTTTTCACTTAATGGGTTGTCAAAAGGAATTGTTTTTTTATTTTCTATATCTGGGGCATATTATATTTTGAATTGGTGTTTATTAGGTTTTTATTAAAGATGGTGTGTTTGGGAAAAATTCAAAAGGTTTAAATGTTGTGAATAAAGTAATAATGCTTATTCTTATTTGTCTTCAATTCAGCGCGTGTGCTGAAAATAAGGTTGTGAACGGTGTTGATGTTGATCGAAATGAGGTACAAAATGAGTTAAAGTTAGTAAGAGAGTATGTTGGTGAACAGAAGAATAAACTACCTGTGAATGTAGATAATTATACTAGATGGGTGGGTTTTAAATTTTCTGATAATAAATTAACCTATATTTACATGGTTTCATTTGAAAGTATTAGTGATTATCAGGCGGCTGATATGAGAAAATATTATTATTCTAAGCCAAAGATAGATGAAATTTGTGAATCAATTACTATCTTATCTAATTTGGATATTGTGTATGAGTATAAATATGTTAATTTAAAAAACAAGGAATTGATTACAATTCCATTTAATAAAAAGATGTGTGATATTTAATTGTGATTTTTTTTGAAAGGTATAATTTTAGCTTTATTTTAAATTGAGATTGTAGTGAAAAAATTTGAATTAATTAATAAATCCCTTTTAGCAACCGTAGCATTCCTTCTGTTGCCATTTTGGTCTTATCTTTATTATGGTTATTTTTGGATTCTTTTGCTAGGGAGTTTAACTATTTGTGTTTCTTGGTTATTCGGTCGTTTAAATTACAATAATAAATATTTTATTTTCCTGTATTTAATTATTTTTGTAATTTCATTATTAATGCTTGGTGCAGTATATTTAACTTTAAATAATGATTGGATAACTATTTTAAAATATATGTTCTTGTTTTTTATACTAGATACAGTATTGAATTTAAGTAAGATTAAAAAAATGCAGAAAAAATATAAAGATGATAATTTTGTTGTGGATGGTAATTTAGATGGTTATTCTGCTGATTTTGAAGAAAAAAATGGAAAAGTTTGGGGGGATAGTCTTTTTGCACAAATGGCTATAGTCTCATATATGCTTTTTATTGGACCGTATTTTATAGTCATTAATTCACCATTTGAATTTTATGCTGGTGAAATGATGCCAGGTATTAAGTCAAATCTTTCGGTATATGCCATAATCTTGATGATATTAATATTCTGGGAATTTACATTGAAAAGATTTTATTTTTTTAGTGGTCTTAATTACAAATTTGATAAAGAATGAAATAAAAAAGACTTGGTGGCATTCCAGCGCGATGACGTGCTCCGTGAAACTGCGCGGATGCTTGCCAATGGATTGGTTCAAAGCAAAAATTATAATGATGTAGGCTTACTCAGTTCACAGTTGATTCAGCCAGAGCAAGAAACCTTAGGGTATGTACAGCATCAGGCGGAACGGCAGTATCATTATGATCAAAATTATCTACTAACTCAGGTGGACGATAGCCGATTAGGTAAGCTGACGTATCAGTATGATGCAATTGGCCGTTTAACGCAGAGTCAAAGCCTACATCAAAACGAAAGCTTTACTTTTGACCCAGCAGGGAATTTGATTGACCCGATTGCCACGCAAACATCTCAAATAAAAAGCAATTTGATATCGTAATATAAAGGTAGAAACTATAAATACGATGCACAAGGCAATGTGATTGAAACCAGCCATGCAGGCAAACCATTAAAACTGACGTGGGATAACCTGAACAGATTGGTTCGCAGTGATCATAATGGTCTGGTAACTGAATATGGTTATGATGTATTTGGACGACGCTTGTTTAAGAAAAACCAAAATGCACAAACCCTGACTTTATTTGGTTGGGACGGTGACCTGATGGGAAGCGTCCGCTGAACCCTATGCCTATTTTTTAATTTGAGTTGGATTTCCAGCGATGTGGCAATAATTCTTCAATCTGAGTCACTTTATGTGTCGGCAACCTTTTCAGCACATCACTTAAATACGCATACGGATCCAGCCCATTCAGCTTTGCTGACTGGATTAATGTCATAATATTGGCTGCTCGCTGACCGCTGCGCAGCGAACCTGCAAATAACCAGTTCTTACGTCCCAACGCCCAGGGGCGCATCTGGTTTTCCACCCAGTTATTGCAAATCGGTAGATTGCCATCATCCAGATAGCGGCTTAAAAGCTGGCCAACGCTTCAGAGTGTAATTGATCGCCTTGGCGGTTGGAGAACTCGATGGCACAGTCAGTTGATGTTGGTTGAGCCATTCATACAGTTGTTGCATCACCGGTTGACTATGCTGTTGTCGGTATTCGCGGCGCTGTTCTGCTGTACCATCGGTCTTTTTCCTGAGTTCTGCTTCTATCGCATACAGTTTCTGAATCAGCACTAATGCCTGTTCAGCGACCTGACTTTTTTTGGTCACATGCAGTTCATGGAATTTACGACGCGCATGCGCCATGCAGCCCACCTCAAGGACCTGACCTGATTTAAACCGTGCTTTATAACCGCTGTAATCATCACAGACCAGATGGCCCTGCCAGTCTTTCAGGAACGCTTCAGCATGTTGACCTGAACGACTATCCTGAAAGTCATAGATCACGGCTTGAACTGGATTGTACTGTGTAGTGTCATAGGCCCAAACATAACCTTTCTTCGGTTTTTTATCATTCTCACCCATCCGCATGATGGTGACTGGTGTTTCATCTGCATGCAGCACCCGCTGTTGCAGCACCACCTCTTTTAAAGCATTGGCCAGAGGTTCCAGTTCTACACCGCAGCGACCTATCCAGTCGGACAGGATTAATCTGGATAGATCAATTCCTGCGCGTAGAAAGATTTGACGTTGACGGTACAGCGGCAAATGATTAGCGTATTTCGAGACCAGCACATGGCTCAGTAGTTCAGGACTGGCAATACCTTTATCAATCACATAGGCGGGCATCGCTTGCTGAGTCAGGGTGTCGCACTGATCACAGACCCATTTGCCACGAACATGCTGTTCCTTATAGAACTGTGCCGGTCTGAAATTCAGTTTTTCACTGATATCTTCTTCGACCGCTTCGTCCCATAGATGGATTTGTTTTGCGGTGAGATGTTCGTTTTTACTGCCGAATTTATGCTTTTTAAACAGCGCCAGTTCATGCTCGTATTTTTGATTGAGAATAGAAAGATGCTGAACATTGGCATCCAATTGCTGGTTTGATTTTTCTAATTCTTGATTTGATTGTGCCAGAGACTGATGCTGCATTGCCAACTGCTGGGTAAATTCCAGCAGTTATTCATGGGTCAGTTGGCTTAAATCGGGCAGCATTTTCATGACCGCAGTATGCCTGAGGTCATGAGAAGAATGAAATAGAACGTTTGGAGAATAGCAGAATGGACCAGCCTAGTTTAGAGCATCGTCACCACCTGCTGTCGTCCAATGCGCTGCCAGGGCAAACCCTGGATCAGTGCCTTTAACTGTTCCGGGCTGAGAGCTACGCTTTCACCCTGGTGAACTTTAGCCCAGTGAAATTTGCCCTGTTCCAGCCGCCGGGCACACAGCCAGATGCCCAGTCCATCATGCACCAGTACTTTCATACGATGGCCACGTTTATTACAGAACAGGTAGGCGCAATGCGGTTTAATGTAGCCAAAGGCTCTCACCACCTGAGTCATGACAGTATCCATCCCTGCTCGCATATCCAGAGGTTGGGTAGAAAGCCAGATTTCATCAATGCGGATCATGTTGCAAGTGCCTTGAGTAATTCTGCTAAAGCAGATATTTCTGATACTTGCCATTTCAAGCCAATTTCTGCTTTTGAGTGGGGTAAAGTAATTTGAACCGTTAACATGTCAGTAGGAGTAGGATCTAATGGTGCAGAGCAAGATAAGGCAATAAATGCAGGTTTATTCGGTAGTGGTGAGTGATCATTCCCTGGCTTACCATCAATTAAGCGAATCCATTTGGATACAAGATTTGTATTCAATCCATGTTGCAAAGCGACCGAAGCAATTGAAACGTCCGGTGCTTTACAAGCCTGAACGATCTGCTGTTTAAATTCAGCACTGTATGTTCTTCGTTTTTTCGCAAGAGATGCGATGGATGTCTGGTGATTTGTAGTCATAAATTTTAGTCCCCACTTGTTTTTAAGTGGGGACTAAATTAAGGCTTATAGGATGAATTCATAAGGTGTGTTCAGCGGACGTTTACTGTCCACTTAAATTTTAGTGGACACTATCGCGGTATTAATGAGTTAGAAAAAGTGGGGCTCAGCGGACGCTTACTGACAAAATTTATTTTATAACTACGTGTAATAAAGAAAATTATTTTGATCTGTCACACTTGTCACAGTAAAAAATAGAATTAAATGACATCACCATGATGTGGCATTATGACTGGACAATGGGAATTGGCTTACTCTCATTCAATAAAATTATATTGCTAATGCCGTATGTGTATTGGCAATATGTCCATATATATAGGTCTCTTTGTTTTGAAAGTACACATCAAAACAAGGACTCATTAAATTATCCTTATGGGCTTGAATCTTAAAAATTTGACACAAATGATTCAAATAATGATTGATCCAGTCATTCTGATTTTCAAATGAAGAAAATGGTCTAAGATTGGCATATAAATCTTGCAGATTCGCAACGATAGCCGAAATATCAGGATTGAAGAAAGATAATATAATCTCGTTGGTTTCAAATTTCTTTGCGATGTATTCACCATGCTCATCAGGCTGTATTGATGTAAGTTGCGCACCTGTTTCGGTATATTCAGAATAGGTCAATTTTGAGTTTTGAATATGGAAATGATGTACTTCTAGCTCTCGCATCATTCTTGATATTTTTAGGCACTTTGGCAGGTCTTCAAGATTGGATTTGGATAATTTAATAAAGAACTCAACTGCACGATCTAAAACAGTTTTTTCCCCTGTGCCAGCAATGATGCCATCCTTCCAAAAATAGAGCTTATCTGAATCATCCGAGAGGAATTCATAATCTTTGGTTGCTTCACGTTTATCAGCAGCAACGATAATACTATCTTCTAATTGGATTGAGATGATAAACGTCATACGAGAAAGTTAATGCTCTGATTGGGATTTTATTGTATTCTCACGACCATTATTGTCAAATTAAAAGGACATAAAGTGGCTGGTGGCTCTCAAATAATTATTAATAAAGAAGGAATTACTTTTATTACCCCTGCAAAATTCGAAGCAAAAGCAGGGCAGCATTTGTTTAAGAATGGAGCGAAAGTTTCAACTCAACTTCCGACCTTGCCTGTCGCTAAACAACCTTATATTCTTCAATATTTAGTGAAAGCGAAAGACAATATTCCACTTGCAAATAAGCCTTATTTTATTATTGATCAAGCAGGTAATTTGCAGAAAGGCGTAACCAATGCCGAAGGTTTAATGAAACTGAATACAACACCATCAGCTCAAGATCTTGTGACTCATGTGATGGCGAGTGAAATCGAAGAAGCACAAGAAGTCGGTGGAGAAGAAGAATAACATGGCAACGTACTATTCACGATTACAGTTTAAAGTAAATCCGCCTCTGCAATATAAAGACTTTTCCTTTCAGTTTTTAGTTGTTAACAGAGAACTAGGCAAGACAACTTTCAAAGACGAAGGAAGCTTTGACGAAAAAGGATTTGGTAAGTGGTTTCATATCTATCAACCGAATCGCGTGTTGATGTATAAAATCAAATATCGGGGTGAGGTCATCAAAACGGTGACAGCCAAAGCCTATCCTGAGCCAAATAAGTGGAGCTTATTTGAATTTAAAACGACAACTAGAACTACTGAGAAAACCAAAGAAAATATACAAGAAATACAAATCAATGACGGAGAGGTTGCTTGGTATTTAGTTAAAAAGTCTGAACCTGTGATGACTTGGGCACAACGTGTATTTAAAAAGCCATTGACTGAGAAAGATTGGGGAATTTTAAAAGCGAACAATCCACATTTAACCAATTTGGTTTCAATGGGTGTTTTGCAGCCTGGGCAGGTGGTAATTATCTCAAATTCAACCACAGCGAAGGAATTACCCGAATATAAAAAGCAAGCACAGCAGGCACATCAAAATTTAGAGCAAATGAAAAAGGATAAAGATTTTGATGCGGTGTTTTTCGCACAAAACTATGAATTTTTCTACGATGCATTATTGAGAGAAAACGCCAAGATTATTAATAAAAATATCTTTGAAGAAAATGACCATCCCCTAACGATTAAATTTAATAAGCAAGAAGAAGATGGATTTTTTGAGCACAAGATGGCGGTTGATGCTTCTTTATCATTGGTTGAGGGACAAGCGCATCGGGTTTACAGATTACATGGTGAACTCGCTCTAAAGTATGCCGAAGAACAAGCCAAAGGCTCAGGGTTAGCAAACCCTAAAAATTTTACCCAGTTCAAACAGAAGTATGCAAACTTGTATAGGGAGTTAGATAACGAAGGAACTAAGAAATTCTTGCGTTGGGATCAGTCGATTAAAACTACCAATATGCGCCGTATGTTGAAGCAATCGGCATTGGTTAGAGACAATAACTTTAAAGGTGGACTCAAAGAATACGCCAAAGAAATGGGCAAAATAGGTAAGTTTGCGACACAACTAAAGATAGCGGGTTATGTGTCTATTGCTACGGATGTTGTAGGTTCAAGCATAAAAGTATATGAAGCTGCACCTGAAGACAAAGCAAGAACAACAGTTGTTGAGACTGCTAAAGTTGGCGCTGGTATTGGTTTTGGAATTTATGCAAGTTATTTAATTGTCGGACTTGCGACAGGTGGAACAGGATTAATTGTTATTGGTATTGTTGCTGCTGGAGCTGCTATTGCCGCTAAAGGTACATCTGAGATTGTTGGATGGGGTGCAGGAACGGCTTATGATGTTATTGAAGAAAATGTGAGCAAATAAGTATGGAAATTATACTAATTTTATTTAAAAAGATTCCATTCATAACGTTGGGGCTTTTATTTTTTATTTTGCTGTGGGTATTTTTCGTAAGCCTTTATATCTATACCAATATTTATCTAAAAGGAATTTGCCAAATTTTATATAAGAATGAGAAACGATTTACAAGATTGATGGAGCCCTTTGATTTCTTTCATTTGAGTATGTTGCCCAGTGCCTATTGGAGAGAATTATCAAATATAAAGTTTAATACTTCTTTTAAAACCTACTATGGGAATAATTTATATCAAAAAATAGGTGATTCCCAGTTAAAGGAAATGTTGAAAAAGTATCCTGTATTTTTTTATCTACATTACTTGGTTATAGTGTCAGGTATTTTAGGTACTTTATTTATGCTTTATGCATACATTCATGCACATTATTTTTAAAAAGATTTGAAACTCTATCAAAAACTAAAACCGAGTGGCTTTGTTGCATAAATATGTAAGCATCTGATTTAAATAAATTTAATTTTGGATCAAAAAACAATCAAAACTTTTAAAATCATATAGTTATGAAATCTTTGTGCAACACAGCCAAACCGAGTTAATGTCTCGGTTTTTTTCTTAAAATAGCAGGCTATGTGTCTATTGCTACGGATATTGTAGGTTCGAGCATAAAAGTGTATGAAGCTGCACTAGAGGATAAAGCAAGAACGACAGTTGTTGAGACAGTGAAGTTAGGAACTGGAATTGTTGCTAGTACATTTACAGCAGCATTAATTGTTGGTTTGGCTACAGGTGGAACAGGATTAATTGTTATTGGTATTGTTGCTGCTGGAGCTGCTATTGCCGCTAAAGGTATATCTGAGATTGCAGGATACGGGGCTGGGTATATATGATAAAGTGGAAAGTATAAATGAATAAAATTATCAATTTATTGATTACAGATCATATTTTTGCACTCTTTGCTTTTGGTTTCTTATTCTTTATTCTATTGTGGGTCTTCTTCATAAGCCTTTATATTTATAGCAATATTTATGTAAAAGGAATTTGCAAAATTTTATATAAGAATGAGAAACGATTTACAAGATTGATGGAGCCCTTTGATTTCTTTCATTTGAGTATGTTGCCCAGTGCCTATTGGAGAGAAATATCAAATATAAAGTTTAATACTTCATTTAAAGCTTACTATGGGAATAATGTATATCAAAAAATAGGTGATTCCCAATTAAAAAAAATGTTGAAAAATTATCCCGTATTTTTTTATCTACATTATTTGATCATTGTGTCAGGTATTTTGGGAACACTTTTGCTGTTATTGGGTTTTATTGCGGATCAGTATTTTTAAAAATTTAGAGTTTTATTGAAAACCGAGCTTAATGTCTCGGTTTTTTCTTAAAATAGCAGGCTATGTGTCTATTACTACGGATGTTGTGAGTTCTGGTGTAAATGTATATGAAGCCGCGCCAGAAGACAAAGCAAGAACAACGATTGTTGAGACTGCCAAAGTCGGTACTGGTTTGGTTGCTGGAGCAGTAGTGAGTGCTATTGTGATTGGACTCGCCACAGGTGGAACTGGGTTGATTGTAATAGGTATTGTGGCTGCTTCAGGAGCAATGGCTACAAAGGGTGCTAGTGAAATTGCAGGATATGGCGTAGGTGAAGCCTATGACTATATTGACGAAATTAGGAATAAATAATGTTGGAAATTCTATTATCTATGTCTAAAGATAGACCTGGTTTATTTATTATTCTAGTTGGTATTTTATTTATTGTAGTGGCATGGGTGGTTATAATAAGCCTTTATATCTATATTAATATTTATCTAAAAGAAATTTGCAAAATTGTGTATAAGGATGAGAAACGGTTTGCAAGATTAATGGAGCCATTTGATTTTTTTTATTTAAGTGTTTTGCCTAGTGCATATTGGAAAGAGATATTAAATATAAAGTTTAATACCTCATTTAAAGCTTTCTATGGGAATAATATATATCAAAAAATAGGTGATTATCAGTTAAAAGAGTTTTTGAAAAATTACCCAATGTTTTTTTATCTTCATTATCTATTTATGCTATCTGGAATTTTAAGTTTGCTCTTTTTGTTTCTTGGCTACTCTGTGGACCAGTATTTTAAAAAAAATTAGAGTTCTATCGAAAACCGAGGTTAATACCTCGGTTTCTTCTAAAAAAGCTAGTTATTTAATTGTCTTGCGACAGGTGGAACAGGATTAATTGTTATTGGTATTGTTGCTGCTGGAGCTGCTATTGCCGCTAAAGGTACATCTGAGATTGCAGGTCACTATGCTGGTAAATCATACGATTTAGTTGAAAAAGTTATGGAAAATAAATGATAGAGTTTATTATTAAGTTATATAAAACTGAACCTACAACATTCATCGGAATGGTCGGGCTTTTATTCTTTATTTTATTGTGGATCTTCTTCATAAGTCTTTATATCTATACCAATATTTATCTAAAAGGAATTTGTACAATTATATATAAGGATGAGAGAAAATTTAAAAGACTAATGGAACCATTTGATTTCTTTTATTTGAGTATGTTTCCCAGTGCTTACTGGAGAGAAATATCAAATATAAAATTTAATACCTCATTTAAAGCTTTTTATGGGAATGATAGATATCACAAAATAGCTGATTCACAACTAAAAGAAATGTTGAAAAATTATCCCTTATTTTTTCATTTACATTAGACTTCTTTCATAATTCATTTTTTGCTCAGCTTTAAATTATAGATTCCCGCAATTAAATTGAATCTTAAGCCCAGTCTTTTTCCTCGATTACGATATCGCTCGGCAAGGATTTTGAAAGT